>JAENIZ010000009.1 GCA_016844485.1 Gammaproteobacteria bacterium | reverse complement strand
ACGACCACCGGTCCCGGCCGGCCAGTTGTTGCAACATAAAATGCGCGCTTGATGGTCTTGGCCAGATCGTGCACATCCTTGACTAGGAAATTATGCTTCACACAGGGACGTGTAATGCCGATCGCATCGACCTCCTGGAAGGCGTCATTGCCAATCAGGTGCGTGGGCACCTGGCCGGTGAACACCACCAACGGGATTGAATCCATATAGGCCGTGGCAATCCCCGTGACACAATTGGTTGCACCCGGCCCGGAGGTGACGAGCACGACACCGGGCTTGCCGGTCGCGCGTGCATAACCGTCCGCAGCGTGTGTCGCACCCTGTTCATGCCGGACGAGGATATGCACCAGTTCTTCCTGCTTGTACAATTCATCATAAATATGCAATACCGCGCCACCGGGATAGCCAAACACATGTTTGACCCCCTCTTCTTTCAGGGCACGAATGAATATTTCCGCCCCGCGCAGTATTTCTTTTGATTTAGCCACTGTCTGTTACCCGTAGTCTTTTTGGCATTTAAATATTAACTGTGTGAAATTACTGGCATTCTTTGCAGAGGTCAAGTTGTGCCATGCACAAAGCCTGTGATTTTAATCCATTGACAATGAAACCTGCGGAATTCTGTAGATTGCGCCAGTTGCGATAACATACCCGGACAGGACAGACCCGGAAAGAACAAAACCAATGAAAATTTCTCAATATCTGCTGGCAACACTGAGGGAGGCCCCGGCCGATGCCGAGGTGATCAGCCACCGCCTGATGCTGCGGGCGGGGATGATCCGGCAACTGGCGGCTGGCATTTATACCTGGTTACCCCTGGGTCTGAGGGTATTGCGCAAGGTTGAAGCCATTGTGCGTGAAGAGATGGACCGGGCCGGGGCACAGGAAATACTGATGCCGGCAGTGCAGCCGGCCGAACTCTGGCAGGAATCCGGGCACTGGGATCAATATGGCCCGGAGCTTTTACGTTTGAAAGATCGGCATGAGCGCGAATTCTGCTTCGGACCTACGCACGAGGAGATAATTACCGACCTGGTGCGCCGTGAGATCCGGAGTTACAAACAACTGCCTGCCAACTTCTACCAGATACAGACCAAGTTCCGCGATGAGATTCGGCCCCGCTTCGGCATTATGCGCGCGCGTGAATTCCTGATGAAGGACGCCTATTCATTCCATTTGACGGAAGAGTGCCTGCAAAAGACCTACGATCAAATGTATAGCACCTATTCCCGCATCTTTGATCGGCTCGGGTTGAAGTACCGTGCCGTCGAAGCAAACACCGGCAACATCGGCGGCAATGCCTCGCATGAATTCCACGTGCTCGCGGATTCCGGCGAAGACCGGATCGTCTACACCGAGAATGGAAACTATGCCGCGAATATTGAAATGGTCCCTGCGCATGAATCAGATGCGACACGTCTCGCGCCCAAGCAGAAAATGGCGGTTGTAGCTACGCCGGACCAGCACACGATTGCAGAAGTCAGCCGGTTTCTTAACGTGCCGGAAGCACAATGTTTAAAAACATTGATCGTTAAAGGCAGCAATGACGAACTGGTTGCCCTCGTCCTGCGCGGCGAGCATGAACTGAACCGGGTCAAGGCGGAGAAACTTCCTGAAGTTGCCAAACCGCTCGAGTTTGCGAAAACCGAATTAATTAAAAAGACAATCGGCTGCGATATCGGATCCATAGGTCCCGTCAAGCTGAAGATTCCTGTCATCGTAGATCAGAGTGCCGTTCAGGTCTCTGACTTTGTCTGTGGCGCGAATGAAGAAGGCAAACATTTCATCGGTGTGAACTGGGTGCGGGACTTACCCGAACCGCGGTCTGCTGATATTCGTAATGTTGTCGCAGGAGAACCTGCGCCGGATGGTTCAGGGCCGCTCATGGTAGCGCAAGGGATCGAGGTCGGTCATATCTTCCAGTTGGGCACCAAATACAGTAAGGCCATGAAGGCGACCTGCCTGGATGAAAACGGGGAGGCCAAAACATTAATTATGGGTTGTTACGGCATCGGCGTATCGCGCATCGTCGCCGCGGCCATTGAACAAAATCATGATGATCGCGGCATCATCTGGCCGGTGAACATTGCGCCTTTCCATGCCGCACTCATACCGATCAACATGCACAAGTCACAACGTCTGCGTGAAGCCGTAATGAAACTTTATGAAGAATTTCAGGAAGCAGGCATTGAAATCCTGCTCGATGATCGCAAGGAACGCCCCGGCGTCATGTTCGCCGATGCGGACTTGATCGGTATTCCACATCGGTTAACGTTTAGTGAAAAAGGACTGGATGAAAATATAATTGAATACAAATCACGGAGTGATGGAAAAGAAAAAGAGATTATTCTGGATGATGTAGTGGAGTTTATGCGTCGCTCCTGCATCTGACGCACATGGATGTGCTAATGCCGCGCTCGCACGACTCCAAGGATGGAGAAGGTAGAATCGCGTCGGGAACAGCGATCGAGGAAGCGAAAGAGCGGCCATGTAACCGCGACATTAGTGCGGTCGCTCTCTGAGATCCATATCATCGCGACATTCATACATCTATGCACATCAACTTATTTATTATCTTTCTTTCCGTAGGTTTCATTTATTTCCTTGATAAGCATATTGGCCTTATTCAACTGTTGACTGTTCATTCGGGCTTTTAACGCATTCACTGGTATTTTTGCAGCGTCGTAGCCGTTTGCCAAAGCGATGCTGCCCCAGGCATAAGCCCGGATAATATCCTTCGGGACTCCAAAACCATTTTCATATATATAGCCAATATTGCTTTGGGCTTCCAAAACTCCCTGTTCAGCGGCCTTGCGAAACCAATTTAACGCTTCAAAATAATTCTTTTCTGTACCCAATCCCTTTAAGTACATAACACCAACATTTGTTTGGGAGAGGCCATGCCCCTAGTTCGCGGCCTTGCGATACCACTTCAGCGCTTCCGCATAGTCCTGCTCTACGCCTTCTCCTAATTCGTATAAAATACCGAGAGTATCTTGCCCCTCAGCATCCCCCTGGTCCGCGGCCTTGCGAAACCACTTCAGCGCTGTCGCATAATTCTGTGTTACACCTTGTCCTGATAAGTACATCATACCAAGGTTGTTTTGGGCTTTGGCATGCCCCTGGTTCGCGGCTTTGCGATACCATTTCAGTGCTTCCGTATAGTCCTGCGCTACGACTTTTCCCAGTAAATAAAATCCACCAATTCTAGCCTGAGCTTCGGCATCCCTTTTTTCAGCCAAAGGTAAATACAATTTATAGGCTGTTTCATAATCACCCGCATCAAAGGCTTTATTCGCAGCATCAATGTCCGTCTGTGCGAAGGCGGATAACGAATAGAGAAGAAATAATGTGATGATCTTTTTCATAATTTACCTTCCTGTAATACTGCCCTTATAAACATAGTCCATTTCCCCGGATTTACTACGATAAACAAGGCGACAAATCGTCTGAATAGGCGGTTTGCACAGCGCATGCTGCCTTTGGCTAAGTAATGTATGGCACGGACTTGGCCCAAGTGCGGATCGGCTTAACGAAATCCGCATATTGGCGAAGTTGCCGGGAAGTTTTTCTCTGCGGCGCGCCGGGCGTAACGAGACCAATCAATTTCTTGTGCTGATTCTTCACCAGCCGCAGCGATTCAGCAAGGTCGGAATCATTGGATACGATCATTGCGCAGTCATAGGTATCCAACCATGCATCGTTGAGGAGGTGTAACGCGAGATTTACATCGGAGCCTTTCTCTTCGTTCTTCCAGACTTCAACCGAGGGCGGAGGCGGATTACAGTGCTCCATTGAAATCCTGTGACGCAGGAAATGTCCGAAATGAAGTTCAATCAGCGGACTGTGGGCTTGCAGCGCACGCAAGTAAGTGTCCTGCCGGATATTCACGCCTGGATCATTGGGCGAGGACTGCACCCGTGCAGTGAAATATTTCATCTTGACGAGCTTGTTTTGTGACCCAAGGATTTTTCGGGAAAGGGTAACGGGATCAAGCCATTTCCACGGTGTTCCCCTGACTGCGCCGTAGTAGAAATTAAAGCCGTCGATGTAGACGATGGTGCGATATGGAGGTTTATTCATATTTCCGGTCCCTCGAAAAAGCTAGGGCCTCCGAAGAGGCCCCGCGCCCGACAGTCGAAACAATCGGGGTAGTAGTTCATGAATGATAGCCACTGAATTCCAATGAGTCAAAGGAATTTAATGAACAATCCTTGCCTTGTATGTCCACTGCTCCTGCGATCCATGCGCCCGCAGTATTAATACGTCCGTGTATGTCACCACACCACATTAAACGTATAGGTTTTTCCGTCAATCTCATGAACAGTCTGAGCCTGTTCACCCTGATCAGTCTCGCCATCCATATGATTATAAATCTCCCCATTCCGGTTAAGATCAATCACAACACCATCATTGGTAAGATCAGCATCGTTATAGCCCTGGTCGATCAGCAGCGCCATATACTCATGGTCTCCGATCCTGAGTTTCCCCTGGAGTTGGGTGCGGCTGTAATGTGTAGCCTTGTTCTCCTTCCAACCGGCCTCGGTACAGTAAAACCATATATGGAAATCACCATCAAACGGAGAGTTTTTAATCAATGTCCGCCACGGGACAGCAATCGCGGTTGCAAATTCACGGGGGCCGCCCAGGCTGTATCCCTGGCTTACCAACGGCTTTCCGTCATCCGTCAGATCGCCGTTTTTATTCTTGTCAAAATAAAGCACAAAACTTTCATCATGTTGTTGATCCAGCACAAAGTGAAAGCGTTTGTTCTCCTGGTTGCCAAGATCCATAGTGCCATACCATTGCGATTTGCCCTTGTATCCGGGTGCTTTCCGGATATCGCCGGATTTTTCCTGCGTGAGTTGGATATTCAGCGGGGCACTGGTTGCAGGCCCCACAAACTCAACGGGAGAAAAACCATAAATCCCTATTGAAAGGTCGACCTCTCCCGGCGTAATAAGCACCGCAGGGTAGTCCTCTTTCGTCGGGTCCTCGATGCGTATCCGGGCCCGCGGTGTTTTTTCAGTGACTGCTTGTTCTATTTTTTGGGGTTCCCGTTTTTGCCGCGCCTGTCCCTGCGGTTCCTGCTCGATGATCGTTTCGATGTGCTGTTCTGTCCCGGAAAGTGAATCTTTTGTTTTTTTCGAATTGTGCAAACTGAATAAAACCAGTAAACCAAGCCCAAGGACAACAAGGATCAGAAAATTCTCATTGCTGGAAGGGCGCCGCTGGCCAGGGTCCTCGTAAATATGTTTAGTCATGGCAGCGAAATGCCTTTTGCCAATTCATCTGCCAGATTACGTTTATACTTTTTCATAAATTGCTTTATTTGTGCCTCTTCCCCGTACGGGCTTTATAGCGTTTCTTCCGGTCGCGTCCGATATCCTTATCTCTTGCGACACTTGTACTTCCTTGTACGGCGTCCCTGGGTTTGGTCGTGATATGTTCCCGTAACCATTGCGCAAATTCCTCAGCCGGGAGTTTACCTTCTGCAAGGTCAAGAAAGCGCGGAAAAAGATCAACATCCTCGGCTTCCAGTAGACTATCATTCAATTCGATGAATGTTTCGCAGGTGACCGCTGCCGTTCGTTTGTTGCCATCTACAAAAGGATGATTACGCGCGAGACCATAATCCAGGGTTGCCGCCAAATCGGCCAGGTCCGGCGGCGGATCTCCATATGCATAGAGTTGCTGCGGACGGGCCAGTGCCGACTCGAGCATATTCTCATCACGCACCCCGGCACTGCCGCCGTGTTCAGCAAGCTGGCGATCATGAATCGCCAATACCAGTTGTTTTTCGATCCAGACAATCATGACGCCACTCAGTTTTCAGATAACTTGTGCAGCAGGGTACGGCGACGGTGCATGACCTTTTCCGCAACGTCCATTTGTTTCTCAAACTCCGGATCGTGCGGCATAAGTTTGATCCCGTCCGGTACTTCGATGGCATAGAGCGTGTCGCCCTTGTCCACCCGTAATCGGGCGAGCAGTTCTTTGGGCAGGATGACACCAGCGGAATTACTGATGGCAGTGATTTTGAGCTTCATGATTGTTCTCCGTAGCTGTTCAAACCCTGCATAAACCAAGGGTTTCCCGGAAATTATAACATATGTTATTACGACCAAAGACAGGGAAATTCCGGTATCCGGGACAGGTTTTCAGCTGGATACGGCGCCGGATCGGGGGGCGGAAACGCCTTATTTAAAAAAAGAGGATATATATCGGATAGAAAATTTATCAAACTCTTCGCGCCGCTCTTGGTCATCCTGACCCCGCGGCATTAGTGCATCCTGCACGTCATCTACCACTTCTACTTTAAGTACCCGCGCCATTTCCGGGCCTCTTTTGAGCCATTCAAGTAATTGCTTTATTTGTTCCTCTTCGCCGCAGGCCATGACCTCGACCCGGCCATCGGGAAGGTTACGTACCCAGCCGGTGATCCCAAACAGTGCGGCCTGTTCCCGCGTCACCGGATACATAGCAATGTATGGTTTGTTTCATATGAAAATAGTATATTGAATAGCACTATCGGGGGACAGGATCGTGGCTGCAAAGGCCGCGGTTAACGATAATTTTTTTAAAACCATCACTAATACTTAAATCCTCTTTAAACCAGGGGATTCGGGCATCTTAACCGGGGGGAACAAGATGGCAGCCCAACTTCATCAATTACCCATGCGCGGGCAGGAGATTGAAACTCGCCCCATGTATGTCGAGGAATGGCTGGACTCACTCCCTTACATTGATTTCCAGAACACCAGCAAACTGTTGTACGACGCCCTGCATGCAAGCAATAAAGTGGCCATGAAATTCTCGCAGCGCCTGGAGCTGATCAGTCTTTACAACCGGCCTTATCAATATTACCTGGATTCCCAGATCCGCTCCGGCGCGCAACATACCCTGCAAAGTATCCAGACCATGCAAAACCAGATTGAAAGCATGAAGCGTCTTGCGGTCGAACTGGCGCGCGGGAGCAGACTGGCGGTCGATGAGGCCCTGAGTCACAAGAGTTTGTGGGGACAGAATAAATTTCCCCTGCAAGCCATTCTCTCGGCCATGAACTATATATCGCATGCCCTGATCTTCAGTTTTCTTGAATATGCCCCCATCCCCAAAAACGTCTGGCAAGAACTGAATTTTCTCTACCAGTTCGCGGAAAGCACCAACCAGCACAAAACCCCAATCAAATTGCCGAATACGGGCAAGAAAGACAACCCTGTGTCTATTGAATATGCGTATAAACAAATTGTTTTGGCGTCGCTCGCCGATCCCAATCATTTGCCGTTCGGGGCCATCTGGGAAATTTACGATCAGCTTAATACCTGGTCAAACCATGCAGAGATACGGCCATTTGCCAAGGTTGATAACCCGGGAGGGGCTTTTGTAGTTTGCCTGAAGAGCGATGACCGTCCCCTCCCGTACAGCAAGTTTGATATATCCCAGGCGACCGAGCACCACCGGCTGATTGATGCAAATACACTGAGGACCATCGTACAACAACATATCGACCGGATTGGCTCCAAAAGCGGGCAGGACGAGTCTCTTGTGCTTTCCCCCTATTACGCCAAATTTTTACTTGGGATCATGCATAAGGCATGGGGCCTCCCCGCGCAACGGCACTCCCCGCGCCAGACTGCAACTGGCAGTTTAAATCTCACTCATGGGCTGAATTCGGCTTATTTTTATGTTAACCGGAAACAGGATTTCATCAGCCAGAACCAGAATGACAGCGGACCTCTTGTTAATGACAACACTGATAAAACAATCCGTTATATTCTGGAACCATGGTCACTGGTCGATATAAGTGCAGGCGGTATTTCAATAACACGTGAGGGTAAACCCGGCAATGGCATCCGCGTCGGTGATCTGGTTGGATTCAGCCCTATTGAACAAGGGAAGCCCAATGGTAACTGGAAACTCGGTTCAATACGCTGGTTATTGATCCGTCAGAATAAAATTTACAAGACCGGGATACAAACCATTGCGAACCAGGTTTATCCGGCTTCAATCCGTGCGCATACCGGGAATCAAACCGATTGTGAATTCAGGCGGGCCTTTTTGACGGGAAACCCTGCGCAGGATAAAGACATTTCAATCATAACCAGCAAAGGCCTCTATTCCTCCGACAGGGAACTTGAGATCAACTTTAATAACAAGCAATTCAAGGTGAGCGCAAACAAGATGATCGAATCAACATTGGGTTTCGATCAATTCAATTGCAAGGCTGACTAACAGTGATTAGTGACTAGTAATTGGTGATGAAGTGCAGGATGATGTGCAGGGATGCACGAATGTCGCGATGATATGGATATCAAAGAGCGACCGCACGAATGCCGCAAAGTCACGACTACAAGGAAGTAGGAGGTAGAGCAACGCCGGGAGCAGTTGCCGAGGATGACCATGAGCGGCGAGTAATTAGTAATCAGTGATCAGTATTTTGTTACCAATCACTATTCACCAATCATTGCTTTTCCTGCCGAAAGACAGAAAGACTGTAGGTAATCTGCGCGCCTAACAGGACAATCAGCCACGACAGATAGATCCAGACGAGAAACAGGGGCATGACTGCAAGCGCACCGTAGATCATTTCATAGGCCGGGACGGCCTTGACATAAATTCCGAACGAGTACTTGGCAACCTCGAACATCAATGCCGCAGTTACGCCGCCGATAATGGCGTTGCGGCGGCCTACATAACAGGCAGGAACAAGAATATATAAAAGAATAAATGCAATGCTTGTGGTGAAGAACGGCAACGAGGCAAGCAACCTGCCCTTGAAGCGCAATGAAGCATCTACAGTATCAATCACTGGCAATGACAAGAGATAGGATGTGGAATAGAAACCAGCCCCGATCAATACGGGCCCGATGGTAAGAACTGCCAGATAAATAAAAAACCGGGTAACAGGTTTACGTTTATCCCTAACATGCCAGATATGGTTCAGGGCGCTGTCGATCGTTTCCATCAGCAAAAGCGCAACTACCACCAGGATAATAATCCCCGTTACCGTCAGCTGTGACGCCTTCACGGAAAAATTGATCAGGTATTCCCGCACAGTCTGTCCGAACTCCGGGACAAAATTGCTGAAAACAAATTCCTGCATGATTTCACTGATGTCCTTGAACACGGGCAGATGACCGAAGAAGCTGAACATGACACCGACCAGGGGGACAATGGATAACAGTGTCGTATAAGCGAGCGCAGAGGCAGTTTGCAGTCCGCGTCCGGCGGTGAATTGCCGGTACAAAAAATGGGTGAAATCAAAAAGCCAGACAATAGCTGACTGGACAGACGCTAAAATCCCGATCGTCATTTCATTGCGTGCCTGAATTTCACTTTCATCTATTATATATTCAGTGAATGGTTTCCCACATCACCATTACAACCTGTTAGAATTGGTATCACTGATACGTACCGGAATATTGCATGAAAGTTACCATATACCATAATCCGCGCTGTTCAAAATCAAGACAAACGCTGGAATTATTACAGTCACGGGGCATTGAACCGGTGATTATCGAGTACCTGAACACACCGCCGGACAAGACCACATTGAAAAAAATATTGCGCCTGCTCAAACTCACTCCACGGGATTTGATGCGCAAAAATGAAGACGTGTACAAAAAGGCAAAACTCGATGATGAGACCCTGAGTAACGATAAACTCATTGCGGCCATGTTGAAACATCCTGTCCTGATTGAACGCCCCATCGTGCTCGCAAACGGCAAGGCTGCCATTGGCCGGCCACCTGAAAACGTGCTGGAGATACTTTAGGGTGACTCTGAGTAAGTCCAAAATATTCCTGGTCCGTCATTCCGGAAATCACATCGTGATTATCCGGAATCTAGGCATAACAGGGCGCTACTGGATGCCGGATAGCCCCGCTAAAGCGGGGTTTCCGGCATGACGAATGTGTGTTTGTGGGACAGCAATTGAGATATTTTGATGCCTGAAATACTTGTTCTCTATTACAGCCGTTACGGCAATGTGGCCAAAATGGCGCAACAGATCGCCCGCGGGGTTGAATCAGTTTCAGGCTGTACGGCACGGCTGCGTACCGTGCCGCCGGTCTCAACAGTGTGTGAGAAGAGCGCAGATGAAATACCCGAGACCGGTCCTCCTTATGTGTCCCATGACGATCTTGAACAATGTGCGGCCCTGGCGTTGGGCAGCCCGACCCGTTTCGGCAATATGGCGGCCCCGCTGAAATATTTTCTCGACAGCACCAGCGATATCTGGCTTTCAGGCAAACTTATCGGCAAACCCGCCGCTGTTTTTACTTCCACCGCAAGTCTGCATGGTGGACAGGAAAGCACATTGCTTTCCATGATGTTGCCGCTACTGCATCACGGCATGATGATCGTAGGGATACCCTATGATGTGCCGGAACTGATGAAAACAAAAAGTGGTGGAACACCTTACGGGCCCAGTCATACCGCGGGACAGAAAGCCGATCAGGATTTAACCGCGGATGAAAAACAATTGTGTATTGCCCTCGGGAAACGTCTCGCAGAGACGGCTCTTAATTTGGAGCGTGGCAGACAACAGTAACACTTCTATGCAAATATTCCAGGTTTAAGGTTTAATGTTGAACCTTGAACCTTGAACCTTGAACTTTGAACATTCGTGTCATTCTGACAGTAACTCCTTCACGAATGGAACAGTCAGCTTTCTCTTTTCAATCAGGGTCGCTTCTTCAAATTGGTCCAGCAGTTTAATCAGGCCCGGCAGATCACGCCTGACCCGCTTTACCAGATATTCGGCGACTTCCCTCGGGAGTTCGAATGCCCGTGCATTGGCCCTGAGGCGTAATACATCTATCTTGCCGTAGTCATCGAGCAATTTAAGGTGATAGACAAGATCCCAGACCATACGCGATTTCAGATCCTGTAATTGAAATCCCAGTGCTTTCGGGCCGGTATGCGCCCCGATTAACATGACACATCCTTTTTCACGCAGCCGGTTATATAAATGCAGAAGAGGTTGTTCCCAATCCAATTCACCGGCGATGCTGTCAATATCATCAATACACACAACATCCATGCTGTCCAGATTTTCCAGGACTTCCGGGTCAAGTGCGGCGTGATCCTTTAACGGTATATAGGATACCTTACGTTTATGATCATCAGCCAACATACAGGCTGCCTGGAGGAGATGACTTACACCACAACCTGATTGTCCCCACAGATAACAACTGGATTGCTTTATGCCTTTGGCGATACTTTTAATGCTGTGACATGTCTCGCTATTATCACCCACAACAAACAGATCAAAACCCGGTTTTTCCTTAATACTCAACGCAAGGGGGATCTGGCCTCCTACAGAGGCGATACGGTTCATGGCGTGTAAAAACTGCTATGCAGATAGTGACTGCGAAGATGGCGTAACAACACGACAATAACTGCGGCGGCAGGTAATGCCAGCAGCACTCCAAAAAAACCGAATAACTGACCGCCTGCCATCACGGCAAAGATCACGGCAACAGGATGCAGACCGATGCGATCACCCACCAGCCATGGCGACAAAACCATACCTTCAATCACTTGTCCGATCCCGAAGACCAATAATACATAGACCAGATGAATTACATCATTGAATTGCACCAGGGCGGCGACTGCCGCTGCAGAAATGCCGACAATAAAACCAAGATAAGGAACGAAACTGACCAGGCCCGCGAGCATACCGATCAACAATGCGACCTCCAGTCCTGCAAGCCAAAGTCCTGTGGAATAGATAATGCCCTGTCCCAGCATGACCAGCAGCTGACCGCGCAGAAATTCAGCCAGAACATCATCACAATTACGCGCAAGTTTGGTAATCAATGGCGAATGTTGACGGGGGATGAGTTCGTGAACCTTCCGCACCAGGACATCCCAGTCCCTGAGCAGATAAAATGTTACGACCGGGATCAGAAGCAGATAAGCCAGCCATCCCAATAATACCTGTCCGGACTGCGTTATCTTTGCGATTACTTGTCTCAGGACATTTCCAATATCCTGCCAGTTGGCCATTACGGTATCTTTTAGCGCATCAAGATTGATATCTCCCACTTCAAGTCCAAGTGTATTTGCCAGCCTGGGAACAAAATTATTTTGCACCCAGGTAATAAATTCCGGGAAAACCCTGATAAAACTGGCCAGCTGCCGTTCTATCAACGGAATCAGAATGAGTAATAATGCAAGACCGATAAATAGCATGAAGGTAAAAACAATAATCACGGCAAACGTGCGGGAAAATCTGAATTTTTCCAGTCTGTCGACAACAGGATCGCCAAGATAGGCCAGGAGGAGTGCAATAACAAATGGCGTGAGCACGGGCACCAGTAAATAAAGCACCCAGATACCCAGGAGAACAGTGCTGAATACCAGCCATTTTTGTGCGTCAGTCATTTTCAAACCTTAGGGTAACAAGTGATAGGGATTGCCTGTCCCGTTTATTGATTCCAGTGTCCGGCCTAATTCAATCGCGCGCGTGATGCCCAATTCACCTCCGGCCGCCGTAACCAGAAAAGTTACGCTGGCCGGCTCAACTGTTTTGACTTTAACATCAATGACTGAATTAAGTGACGTCAGGTAATGTAGCACTTTTGAATATTGATCAAAATTGTCAATACCATTGACAGTGACCTCGATACCCGATTCCTGCGCATAGGTGCTCACCTGTGCAAAACGGGCTGCGAGTGCATCGGCCAATCTGTCAATCCCTTCCATCAGAACACTTTCCGGCATTTCTCCCTGCGTTGTCCAGGTGATGACCTGTGCGTCGATGAAGGCTGTCCAGCGGACTTGCCACAAGCTGTCCGACAAGGCCTCGATACTGCCCGTCAGAATTGCATCAGTCTGGTAACGTTCAGAGGCATATAAAACAGGTTCCTTGATATCGCCCCAGATATCCGTAGCTTTGACTTTCGCTGCATCTTCCGGATCGAGCAATGGATAAACCAATGCGATGCCCCGGTCCTGGGCGCGATTATCCAGAAATGCCGTGTAACCGGAGTCATCCTCAAGGCCTACAATTCTTTGAGTCCTGGAATCCTGAGCAGCAAGCCAGACTAATGTTGAAGGCCGTACCGCTCCCCACACAGGCACATTATATGCCCGTAATTCCTTGTCGAGGGCATTGGAGTTGAAACGTACCCAGAGAAATAACTGTTGCTCCAGCGATAGCTGGTTGTTTTTTACAACAGGTTTATTGCGATATTCATATTGCTGTACATAGCGATCCGGTTGCCCCAGCAGATAAGAGGCTACCTGACTGCCCTGTATATTGCGATCACCCGTCAGCCTGATTAAAACTTCGAGCAGCGCCGCTGAAATACTCTTTTTGTGGCTTTCAGCCGATTGATCGGAAACAGGTATTTCCGCCTCATACAATCCGGAGACAAGCACTGCCTGACCGGGGATCGGCCAGAATGTACAAATGGCAAACGACAATAAAATAATCCTGAACATACTAAGGGACGCTATGCAAGTACAGGGTACAAGTCAAGGATTGCGGCATAACTCACACCCCGATACTATGCATAATGGTGAACCGCAAAAAGCAAAAACAAACAAGCTACCAGGACGCCGGCGTCAGCATTGATCGCGGCAACCAACTTGTTGAGCGGATTAAATCTGCAGCCGTGAGTACACATAGAGAAGGTGTTATCGGCGGTCTTGGCGGGTTTGGCGCCCTGTTCGATATCTCTGCCCTGTCCTACAAGAACCCGGTATTGGTATCGGGGACAGACGGTGCCGGAACAAAGATAAAACTCGCCATCGACATGGGCATCCATGACACGATTGGTATTGATCTGGTGGCAATGTGTGTCAACGATGTCCTGGTGCAAGGCGCAGCACCGTTATTTTTCCTGGATTATTTTGCCTGTTCCAAACTTGACATTGAGATTGCCGGAACCGTCATCAAAGGGATAGCCCATGGATGCAAGCTTGCGGGTTGCGCGCTGGTCGGCGGAGAGACCGCGGAAATGCCGGGGATGTATAACGCAGGCGATTATGATCTCGCAGGCTTTTGCGTCGGTGCGGTAGAGCGGGATCAAATCATTGATGGCAGCAAGGTCAGGGCGGGTGATGCGTTGATCGGCATTGCCTCAAGCGGGCCGCATGCAAACGGGTATTCATTAATTCGCAAGATACTCAAGGAGTCAGGCACGCAATATGATAAATCTTTTTACGACAAGACCATGGGTGAGGTGTTACTCGAACCGACCAAAATCTATGTTTCGGCAATACAACGGCTGATTAAAAAATTATCTGTAAACGCACTTGCCCACATTACCGGCGGCGGGCTGGTCGAGAACATACCGCGTGTTTTACCCGACAGTTTAGTTGCCAGTATTGATACCCAAAGTTGGCAGTGGCCACCCATTTTCAACTGGCTCAGGGAACAGGGGAATATCGACGCATATGAAATGTATCGAATATTTAATTGTGGTGTGGGTATGGTTGTTTGCGTCAAGGATGTGCACAAAGAAGCGGCAATACAATCACTCCGTGAATCCGGTGAATCCGCCTGGCAGATTGGGACAATCACTAGAAAGACAGAGGATACAGGCGCGGTAAGATTTTCAGGCTTATAGTGTTCTATGAAAGTTCTGAACAAGTCCATCCTGGACTTTTCAGAACACGGAAAGTGAAAAACGTGCCATATTAATTAACTTGGCACTTTCCTTCATTTTCAGTCCCGCCCGGGCGGGACTGAAAATGGCAACACTTCCCTGTGCTGCGGGAACCGCTGACTTAATCAGAGGTTCCCTATATCTTGTCTTTCCTCGCTGCATCCTGCACCGCGACGAGAAACCCTCGCAACATACTCAGTTCACTTTGATCAAGCTGTGCGCGGTTAAACAGGCGTTTTAACCGCCGCATCAGCCGGCGGGGTTTTTCCGGATCATAAAACCCGACCTCCGTCATGCATTGTTCAAGATGTTCATAGAACAGCCGCATCTGTTCTGTTGACGCCAATGGTATTTTATTTTCATCCTCTGAAACATCTTCTACCGTCTCACTGGCTGCCTGCCTGATCTCATAACAAAGTATCTGGATTGCCGATGCCACATTAAGGGAGCTGAATTGCGTGTTCGTGGGGATCTGCACCACAGAATTGCACAATTCCAGTTCATCATTATTGAGGCCGGAACTTTCCCGCCCGAATACCAGGGCAATCTGGCCAGAATCCGCGGCCTCGATGATTCTGTGCGCGCATTCCCGTGGATCAAGGTTCTGCCACGGGATACTTCTCGGTCTGGCGCTGGTGGCTACCACAAGGACACAATCCTGCACCGCCTCCTGGAGGGAATTACATACAATAGCATCTGCCAGGATATCATCTGCACCCGCGGCACGAGCGGTCACCTCCGCAGACGGGAATATCTTTGGTCTGACCAGATACAGGCGCTTGTGCCCCATGGTTTTCATTGCACGGGCCGCAGCCCCGATATTGCCAGGATGCGTGGTCTCTACCATGACAATCCGTACTTTGTTTACGATCCTGTCTAACGGCACTGGATTATTGTTATCAATATCTTTCATTTTTTCCCGCAGAGATCATTAAAGAGAGGCAAATCCAGCAAGTTCCATTACAATTAACCTACGTAAATTCAGGAGTCACTTATGCAGCCGATGCTCAATATTGCCATTCGCGCCGCAAGGGCAGCGGGTAATATCATTATACGGCATATCGACCACATTCAGGATTTGCTGGTCAGTACGAAAGGCAGGAACGATTTTGTCACTGAAGTTGACCGGCAGGCCGAGGCAATCATTATTGATACCATCCATAAGGCCTATCCCAATCATGCGATATTGGCAGAAGAAAGCGGTCCACAAGGAAATAATGATTACCAATGGATAATTGATCCTTTGGACGGAACGACCAATTTTCTGCACGGATTTCCCCAGTTTGCCGTATCCATTGCGCTTCAACATAAAGGCGTATTGACTCAGGCTGTCGTCTATGACCCATTACGGCAGGAATTATTTACATCGAGCCGGGGAGATGGCGCATATCTCAACGATCGCCGTATCCGCGTCAGCCGTCAAAAATATCTGGAAGGGGCCTTGCTGGGCACAGGCTTTCCCTTCAAGGAACAACAACGATTTGAACAATATCTCGACACCTTCAGGGCACTATCCTCTTTGACCGCAGGGATAAGGCGCGCCGGATCTGCTGCGCTTGATCTGGCTTACGTTGCCTGCGGGCGTCTTGACGGATTCTGGGAATTTGGTCTTGAACCATGGGACATTGCCGCTGGCGCATTGTTGATCGAAGAGGCGGGAGGAATGATAAGTGATATCTCCGGGGAAGAAGATTATTTGAATGTTGGAGATATTCTATGTGGCAACCCACAGGTTTATAAAGATCTGGTTAAGGTCCTCGTTGCACCTCAAGTTAGCACGACATGAAATACAGATTGCTGGAAATATTATGTTGTCCCGGTTGTAGCGGAGACCTGCGTCTCGATGTTTTCACGATAAAGCAACTTCAATCGGAGACGCTAACGCTCAATAATAAAACTGCTTCCTGTCATCAGCACTGTGGGTTACGCAATCTTGCTGCGAAGGACGTAAACCCTTCGGAGTGTCCCGATTGTTATAATATTGAGATACTTGAAGGCAAATTAAGCTGTCAATGCGGTAATATCTATCCCATCATTGGCGGAATTCCCCGGTTGTTACCACAAGAATTACTCCACGAGACCCTTACACAATACCATGCTGATTTCGTCAGCAAATATCCAGACATGTTCCCGGTCAGCGGTGGCAGAATTTCCGAATCGCGCAAAAAGATTGAGACCATGCACGCATTTGGCTATCAGTGGACAACCTTCGTGCGTAACTTTGACTATTTCAGGGAAATATTTCTGAGTTTTGTGCGACCCTTCCTGAGCCCTGATGATTTCAGTAACCGGCTGGTACTGGAAGTTGGTTGTGGCTCCGGACGGCCTGCCAGTATTGCCAGCAGTCTAGGTGCCGAGGTGGTGGCAGTTGATTTGAGTGAGGCGGTGCAGACAGCATACGCGCAGGCGCAACACTACCCGCGATTACATATAATCCAGGCTGATGCCTATTCCCTTCCAGTCAAACCCTGTTTTGATTTTGTTTATTCTGTTGGAGTACTCCAACACCTGTCCGATCCACAAACCGCAATAAAGAGCATTGCACGTGCCGTGCCCTTCGGGCACAAGCTGGTAATCTGGGTCTATGGAAAACGGGAATTATGGTATCAACCCATCAAATGGCTGCGGAAACTTACGGTTAAAATGCCATACCGCTTGTTACACCGTTTATCGTTTGTACTCGCGGTATTATCCGAGGTGTTTTTGTTAACTCCATATCGCTTCCTTTCGCGTTTCACTGCCACTCAATCATTCGCAAATAAAATACCGGGACATATTTATGCAAATTTTCCCTTCAAGGAAAACGTGCTTGGCTGGTTTGATCGACTCGGCGCCCCGGTCACCTACTATTTCACGAAAGAAGATGTTGAACGCATGCTGACAAATGCGGGTTTTCATCATATAAATGTAACTGCCCGACCCGGCGCAAGTGCAAGCTGGGTTGCAGAGGCAACAAGACTGCCAGTGAGACGTGATTCATGAAAGAACCAGTTCGTCACTATAATCTTGCGGAAATATATGCCCACGAATCAATGCTGCAGCGATACACCCGCTTGACCGTTGGTGAAGGGGCCGGCCTCTGGGCTCTCATCTGGCATGAACTGCTGTTGGGTCTTTGTACAGGAATGCCCGGATTACCCGGCCTTGGGCTACGGCATGCACTGTACCCGAAGATATTCAAACATTTTCACCGGAACACATATATCGGGCGTCATGTAACACTGCGTTGCCCGCGCCAAATCACCCTGGAAGAAGATGTTATTATCGATGAATTCGCCCAGTTGATCGCATCAACGAAACAAAGCCAGGGAATTACCATTGGTGCGCGCAGTTTTGTGCGCAGTTTTGCCATGATCAATGCCGGGCCTCCTAACGGCTACGTGCATATTGGCCGTGACAGCGGTATTGGACAGGGCGCCATTCTCTATGGCAATGGCGGGTTGAGTATCGGCAATAACGTGATGATCGCCGGGCAATGTTTTGTGGTTGCCTCAAGCCATAATTTTGACAACCCCACCAGATCCATCTCCGAACAGGGTTATTCCGCCAAAGGCATCACCATAGAAGACAACGTGTGGATCGGGGCCGGAGTAAAGATCCTTGACGGCGTGACTATTGGTAATGGCGCTATTGTCGGCGCCAATGCGGTCGTGACTCACTCAATACAACCAAACATAAAAGTTGCCGGTGTGCCCGCTCGGGAAATAAAAACACGGCACGAGCAAGGTGAATGAAACTTCTGCAAAGCATATTAATAGTTATATCCATACTATTTATGCTTGTCTTGTTACTCGATCAGTGGCATGAAATTGAATCCCTTGAATTCAAGATCAGATATCACTTCCTGATACTCTCTTTCCTATTGCTCATACCTGTCTTCTTTCTTGATGCCTTCGGCTGGTATCTAATCCTGAGAGCAATTGGGCACAAGCCGCCGCTTTTGCCGAGCGTGCGGGTATGGATGGTATCTTCCATAACGCGCTACCTGCCGGGTGGTATATGGGCATATGCCAGCAGGGCAACAATGTCCCGTGAACTGGGCATTGATCTCAAGACTGCTCTCATCAGTCTTTACATTGAAACGATTCTGTTAATCGCTTCATCTTTTATTATTGGATTGCCTGCGCTGTTATCCGTTAGTAATTTATCCGGCAAAATATGGGTTCCGGTCATTGCCATATTTATATTGGGTTTGTTACTGCACCCTCGTATATTCTCTGTTTTTAAATTCCTACCTGGTGATCTGGGTCAAAAGCTGGGGTCGTTGACATTACTTTCTCACCGGCACACTTTTGCACTTTATCTGTATTACATTTTTTTCTGGATTCTCTTCTGTCTGGTTTTTTTATTTTTTGTACTGGCAATCTATCCTTTATCATCAGATAACTGGATTATTGCCGGATCAAGTATTGCATTCGGGTTTTTGCTCGGGTTCATCATTATTTTTGTCCCGGGAGGGATTGGTATCCGTGAATCTGCAATTTATTTCCTTTTATTGCCGATAATACCATCGCTTCCCTGCCTGATAATATCCATCGGCAGCCGGATATGGGTAATAACCGCCGAGATAATCTCTACATTGACTACAATCTTGGTCAACCGCAGGACAAAAATACATAACGGATAATTACAGCAAGTGAAAGATGACGTTAATTAATCTGGGTTATGGGTATAACCTTATTCCTGGCGATGTCTTCTTGTGTACGTTGAGTGCTGGTCGGGGTTTCAATAAAAGATGGCCTGACACCTGTTTTTATACAATCGCGGCATAACAGATCAGATTGTTCCAGTTCCTGTCCGCGTTTTTGCTGTGTGATTAATCTGCGCGATGCCTGAAATTTGTCATTATTCCATATTTCATTAAACGTATTTTTGGACAGTTCGCCAAAATCATCCTTCTTGAAAAAAGTATAACAACAGGATGCTACACCACCGTCCGCCCTGACATTCAGGTGTGACCATGGTCTGTCACAGTTTCGCAAGCGTTCCGGGTTGGCAAATTCCGTTCTGTATTCTGAATCGGTTGCTGCCCACTCTGGATCCTCAACATAAGCAGGCAAGGGAGTAAACTTGTTGATGCCGATTTCATAGGCCATCTTTTCCGTATTTTTGGCTTCATGTTCGTTATGCCGGAATACTATAAACTGCCATTCAATAAACGGGCGCTCTATATTTTTCTGTTTTTTCTGTTCCAGTATATTTTTAACGTTTGAAAGCACTTTTGTATAATTCCCGCCAACACGATATTTCTCGTAGGTTGCGTCACTACCTCCATCAATTGCCACCATGATGTAATCAATATCTGAATTGATCAGCCTCTCGTTATAGGCCGGAGTCATTGCCGTAGCATTAGTTGACAGCATTACAAATATGTTTTTTTGCTTCCCGTATTCGATTATTTTTACCAAATCCTTGTTCAATAACGGTTCGCCCCACGTATACACTTGCAGGAAATAGACATAATCACCAACCGCGTCAATTATCTTTTTGGCCTCTTCGAAATTCATGTGCCTGACATCACGGCCACCTGATATTCCCTTACCTGTCAGACAAAACGGGCATTTCAGGTTGCATATATTGGTGACTTCCAGCACGAAAATATACGGTCGGCTTGTAGTGACTGAATTTCCTCTCCACATATCCCAGTGCACATGCAGCAGATTGAAAAACTTCTTGAACGAATTGTTGTAGATAAATGCCTGGATATGCGCATAATTCAGGCGATTATTAAAAAAGTGCCTTGATACCCAGTTTACAAAATGAAATATGTGCTTGCGTACGACCATCAATGTTCAGCTTTTTTTCAGAATAAAAATATAACTCGGCAGAAGGGTATAAAATGCTTTCCAGATGAAAAAGGGGATACTCCGTAACACACCACCCTTTGGCAATAAATCCTCTGCGGCATATTTATCGGGTTCACTTATAACCTTTAAAATATAGTCTAGCACATCATTTTTTTTAAAAGCGCTTTTATCCCCCAATATGTGCGCAAATTCTCATAATAGTAATCACCTTTTCCACTAATCCGCAAATACCGGTGTGCGAGACTCTTGGGTAACCAGGAAATTAAGGGCGGATGATAATGCAGCTTCTTCACATTATTGGCTCAATGCACTGTATGACAATACCAGTGGAAAAATACAAGAAGACACCATAACTTGAATCCATGATCAAAATGGCCGGACTGGTGTTCATTCCAGATTTGTTGAATCATCTTTTTATTCAAGAACCCGGGGTCCGCGGTATCAAAAACGGTGGATTCAAATACAGGTTTCAGTATACCTCGAAACCAGCCGGCCAGTGGCACCGCAAATCCATGTTTGCGGCGTTTTATAATATCTCCGGGCAATAGATCTCGATAGCACTCACGCACCAAATATTTCTGCACACTGCCACGGATCTTGTATTCCAGCGGCAAACGGCAGGCAAACTCGACTATCCGATAATCCAGAAATGGTGAGCGTACTTCCAGAGAGTGTTTCATGCTCATACGATCAACTTTCACCAGAATATCGTCAACAAGGTAATTATGTACGTCGGCCAGCATCATCCGGGAAACAGGATCGACGTTTTCCAGCATGGGTTCAGAAAGATAATCGAAACCGTTTATGGTTATGTCGCTTTCAGCAAACAAAGCGCGGCATTCACTTAATGTAAATACCTGGGCCAGTGGATCTCTTGGAGATTCATCAAGCGCCTGCATCAGGCGGGAAAACAGTTTCATTTGCTTGAGACGGCTATAGCCGAAATATGTCTCGTTTTCAGGCAACCAGGAAAATGCGTTCATAAAAAATGATAATCGTAACCGGCGGGGTATTATTTCTGTCAATTGCATCAGCCGCCGTGCAAAGTAACGCCGGTAGCCGCCGAATAATTCGTCGACGCCATCCCCGGAAAGCGCTACGGTGACATGCTCGCGCGCATGTTGGCATAAATAATCCATCGGTAACGCCGAGGGGTCGGCAAATGGTTCGCCAAATGCATTAATAGTTTTGTCAAGCGTGGCCAGCACATCCATTTCTACAATACGGTTCCGGTGATGTGTGGAAAAAAACTGCGCCGCTTTCCCGGCCTGTATACTTTCATCAAAACTGGCATCACGGAATCCAACAGTAAATGACTGCACATCTGCGCCATGACGTCTTATGCTTGACACTACCACTGAGGAATCCAGGCCGCCACTCAGAAAACAGCCCACAGGCACGTCACTGCGCAATCGCAGGCGGACTGCATCGTCAACCAGCATTTTTAATTCTTCGCATGAATTTTGCAGTTTTTCCGGAGAAGGTCCCGGTAATGGTGGAGACCAATATCTACTCCGGATAATTCTTCCATCAGCATACTCAAGATAATTTCCGGCTTGCAGTTTTTTTATGCCACGATAGATGCTGCGATCCCTCCCGATAAATTGATGCGCAAAATAGTCATGCGCGGCATGAAGATCTATCGTTGTATCGATGCCCATGAAACCACGTAAACCACCAATCTCCGAGGCAAATGCCAGACTGGATCCTATGGTTGCATAATATAAAGGTTTCTTGCCAAGGCGATCACGGGCCAATAATAATTTTCTTTCCACTTGATCCCATACAGCAAATGCGAACATGCCATTAAGCTTGTTGAGACAGCCTGTGCCTTCATGGATAAACATCGCCAGCAATACCTCCGTATCGCCGCGTGACTGGAAACGGTATCCTTCTTTTTCAAGCATGGATCGTAATTCCAGATAATTATAAATCTCTCCATTAAACACCAACGTGTAGCGGCCATTGGATGATTGCCAGGGTTGGGGGCTGCCTGCCACATCAATAATACTCAGACGGCGATGTCCCAGGCATGCCAGGGGCATTTGCACGACACCTTCGCCGTCAGGACCGCGATGAAGCATCGCCGCCATGCCTGACTTGACTGCGTCTGTATCCGGCACACCTTCCCGGACAACATGTCCAACTATTCCGCACATGCCTCGTCAACCCTGAGCTATCTGCCGGTATACCTGGATGTAACGGCGTGCACAGTCGCTCCAGGTGTATCCCCGGCCAATCACAAATTCATGGCCCGCCCGCCCCAACCGCTCGCGCAACTCCCTGTCAGAAACCAGGGCCTGCATATGACCGGCAAGCTGACCTGCATTACCGTCGGTAAATAACAGACCTGTGCGGTGCTGCTCAACCAGTTCCCTTACCCCGCTGATGTCACTTGCGATTACTGGCATACCCGCCGCCATGGCCTCAACCAGCGCATTGGGTCTGCCCTCACTATGGCTTGCCAGTATAAAAATGTCTGCTTCGGACAATTTGCCCGGGATATATTCCGGGGCTACAGGACCCGAGAAGTAAACTTGATCGCTGACCTTCAAATCATCCGCTAATTTCCGTAACCGCGTCTCCTCCGGTCCACCGCCCACGATCTCAAGCCGCAGTTGAGAAGAAATATTTATCTGTGCCAAGGCCTGTATGATCTGATCAATTCCCTTGCGCGGAATGAGGCTGCCGACCGTGATAAACCTGACAGTGTCCCTGCCAGCCTGCCGGACCCGGCCCCCCCCCACCTTCAAAAAACCCTCATCGACACCATTCTCAATCAATATCAGTTTATGGGCGGCCGCAGGCAGACGTGAGTTCAACCAATCCAGCATGTCGTTGCTGACACACACCACACCCCGGCTGATTTTGACGCAGAGTTTGAGCAACAGATTATCGATACGGTTTTTTGCGGCCCGTGTCACATCCTCACCCCGCAATGTTGTCAGCACCGGTTTCCGCAGAAACAGTCCTACAAACCCGGCTATACAACCACATATCGCCCAGTTTGCGTGCAGCACATCGCTGGAACGCGCCTCGCGCAGGCAACGCCAGGCGAGAGAGAGCAACAACGCCGGCACCAGCAGCCACAGGCCACGATGTTTCTGCAAACTGACGGGCAGACCTCCCGGCCTGTGCGTGAGCAGTTGCCAGCGGCCGGGAGCATAGCGGCAGGGTATTACCACAGCGTTTCCCCGCTGAACCCGTTCGTTGACCGTGGTATCCGCAGGAGTTATGACAATTACATCGATAAGTTCCGCAAGCCTGTCAACCAGGCGTGCGACAAAAATTCCACTGGCTGAACCGGGAGCGAGGGGGAATGAGGTCGACAACAGCGTC
>JAENIZ010000150.1 GCA_016844485.1 Gammaproteobacteria bacterium | reverse complement strand
CGCTGCCCATCTCCGCGACTCGGCCGACGTCATTACGGCCGAGGTCGATCAACATCAGATGTTCAGCCAATTCCTTGGGGTCCTGTAACAGATCTTGTTCCAGGGCCAGGTCTTCCGCTTCTGTGGCACCGCGCGGGCGGGTACCTGCAATCGGCCGCACCGTAACAATACCATCTTCCAGCCGCACCAGGATCTCGGGAGATGAACCGACGATGTGAATATCATTGAGATGCATGTAAAACAGATAAGGCGAGGGATTCAGGCAGCGCAACGCCCGGTATAAATTTATGGGTGCCGCTTTAAAGGGAATCGACAGCCGCTGTGACAAGACGACCTGCATGACGTCGCCTTCGACGATGTAATTTTTGATCTCATCTACAGCGCGTTCAAATTTTTCCTGTGTAAATCCGGAGATAAAATCCTCTTCATTGACAGTGCGTGTTGATATTTCCGGTTGACGCACAGGGATCGTTGCCAGTTTGCCCGCTAATTGTTCAAGTTCATGTTGTGTCTTTTCAAATGCATTATCCTTTTCAGGATTGGCATGTACGATGATATATAATTTTCCGCTCAGGTTATCGAATACAACAAGCCGATCCGAGACCATCAACAGGATATCCGGACACTTCAGGGGATCTTCCTTGTTATCGGCGAGGCGTGGCTCGATATAGCGGATGCAATCATAGCCAAAGTAACCGACAAGGCCGCCTGAAAAACGTGGGATACCTTGCAGCTCGGGCACCCGGAACTGTTGCATGAAATCCTCGATGTCCTGCAACGGATCATTGGTTTCCTTATCCCTGATAATCTTGCCGTCCTGCTCGATCGTTAATCTGTTACCGTGTACCCGCAAGATCGTATTGGATGACAGGCCAATGATTGAATAACGCCCCCATTTCTCACCGCCATGCACGGATTCGAACAGATAGGAATAAGGTGAGTTCGCCAGTTTCATGTAGGCGCTCAATGGTGTTTCAAGATCAGCCAGCACTTCCCGCACAAGCGGAATGCGATTGTAGTTCGCAGCAAAACTATTGAACTGTTCAGGTGTCATGGTTGTTATGCGTTAAGCAGTGCAGGCAGTTCTGCAAGGGAATCCACCACCGCGTCAGGATTAGCAAAGCGGATATCTTCACCGAGATTATACCCGTAGGTCACACATATAATTTGAAAACCGGCGGCGCGCGCAGCTCCGACATCTGTTCTTGAATCACCGACCATCAAGGATGCCTCGGGTTTAACCTTGAAAAATCTGGCGGCGTGCAACAATGGCATGGGGTCCGGTTTCTTTTTTAATAAAGTATCTCCTGCAATGACGATTCCAAAATCATCAAACATACCGAGTGTCTTCAGCAGCGTTTTGGTAAATCGTGCGCGCTTGTTGGTGACGCAGCCGAGTTTGAAATTATTTTCCTTTAGATAATTCAGGCATTCTGATACGCCATTATAAATTCTGCTGCGCTTGCAGACATTATCGGCATAGATATCCAGAAAAATGGGGAAAGCCTTTTCATATAGTCTGTTTTCCGGTTCTCCATCAAAATCACCGGTTAATGCGCGTTTTACCAGTCGTTCGATCCCGTTACCGATCCAGGCACGGACTTTTGACTCGCCGCACTCAGGCAGGCCGACTTCCTGCAACATGCAGTCAACTGCGTAGGCCAAATCAGGAGCGGTATCCACCAGAGTGCCATCCACATCGAGCAGGACCATTTCGGGTTTTTTTAACGCCATTGTCAGAGGTGATAACTACGGAAAATTATTTTTGATTTACCTTTGCGAGTTCAGCACGCATGCCCTGGATCGTTTTCTTGTAATCTTTACTGCTGAAGATTGCAGAGCCTGCAACAAAGGTATCGGCACCTGACTCGGCGATCTGGCGGATATTATCCAGCTTGACGCCACCGTCTATTTCTAGGCGTATATCGCGACCGCTTTTTGCAATGATGTTGCGCGCCTGCCGGAGTTTATCCAGAGAACCGGGGATGAATGACTGGCCGCCGAAACCCGGGTTGACGGACATGAGTAAAATCATATCCAGTTTGCCGATGACATGGTCGAGATAATCGAGTGGTGTCGCCGGATTGAATACCAGGCCCGCCTTGCAACCCTGATCACGAATGAGCTGCACGGTCCGGTCAACATGCTCACTGGCCTCCGGGTGGAAGGTGATATAAGTGGCCCCGGCCCTGGCAAAATCCGGGATAATGCGATCCACAGGCTTGATCATCAGGTGCACATCCAGCGGGGCCTTGATGCCATAATTACGCAATGCCTCCACGACCACCGGGCCGAAGGTCAGGTTGGGCACATAATGATTATCCATCACATCCACATGGATGAAATCGGCGCCGGCGGCCAGGACCTGTTCGGCCTCCTGCCCGAGTCTCGCCATGTCGGCGGACAAAATCGATGGGGCAATTATGTAGTCAGTCATAGGTTTTTCAGTATGTTGCGTAGCAAACCTTCCAGAGGGCGCAACTTTACCCGATTGCGCCGTTGATAGCCACTCAGTGCCCCATATAGAGGTATGAAACAAGTAGTTACAGGTGTAATCTTTCAGAACGAAGTTGTCATAATAATAAAATATGGTACCGGGGAGTATTTTCTATGATTGCCAGTGGCGGACGTTATAATTAATCTGGCATTAACTCATCCGGCCAATACTAACAGGGGAGACGACCAATGAGCGAAGTTCCAAATAAAGACGAACTTTGGCAGTATTCTCGGGCCGCTCATTATATGGCTGATTAAAAAGGATGAGATGCCGTTCGTGGATGATCAGGGCAAGGAAGCTCTCAACTTCCAGATCACCATGCTGATCGCATTCATTATTTCATTCGTTCTGATGTTTATACTTATAGGCTTTGTACTGATGGGTGTCGTGGCTGTGTTTGATATCGTTATGTTAATCATTGCATCAATCAAGGCCAATGAGGGTGTGCGTTATCGCTATCCGTATGCCATCAGATTAATAAAATAGTGTATCACAATGGAAAACTATCTAGCCTGGGTATTGATTGGTTTCTGTCTGGTAATCGTAGAACTACTGTCCGGTACTTTCTACCTGCTGGTACTGGGCATTGCCGCTTTTGGCGCCGCCGCAGTGGCATTTTTCGGTTTATCATTCCCTATCCAGGCAATTACTGCAGCTGTGGTGGCGGCAGCTGGTTCCTGGCTGGTGCATCTCTATCGAATCAAAAGCTCGCAGCAGCAGATGCGGTCGATGGATTATGCGCAGCCAGTAAAATTCGAGGCCTGGGTGGATCAAGGTGCACGTATTGCGCGCGTACAGTATCGCGGCGCGACATGGGAGGCA
>JAENIZ010000008.1 GCA_016844485.1 Gammaproteobacteria bacterium | reverse complement strand
ATATGGCCAGAAACTTGCCATCGCATCAGGTTGCACTGTCGATGTCACTATAAATTCAACACAATGTTTGCTGGACTGGGCAGGGGGTGGCACCTGTCCTGCAGCGGGGACGGACATTTCCAATCCTGCCAGCGGTAACAGCAATTTTTGTGATGACAGTACGGCTGAAGGGACACCCAGCGCAACATTTTCATTTGATAATATCGGCCGGCCAAGCGCCGCACCGACGATTACATTTGGCAGCCAGACAATCACTG
Source organism: Gammaproteobacteria bacterium (assembly GCA_016844485.1). Taxonomy (GTDB): domain Bacteria; phylum Pseudomonadota; class Gammaproteobacteria; order Eutrophobiales; family Eutrophobiaceae; genus JAENIZ01. The sequence goes on along the minus strand of JAENIZ010000008.1, from coordinate 32,236 downwards.
TTGAAGCGGAGACCGGGTACGCGCACTCGCCATGAAATACAGAACGAAAAGTCAGGGGTTCACCTTATTGGAACTTATTGTATCGATCGTGATACTCGGACTGGGCGTTACTGCATTTACCTCGCTTATCAATCAAACGACAAGACACAGTATCGATCCCATGATCATCGAACAGGCCAATGCCATTGCGCAGTCCTATCTGGAAGAAGTCCTGTTAAGGCCATTTTGTGATCCCGACTGGGATGCTGATGCCAATCCGGCGACACCCACGGTTTGCCCCACGGACTGTACCAGTGCTACTGCCTGTACAACATGCAGCCCCGGAGCCTCTGAAGGGAGCCGCACCCTGTTCGATGATGTCTGTGATTATAATGATCCCCTTGTTGATTCTACATCAGGCGCAAGAGATCAAAATAATACTCTTATCGGCGGACTCGGTGCTTACAACATCAGTGTGACCGTGGATGACAGCGGGGAGACTCTGGACAGTCTGAGCTCGGCAAACGGAGAAGTTCTCCGTATTGATGTCAATGTCACCCACGACAGTTTTTCTGATCTTAATCTGACACTGACAGGTTACAGGACAAATTTTTAAACCGGGACGGCAATGCTTGATATGAAGGCAAAAGGTTTCACTCTGATTGAACTTGTCATTGTAATCCTGTTGCTGGGCATCCTTTCTTTTACCCTGATCAATATTCTGCGGGGTCCGATGGAGGCCTTTGTTGATGTACAACAGCGGGCGCAGCTTGTGGATATCGCGGAGACTGCGTTGCAACGCATGACGCGTGAAATTCGGCTGGCGCTTCCCAACAGTATCCGCATCAGTGGAACGGCAATTGAATTTCTGCGCACGCTTGATGGCGGACGCTATCGTAAGCAGGGGGCTAACCGGCTTAAATTCAATAAACAATCTGATACTTTTGAATTTCTTGGCCCGCTCAATAATTTCGGCGGTATTGACGTGGGGGCAGGAACTCAACCAGATTGCATGAATGACACAGTGGATTGCATGGTCGTATTTAATACAGGACAGTCAGGTGCCGATGCCTATAACGGTGACAACATTGCAGCCATCACAGCCAAGGCCGCATCAACGCTCAGCTTTGATCTGACTCCGGTCACGAAGTTTCCATTTGAATCGCCCCGGCAGAGATTTTTTGTGGTGGATACCCCGGTAAGTTTTGTGTGTTCTGTTCCAAATATCAGGCGCTATTCACATTATACGATTGTGGGCGCTCAACCCGTCCCGCCGGTTGGAGCGACTTCGAACAATCTCTTGATTGATCAGTTATCCTCGTGTTCGATGGAATATGATCCGGGTACTGCCACACGTGGTGGCCTGGTGACGATTAGTCTTACGGTACAGAATACGAATCTGGGACAAAGCGTTACGCTTTTACAGCAAGTGCATGTTGATAATCAGCCATGAATACGGGCATTAACAAGCAGGGTGGTTTCAGTGCCGTCATGGCACTTGTGCTGATTGTGTTATTTGCCTTGTTGGGGGCATATATGGCGACGTTGTCGTCTGTTTCAGCGCTCAGCACGGCAACATCCGCAAGCGCTATTCAGGCATGGTTTGCAGCAAGGAGTGGTGTAGAGTGGGCAGTACATGAATCCCTGGATCTCGGGACCTGTACCGGTGTCAATGGTCAGACCATCTCTTTCTCAAGCGGTGGGCTGAATGGTTTTCAGGCCGCTGTCGGTTGTGCCGAAACAACCGGAGTTACCGAAGGACCGGACACGTATAACATTTACAATATCGGCGTTACCGCAACACGTGGCACAGCAGGACAGCCAGCATTCGCATCACGGACTATCAGGGTCACGGTGACTGACAGAACTGCACCCTAGCTAGATATGAAATCATTCTGCCGCCATGCCTCATAGATAACGACAGACACCGCATTGGAAAGATTCAGACTGCGGCTGTCCGGTTGCATGGGTATACGTAGTATCTGATTGTCTGGGAGTGATTTCAGGAAACTCGCCGGCAATCCCCGTGTTTCCGGGCCAAAAATAAATGTATCTCCTCTTTTGAATCGGCAATCGGCATAGATCGTCTTGCCTTTGGTCGATATCGCAAAAATTCTCACGGGTTTGGCTTTTTCCAGATACGATTTGAAATCCGGGTAATTGTTGACACTGGCCCACTCAGGATAATCAAGGCCGGCGCGTTTTAATTTTTTATCATCCAGATCGAAACCGAGCGGATGGATCAGGTGCAGGGTTGAGCCTGTATTTGAACAAAGGCGTATAATGTTGCCGGTATTGGGCGGGATTTCCGGCTGGTAAAGTACGATGTTGAACATTGTTATGTGGTAACTTTATATAGCGTAAAATGATGCCGATGAATGATAAAAATAAAGAAAAGTTATTGGTTGATTTTTGTGGATTAAAATTCAGCACGCCACTGGTGTTGTTGTCCGGATGTGTCGGGTTTGGTGAAGAATATACACGTGTCAGTGGATTTTCCAACACCGATGCCGGCGCAGTTTGCTTAAAGGGTACTACACTTGCACCGCGCCTGGGCAATCCACCACACAGGATTGCCGAGACCTATATGGGGATGTTGAATGCCATCGGGCTACAGAATCCCGGTGCGCACAAGGTCGTCGATGACTATCTCCCGAAACTGGATTTCAGTGAAACGCGTTTTATTGCAAATGTGTGTGGTTCAACCATTGAAGAATATGCCGAGGTGACGCGTATCTTTGATGATTCGCCTATCGATGCCATGGAAATCAATATCTCCTGTCCCAACGTCAAGGAAGGCGGTGTTGCGTTCGGGAATAATCCGGATATGTCTGCACGTGTGGTCGAGGCATGCCGCAAGGTCACAAAGAAACCACTGATCACCAAGCTCTCGCCCAATCAGACCGATATTGCAGAAAATGCCCGTCGTTGTATCGAGGCGGGGACCGATGCGCTGGCGGTGATCAATACCTTGATGGGCATGTCTATTGATATTGAGGAGCGTAAACCCGTCATCGGCAATAATCAGGGCGGACTTTCCGGTCCCGCCATCAAACCTATCGCTCTTCTCAAAGTGCATCAGGTGTATCAGGTGAGCAAACAACATGATGTCCCGATTATCGGCCAGGGCGGGATCACCACGGTGAATGATGCACTGGAATTTCTCATCGCCGGCGCCACAACTGTGGGTATCGGCACAGCCCTGTTCTATGATCCGCTGATATGTCCCAAGATTAATGCCGGCATTATTGATTATTTAACAAGACATAAACTGAAAAACGTAACTGAACTCATCGGTACATTGGAACTGCATAAAGATGGTGGGGGAGAGTGTAGTGGATGAAAATCAGTGATGACGTGCATGGATGCACTAATGCCGCGGGCGCATTGACGCGCAAGAGCGGCGGGTGATCAGTAATTAGTGATGACGTGCAGGATGATGTGCATGGACGACGTACACGGATGTACTAGTGTGACGGGAAACAGGATGTTGGGAGTCACTGCACGAATGTCGCGATGATATGGATATCAAAGAGCGACTGCACTAATGCCGCAGGCGCAGTGACGCGCAGGAGCGGCGGGTGTTTTGTTACTAGTTACTAATCACCAATTACTAATCACTGTTTTTTTAATCTTTTCAAAAACACCTTCATTTCTTTGGCGGCCTGGATGTCACCTTTTTTTTCTGCCACTGAAATACCCTTCTCGTAAGCCTTGATTGCATCATTGATCTGATTATTCCCGGCCAGGACTTTTCCGTAGAGCTTCCACGCCGCAGAGTAATCAGGATCAAGCTCGACGGCCCTGATTAAATGCTTGATGGCCTCAACAAAATCTTTTTCTCTTAAATATTCATTGCCAAGACTGTAATGAATCAAGGCGTTATCTTGCCCCTGGGCCAGCAGCTTTTCGAGATTTTCGATGATATCCATATTAGATATTATTGGATGGAGAATGAGTTAATGACGCTGACCAACCAGCATGGCCTCGTTTCTGAAACCATATGCTGTATCTCCAATCATGCCTTCTTCACGATAGATTACGATATGCAAATTGCCGCATAGCTTAAGTAGTTCATTTTCAGCCAATCGATAGCCGTCATTAGTGGGACCGGTATCATCCACGCGCTCCCTGGTAAAGGTCTGGTAGAAAAGGAGGCCATTCATATGTAGCGCATCAATGATATAAGGTATAAGTGTCCTTTCCAGAAAATAACTGACAACGATAACATCAAACCTATTTGCTTCCGGCGGTTTTACAATAACGTCACGGATCTCAGTATCAATTTTCAAACCAAGTTGAATTGCAGATTCATGTAAACGATTTATTGCCTGTTCGGAGACGTCCCAGGCGGATGTCTGCAGGCCATGTTGTGCAAGAAAGATCGCATTTGCGCCTGTGCCGCAGGCCAGATCCAGTGCAGTCCCGATTTTTGGCAGAAGATGTGCGTAATCCTTTAATATCCGGACAGGTTCATCCCGGCCGTGTTTCCCTGACTGATAAACAGCATTCCACTTATCTGCATCAGGATGGGACATGATTTATTACGACCGAATGGTTATTGATACATTATTTAATTGCGGGCCGGTATTACCAGTTACATTTTTATATCGATACCGAGTGATTTCAGTTTTCTATAAAGATGTGTACGCTCCATGCCCACGGCTTTGGCCACTTTACTGACACTGCCGTTTGCCCGTTCAAGTTTGTATTGCAAATAGGCCTTTTCAAATTGTTCCCTGGCCTCGCGCAACGGGAGTTCAAAATTTGTATTGAATTCCGGGACGGGTATTTTATTTGCCTGTTTGCCAATGGCGATATCAATCTCATCAGTATCAATGTTTTCCTGAGTCCCCAGGATTAACAGTCGTTGCACCAGGTTCTTTAATTCACGCACATTTCCCGGCCACTCATATCCGCGCAGATAATTCTGGACGGCGACCGGGAAATGCCGGTAAGGCAGACCTTGTTGTTCTACGAAGTAGGTAACAAAAAATTCAAGTAATTCCGGAATGTCCTCACAATGTTCCCGTAATGGAGGTATTTTCAACGGCAGTACGTTAAGCTGATAATAAAGATCATCACGAAATTTATCTGCCTGTACCAGCTCAAGGAGATTATGGCTCGTCGCTGCAACCACTCTGACATCAATTACGCATGGTTCTGTGCCGTTAATACGGGTAAAAGACTGGTTTTCGATTGTATTCTGCAATTTTGCCTGCAAGGAAAGACTCAGATCCGCTATGTCCTTCAGAAACAGGATTCCACCTTCCGCCTGATCCAATAATCCCGGACGTATTTCTCCGCGTTCATCACTGCCGAAGAGCGCCACCATGGCATTATCGGCCGACAAGGCCGACACGCCGACTGTCACAAACGGCGCTTTTGCGCGGTTACTCTGGTTATGCAGATAACGTGCATATAATTCCTTATCGGTGCCCGATTCGCCGATGATCAAGACAGGTGTGTTGTGATTTGCAATGCGATCGATTTGTGCGCGAAGGTTGCGCATGGTCTGGCTTTTACCAATCGGCGCGATGACCAGTTGACTATGACTGCGCAGGCGCAGGTTTTCCTGATGTAATGAAACTGATTCCAGGGCATGCTTGACTGTAAGGATTAACTTGGCGAGTGATAACGGTTTTTCTATGAAATCATAAGCACCTACTTTGGTCGCTTCCACTGCAGTTTCCACAGTTCCGTGTCCGGACATCATGATGACCGGAATATCCAATGCATTTGTTTCTTTCCATTCCTTTAATAAGGTTATGCCATCGGTACCCGGCATCCAGATATCCAGCAATATCAGATCAGGGGAGAAGATTTCACGCTGTTGTTTTGCCTGTTCGGCATTTTCAGCCACGTCAACATTGAAGCCCTCATCTTCCAGAATCTCTTTTACGAGATTTCGAATGTCAGGTTCATCATCGACTATCAGTATATTGCTTGTAATCATTTGGCCGCCTGGTTTTCTGCAATGACTTTGTATTCAGGAACTTCTGCCGGGTTTATGGGCAGTCGTATAATCGCGCATGCCCCCGGGCCTGGCTGATTATTCTCAAGCCAGACCATTCCTTTATGTTCCTCAACTATCTTTTTCACGATGGCGAGCCCGAGACCTGCACCCTTTGTTTTTGTCGTGACATAGGGATCAAACATCTGGTCCATTATATCCTCAGTAATACCCGTGCCCGAGTCTTTGATCCTGATTTCCGCGAATTCCTGATTGCCTGTCTTGATGCATTGGGTGCTGATTTCAAGTTTAAATTCAGTGCATTGGCGGAGCCGGCCTATGTCCGCTGTTATTGTGGGAATGTTTGTGGCCAGATGTGTTTCAATCTGTGCGTAGCGATTGAGGTTGGCAAATAAATCAAGTACTTCAGTAATCAATTTATTTATATTGACCGGCTGGGGGTTGATTTCAGGCGAACGCGCAAATTCAGAAAAGGTATTTACCATATCTTTCATGGTTTCCACTTGTTGGGCGATGGTATTGGTCAGACGATCGAACGTTTCTGTATCATCCTGTTGCATACCCCGTAGATATTTATGCCGCAATCTTTCAGTCGCCAACTGAATGGGTGTAAGAGGGTTTTTGATCTCATGTGCGAGACGCCTTGCCATTTCGCTCCACGCTGCATTGCGCTGCCCCTGTATCAATGCGGTAATATCATCGATCACAATAATGTAACCATGCAGCATATTATGAGTACCAGGTAATGTGGTCCAGCTGCACATAAGGGTTTTACGTAGGCCGCTTTCCGTAATTGTGACTTGCTCACGCCAGTCTTTTTGTGCCGCGCTCAAATGGGACTCGATGGTTTCTTTGAATTGATTGAAATGTGGATAATTTGAAGCAATATTTTTAATAGTTTGCCCGGCCAGATTTGTAAGAGGTATTCCGAAAATTTGTTCCGCACTGACATTGGCGGTTCGCAAGCGATAATCCTGATCCAGTACCAGTACTCCGGAAGACAATTTTCCCAGCACGGCTTCAAGATATGAGCGTTGTGTTTCAGCTTCAAACTGGCTACGGCTTGTCTCATCCCGCGCCTGGCTGATCCTGCGGGTCATGTCATTAAAGGAAGCCACCAAAAAACCCAGTTCATCGTTACTCGGCACAGGCAATTGAGTTTCGTAATTACCATCTGCGACTGCTATTGTCCCCATAGCCAGATCACGCACAGGTTCGGCCAGGCGTCTGGCTGAATAAAAAGCGGCCCAGACCGCACTGAATATGCTGAACAGCAGTACCAGGGTCAGGATCATGACAAAACTAATCTTGAGTTGTTCGCGCAGATAGGAGAGTTCTTTGTATTTTATATATGATGATTGCACGCCTGCAGCCAGATTATTGATCCGTTCCTCAACCGGATATAAGGCCTGTAAAATTCTGGTTTCACTGGCTATTCCGATCTTCGGCACATTGACGACTATCCGGATATGCAGACCGGAATCTTGAATCGTATCCAGACCGGTATAACTGCCTCCCTGTCGTACTCGCAGGAGGATTATCTCATTCGGCCTGTCCGGGACCAGATGGGAAGGATCATCTACGCTGGAAGATATTATTCCACTTTGCAGAGTGAGTAGTGTCAGTTCTTTTGCTCCACTGCGAACCCTCAGCCCATCAATCTCGAAAGGCACTGCCGCATCGGTAATGTCAGACAATTCATCCGCTATCTGTTTTGTAGTATCAAGCAATTCCCGCATGCGCTTATCAAGCGACAGCCGGCTGAGTTCAAGTGAATCATTCAGTGCTTGTTCTACGCGAAGATCAAACCAGTTATCAATTCCTCTGAGCAGGAAATCCAGGGAAAAGTAATACACAATCAATACCGGAGTTACCGAGAGCACGGTAAACATAGTGACCATGCGAACTGTCATACGCGCGCCAGGAACACGATCCCGAAGTTGCCGTATGAGACCTTTCAGGTTAAGTGTGATAAGAACGATCAGTGTTAAAAGGCCCAGGGTATTAAATACCAGTAACCCAAGGTACACGCGACCAAAATGACTTGAGTCTTGCAGGCCGTTACTCATCATTAAGAGTGATACCAGCATGAAGATAAACAGGACAAACCCGGCAAATAAAATTAATTTCCCACCGCGTCTCATAATTGGATTATCCATTCATGCCATGGGCTGGCAAGACGCCATTTGGACGATACGTAGGCCAGCGGCCGCAAAGGCGCAGGTAATTCCTGAATATTAAGGAGTGCTCGGATGCGGGCGATGTATACATTGTTTGGCAAAAGAAATCCACGTGATACCAAAGAATAATTTTTTATTGTCCCCAGATAATTTAAGGCGCTTTCAAGGCGTTGAAACTGCCGGCGACTGCCATCGATTAGATTAGTCACAAGATAATGTCCGCTGAGAGGGTGATGTTCCAGCCGGTAGCTTAATACTTTAGAGGTGATTGTTTTATCCCAGAGCCATTGCCGACGCTTTATTACACGAAATTCAATATCAATTTGCAATGCAATCCCGTGATCCAATGCCTTGCGGGCCTCTGTACCAAAGTCATATAAGATGCGGGCATCGATAGTATAGACGTCTCCATTCATCACACCATTGATGTAGTCAATTTCAATTCCTTTTACATCTTCCGAAAACACAGTAAGTGGCCATAGTGATAGAAATGCGAATAATATGGAACAGAAGCGGTATGTCCGGATCTGATTAGATTTTTTCAAGGCATGCATAATAAAATCCGTCCATATCAAATTGTCCGGGCAGGGTCTGAATACCGTATGCTGTGGTAAAACCCCATTCAGCATTGATCATTATTGAACCTGCATGCGGATGTTTCGCCGTAAATGTTCTGATTTGATCATCGTTTTCAGAGTTTAATATCGAGCAGGTTACGTATAACAGCTTACCTCCATGTTTAAGCAACGGCCAGAGCGCTGATAACAATTCAGACTGTATTTGTGTTACATCCAAAATGTCTGCAGGTTGACGCAAGACTTTGATATCAGGATGGCGGCGAATGACACCCGTCGCGCTGCACGGCGCATCCAGCAGGATGCGATCAAAAGAAATACCGTCCCACCATTGATCGGTGGACCTTGCATCAGCCTGGATAAGGGTTGACTCGAGTTGTACCCGGGCAAGGGTCTGGCGCAATTTTTCAAACCGAATTGCATCATTTTCTATTGCAACAGTTTCGGTTAGTCCAGGTTCAAGTTCCAGGATATGGGTCAGCTTGCCACCGGGTGCTGCGCATGCATCCAGTACGCGTTGACCGGGTTTCAAGTCGAGCAGTGGGGCGGCAAGTTGTGCAGCAAGATCCTGGACCGACACATATCCATTCTGGAATTCAGGCAGATCACTGACATCCATGGCCTCTGCAAGCCTGACTCCCGCCGGGCTGAAGGGCGTTTCCAGGGCCTCGATATGGGCTGCCGCGAGTTTGGCCAGATAATCCGGGCGGGATGTCTTTCTGCCATTGACCCGGAGATACATAGGTGGATAGTGGTTATTTGCATCACTGATAACTTGCCATTGATCCGGGTAATACTGCTGCAAGGAATCGAGCAGCCAGCGGGGATGTGCATATTTTGCGGCGTTATCATGATCAGCAAGTGACAGTAAATGATTACTTTCTCTTTGGTAGTTGCGAAGTATTGCATTCACCAGCTTCTTGGCCCAGGGTTTATGCAATTCATCGCAGGCATCCACTGTGGCAGATACCGCCGCATGCGGAGGTGTGCGTAAATAACCCAATTGATATAAACCGACGAGAATCAGTGCCTTGATATCGGTGTCCTTGGGTTTCAGGTCCTTGCTTAGCAGAGACTGCAAAATAAAATCCAAACGGTAATACCAACGCAGCACCCCATAGGAAAGCTCCTGTGCAAAGGCCTGATCCCTGGGGTTAGTCAAACGGCCGAGAAAGGATGGCAGAAGAGAGGATAGTGTTTGGCCTCGTGTGAGAACCTCGGTAATGACCAGCGTTGCAATTGCACGTGCCTGCATATCGATAAATCTGGCCAGAGTCGGTGGTGTAACTTATTTTGAATTTCCAGTCACACAAGTGACGAAATCCGGCCTGCCGTTCAGAAATTCAGCAATGCTCAATATGCGCTTGCCGGGCGGTTGTACTTTCAACAGGCGTAATATTCCCTTACCGGTCGCGACATCAATCCCTGATCGATGGCAGGCGATTACAGCACCGGGGGAATCATGTGCCGATTGATCGATAATTCGGGCCTGCCAGATACGCAACTTTAAACCATTCAGTTCGGTATAGGCGACTGGTGATGGGTTAAATGCCCTGACCGTGCGCTCAAGTTCAATCGCCGGCAATGACCAGTCTACCCTGGCTTCGGCCTTGGTAATTTTCCTGGCGTAGGTTGCCATGGAGTTGTCCTGGGGAACAGGATTTATATTGTTTGCTGCTATGTTATCCAGTGTCTCAAGCAGACATGTGGCGCCAAGTGCAGCGAGCTTATCATGCAAACTCCCGGAAGTGTCTTCCGCGGCAATCGGGCATTTTACCTGGGCCAGTATCGGGCCCGTATCCAGCCCCGTATCGATTTGCATGATTGTTATTCCGGTCTCGGAATCCCCCGCCTGTATTGCACGCTGGATAGGTGCTGCTCCGCGCCAGCGTGGCAACAACGAGGTGTGGATATTGATACAGCCATAACGGGGGCGATTCAGGAGTTTTTCGGGCAGCAGTACCCCGTATGCGACCACAACCAGCACATCTACCCGTGCCAATTGGGTATCAGGGTCAATTTCTGCCGGAGATGGGGGCTGAAGGATGCTCAGACCGTGCTTCAAGGCGAGCTGCTTGACCGCGCTTAATGCGAGTTTTTGACCCCGTCCGGCATGGCGATCCGGTTGTGTATAAACTGTAGTGACGATATGTGGGGAGCGCTTAATAAGGGCTTCAAGGGCGGTGGCCGCAAGCTCAGGGGTGCCTGCAAATGCCAGGCGCAGGTTCGGTTTGATCACAGGGCCGGGATTTCTAATTTTTCCTGTTTTTCGAGTTTTTTACGCAAGCGCTGGCGTTTCAATGGAGACAGATAATCAATAAATAATTTGCCATTCAGGTGGTCGATTTCGTGCTGTACACAGACCGCCAGCAGACCATCGGCATCGACTTCAATACTTTCCCCATCGAGATTGAGATAGTGCAGGGTAACCTTTTCAGCGCGTTCCACCAGGTCGAAATAGCCCGGTACGGACAGGCAACCTTCCTGCATCTGCTCAGTCCCTACACTCTTGATAATTTCCGGATTTATCAAGCACATAGGATTATCATGTTGTTCCGAAAGGTCGATAACAACCACCTGTTTCTGGACATTGACCTGAGTTGCGGCCAACCCTATACCACCCTCGGCATACATGGTCTCAAGCATGTCCGCTGCGAGGATTCTGATCTCTGTATCTATAATCTCAACAGGAGATGCCTGCTTCCGCAGGCGCGTGTCAGGGAAGTGTAAAACCTCTAATTTTGCCATGTAATAATACTCGAAAATGGTAATAACTTACTGATAGTATACAGAAAAATGGAATTTTTGGCATAAATAAACAAGATAATGGTACTCCAGCCAATATTTTGCTAGACTTTTTACTAATCTACATTAAGGAATGTATGTAAGGTAATAGACATGCTTAATAAATTCTCGCTGATTGCATTAGTTTTTTGGGTTTCGACAGTGGCCATGGCCGATACTGTGGCTGTTAATCCGGATCATCCGGACAAATACGTTGTGCAGAAAGGGGATACCTTGTGGGATATCTCCGGTAAATTTCTGCAACAACCCTGGCTTTGGCCGGAGGTCTGGCGTGCCAATCCCCAGATTAAAGATCCCAATCTTATTTATCCTGGTGATATTGTTGCTCTCCAATATCAGGATGGTAAACCGATATTGACCCTGAGCAGGGGTGGACAGATGGTATCGGGACGTAATGTGAAACTTTCACCCGCAGTCCGTTCCTATGAGAAAGAAGAAGCAATTCCTACTATTCCCATTGATGCAATAAAACAATTTTTGACGCGTCCTCTGGTTGTTTCTGAAAAAGAAATGGAGACATGGCCTTATATAGTGTCCAGTTATGATGAACACCTGGTGGCAGGATCCGGTAACAGGATCTATGTCCGTGGTCTCCCCGAAGATGCTACAACAACAAGTTATGCAGTCTATCGCCGTGGCAAGCCCTATATTAATCCACGCAAGGATAAGGACAATATTTTAGGCTATGAAGCCCTGTATGTAGGAGATGCGGTTATAGTGAAAACCGGCGACCCCGCCTCGGCATTGGTTGCACGCTCAAACCGCGAGATTTTGGCGGGAGACAGATTGGCAGAGGAATCCGATGCGGATATCAGTGCTAATTTTATACCGACTGTCCCGAACCACGATGTGGATGGCAATGTTATTTCTGTTATTGATGGTGTAACCGAGATAGGTCAGTATCAGGTGGTGGTACTGGATCTCGGTACGACTGATGGCATGGAAGTAGGTAATGTGGTGGGAGTCTACAAGAGCGGCAATATCGTGAAGGATGAAGTTGCCACAAAGATCAAAGCAAAGGAAGAAGATGAAAGACGTATTATATTTGAACGTGAAGATACAAGTGCTGTTGATAAAGCGCTTAGCAATGTTACCAATGATATCAGGGATACAAAACGAGCCTTTGACAGAACAGATTTGGCAGGGTATCTGGGCAGGCCAAATTCAAAACCCGAAGAGGTTCGGCTGCCTGAAGAATATTCCGGCGTTTTGATGGTATTCCGTACCTTTGATAAAGTCAGTTATGCCCTGGTGATGGAGGCGGTCAGCCCTATCCACATGTACGATAGTGTTCGGAATTTATAGTTAATTATCTCAGTGACAGGGATGTCAGGTATTATTTACAGAGGCTATTTCCGGCAGACCTCATTTGTTGCTGCGGCAAACTTTAGGATACTATTTTTATTTTATATAATCTGTGTCCTAATTCTTACATGATTTTCTTCTGTCTTGATGAAACAATAACAATTAATTCATGAGCCAGGGAGATGTCATTAAGGGCGATACACACGCTAGCTGGTTAACGTTGTACCGTGCCCCGGCGCTGGGCCCACTCCAGCAAAGAGCTTTACTGGATATCTTTAAATCTCCCGCACAGATATTATCCGCAGGCACTAGTGTCTTGAAGCAACATGGGCTTAAAGCACAGACGCTGAAATATCTTAAACAACCTGATTTGGAAGCAATAGAAGCAGACATCAAGTGGTTAAACCAACCCCGGCATCACCTGGTTACTTATTTTGACAAGACCTATCCACCGCTACTCAAAGAAATTCCAGACGCCCCGATTGTTCTGTTTATAGTTGGTGATCCTGAAGTATTACAGTCAGTGCAATTGGGTATAGTCGGTAGCCGTAATCCGAGCCCGGGAGGAAAACAAATAGCGCGGGCGTTTGCCGAACAATTGGCGCAACTGGGCATTACTATTACCAGTGGTATGGCGTTAGGAATTGATTATTGCAGTCATCTTGGTGCACTGGATGCAAAGGGAAGGACAATCGCAATTCTTGGGAATGGTTTGGATATAATCTATCCGGCACGACATAAGGCCTTGGCTGAACGTATCATTGACAATGGTGCTCTGGTGTCCGAGTTTCCTCCAGGTACACCTCCGCTCGCTGAAAATTTCCCGCGACGGAACCGGATCATCAGCGGCCTGACAGCAGGAATCCTGGTAGTAGAGGCGGCCCAACGCAGTGGATCATTGATAACCGCCCGCTATGCCATGGAGCAGGGGAGGGAAGTCTTTGCAATCCCGGGGTCAATACATAATCCTCTTGCACGTGGTTGTCACGCGCTCATTAAACAAGGTGCAAAACTGGTGGAAACAGTACAGGATATACTTGAGGAATCGGGTGTTCTGATGCATGCAATTGCCGGGTTGCCAAATGAATGCAAAATCCCAGAGTATAATATTAATTCGCTTGACGAAGAGTACAAATTACTGCTGGATAATATTGCTTATGAACATGTCTCTGTAGATAAATTAATAGAACGTACCGGATTGACGGCTGATACAGTTTCCTCCATGCTTTTAATATTAGAGATTCGCGGCATGGTTTCATCTTTCCCGGGTGGACTGTATGCACGAATAAGTTAAAGAAACTCTGAAAAAGCCCATCCGGGTCTTGTTCAGATACGCAAAGTAAAAACCATGGTTTTTGCTTTGCTCCATTATTCAGTCCCGCCTAGGCGGGACTGAATAATGATGCGGCACTTGCATGTTGCGCTTCCTGCTGTGCATGCAAGTCCAGGGCATACTCCTTGTATGCCCGCTCGGAGCAATGCTCCGAGCCCCTGTGGCGCGGAACCTCTGATTGAATCAGAGGTTCCTTAGGAGAATATTTGCATGAAAGAAACAGTCCTGGATATATTGATGTATATCTTTGATAATTATATTGAAGAAGATCCTGGATTTGTGCCTGATCAGGAGTCACTCAGAACACAATTGATTGAAGCTGGATTTTGTGACCATCAGATAGATAAGGCATTTTCCTGGCTTGAAGGTCTTGCATTTCAACAAAAGGATAATAGTGCCATAAATAATTTTTCTGCTGTACCATCCTCGCGTCTGTTCAGTGATGAAGAACTCGAAAAGCTTGACACAGTATGTCGCGGATTTTTACTCTTTCTTGAACAGGTAGGCGTATTGAATTCAAATGAACGTGAGCTTGTTATAGATCGAATAATAGCGCTCGAATCCGATGAAGTTGATCTGCAACAGCTTAAATGGGTAGTATTAATGGTGTTATTTAATCAGCCGGAGAAAAAAACCGCGATTACCTGGATGGAAGATATCGTGATGGATGATATTACTGCCAGCTTGCATTAGGACATGACAAACGATTTTCCTTCTAAATAAACATTTTAATTTTCCCTTTATTTTTTAATTTGCAGTTTTATGAGCAAAGCATTAGTTATCGTTGAATCTCCTGCCAAGGCAAAAACACTGAATCAATATCTTGGGGATGATTATCAGGTATTGGCCTCCTATGGGCATGTGCGCGATCTATTACCTAAAACAGGGGCTGTAGATCCGGAAAATAATTTTGCCATGCGTTATGAGCTCATAGAAAAAAATGCAAAGTCTGTTGACGCAATTGCCAAGGCGCTTAAAAAAATAAATACTCTATATCTTGCGACTGACCCCGATCGTGAAGGCGAGGCGATCTCATGGCATCTTTATGAACTCCTGAAAGAGCGCGGTGTGTTGGAAGGCAAGAAGGTACACCGGGTTGTTTTTCATGAAGTAACCAAAAGCGCGATTGATCAATCCATAGCTCATCCCCGCGAACTCTCTATGGAATTAATCAATGCACAGCAGGCTCGAAGGGCTCTTGATTATCTCGTTGGATTCAATTTGTCTCCCTTGTTATGGAAAAAGATTCGCCGTGGTCTTTCCGCGGGCCGGGTACAAAGCCCTGCTTTGCGCATGATTGCTGAACGGGAAGAAGAGATCGAAAAATTCAAAGTCAGAGAATACTGGTCGTTAGAGGCAGACCTGACTCAAAGTGATGTAAATTTTATTGCAAAATTAACGCAGTTGAATAATGAGAAACTTAAGCAGTTCAGTATAGAGGATGGAAAAACGGCAGAGGTATCACGTCAGAAACTCCTGCGGGCAGCTGAGGGCAAATTAAAAGTTAATGCCATTGAAGAGAAACAGCGCAGACGCCAACCAGCCAGCCCCTTTATCACCTCAACCTTGCAGCAGGAAGCTATCCGTAAACTGGGATTTACTGCACAACGTACAATGCGCGTTGCCCAACAATTGTATGAAGGGATCGATATTGGCGATGGTGCAGTAGGTCTTATTACCTATATGAGAACAGATTCGGTGAATCTCGCCGAGGAAGCCATTAAGGATATTCGGGCATTTATTACTGAGCGTTATGGCCGCGAAAAATTACCTGCACATGCGCATCACTACAAAACGAAATCAAAGAATGCTCAAGAGGCCCATGAAGCCATTCGTCCAACTTCCGTTTATCGCATCCCGCAGGAGATTAAGTCAAAATTGAAGGAAGACCAGTTCAGGCTTTATGAATTGATCTGGAAACGGGCCGTTGCCTGTCAAATGAAACATGCAATAATTAATACAGTGGCCGTTGATTTTGAATGTGGAGCAGGTAATACATTCCGTGCGACAGGATCAACTGTTGTGGATGCCGGATTCATGGAGGTGTATCAGGAAGGACAGGATGATACAAAACAGGATAGCGAGCAGCGTATTTTACCTGCATTGAAACAAGGTGACGTTGTGAAATTAATTGATATTAGATGTGAACAACACTTTACTGAACCCCCACCAAGATATACAGAAGCGAGTCTGGTCAAATCACTGGAAGAATATGGTATTGGTCGCCCCTCCACTTATGCCAGTATTATTTCAACACTGCAGCAACGTGAATATGTGGAACTCGATAAAAAACGGTTCATACCAACAGAGGTTGGACGTATCGTCAATAAATTTTTGACAGAACATTTCGGTGATTATGTTGATTATGATTTTACCGCGCGTCTTGAAGATGAACTGGACGCAGTTTCCAGAGGAGAGAAAGAGTGGATCCCCCTGATGCGGGAGTTCTGGATACCCTTTGATCAAAAGGTCAAAGAGAAAGAAGAGAATGTCAGCCGTAAAGAGGCAACTCAGGCCCGCGAGTTGGGGACAGACCCCAAGTCAGGATTACCGGTATCGGTAAGAATGGGACGCTATGGTCCTTATGTGCAGATCGGCACACGCGATGATGCTGAGAAACCAAAATTTTCAGGTCTTCGACCAGGTCAACGTATGAACAGTGTTACTTTGCAAGACGCACTGAAGTTATTCAAACTACCACGAATATTAGGCGAGACACCTGAAGGTGAGGAAGTCGCAGCCAATATTGGCCGCTATGGACCTTATATACGATATAGTAATAAATTTGTTTCACTGAAAGCGGAAGATGATCCACATATTGTTACACTAGAGCGCGCGCTTGCGCTGATCGAGGAAAAGAAAAAAGGTGATGCCGAAAAACAAATCAAGGTGTTTAGCGAGAGTGGTATATCAATCTTGAACGGGCGTTATGGTCCTTACGTTACCGATGGCAAGAAAAACGCTAAAATTCCTAAAGATCGGGAGCCAGCAAGCCTGACTTTGAAAGAATCCCAGACCTTGCTCGCAGAGGCCCCTGCGCGTGGCCGGCGGCGTGGTACTAAACGTAAGGTGGGTTAATTCATTTATTTAATTAATCTTTAATTATTTTATTATTTAATTGATACTTTAAATATTATGGGTACTGCAAACCCTTTCGTTGCTATCTTGATGGGTTCTGATTCTGATCTGCCGGTCATGCAACCTGCTCTGGATATATTAGATAAATTCGGCATCAGAAAAGAGATAAAGATCACCTCGGCGCATCGTACTCCGGAACGCACGCACGCCTATATTAAAGATGCTGATATGAGAGGGTGTGTGGTCTTTATTGCGGCCGCGGGGATGGCGGCACATCTTGCCGGAACAGTTGCCGGATTAACTCTTAAACCTGTTATCGGTGTTCCCGTGGAAACGGGATCCTTGCATGGGATAGACGCATTGCTCTCAACAGTCCAGATGCCGGGGGGTATCCCTGTCGCCTGCGTCGCAATCGGAAAGGTAGGTGCTAAAAATGCTGCCTATCTGGCTGCCCAAATTATGGCTCTCAATGATTCTGAAATAGCCAGGCGCCTGCAGGCCGACCGTTCCGAAAATGCCAGGGAAATTGCGGATAAGGACGCCGCCATTCAAAAACAATCCAACTGATCTCTATACTATCTTGAATCGCTGGCACCTGAGCCGGGCAGCCCGCATACTTAAACAAGGTGGTGTCATTGCTTACCCCACTGAAGCGGTTTATGGGCTTGGATGTATCCCCGAAGATTTTGTAGCAGTTAATCGAATTCTCAGTCTGAAAGGTCGGTCGGTTAATAAGGGATTAATCCTCGTAGCAGCTGATCCGGAACAACTTGCCATGTATATCAGCTATCCAAGTCAGTCTGCGAAGAAACAGATATTACAAACCTGGCCGGGACCGGTGACCTGGGTATTGCCTGCTACCAAAGCTGTGCCGCCATGGATTACCGGAAATCATAAAACAGTCGCAGTGCGCGTAAGCAAGCACGATCTGGTACGTAGACTTTGCCGGACTGCGGGTGTGCTGGTTTCAACCAGTGCGAATCCCGGGCATTGTCCTCCAGCGACTACAGCCAGGAAGGTTATAGCTTATTTTGGTCAATCGCTGGATTACGTTTTGCCCGGAAAGGTAGGCTCAGAGTCCCGTCCTACCGAGATCAGGGATGCATTGACGGGTGCCATGCTGCGCCAGGGCGGCTAAGAATACCGGTAGATATTATTGACAGCATATTGTAATTCAATGAAAATTACCGGCTTACTTTTTGGAGGGGTACCCAAGCGGTCAACGGGGGCAGACTGTAAATCTGCTGGCAATGCCTTCGTAGGTTCGAATCCTGCCCCCTCCACCAGGATGAAGGGATAGGATTGTCGTCTGGCATCAGCGTTTGTAACCGGCGGGTGTAGTTCAGTGGTAGAACCTCAGCCTTCCAAGCTGATGGCGTGGGTTCGATTCCCATCACCCGCTCCAAAGTGGGGTTACAAGTTATATCACCCGCATTTTGATTGGGGGAATCGGAAGGAAATTTGATCCGGTGAATCAAATTACCGTAAGCGCGAATCGGGAATGATGAGCAGGGCGGCGTACCAGCTATGGTTTTAATAGATTAAAGAATAGACATTGCCCATATAGCTCAGTCGGTAGAGCACTCCCTTGGTAAGGGAGAGGCCACCGGTTCAAGTCCGGTTATGGGCTCCAGAGTATAAGTATTGAAAGATTTAAAAGACTAATCATTAATATTTTAAATTCATTGTTTCGCTGAGGAGAACCTTCGATGTCCAAGGAGAAATTTGCAAGAACGAAGCCGCACGTAAACGTGGGGACGATTGGTCATGTAGACCATGGGAAGACGACCTTGACGGCGGCGATTACGAAGATCATGAGCGCGAAGTACGGTGGCGAATACAAGGCGTACGACCAGATAGACAATGCGCCGGAGGAACGCGCGCGGGGTATCACGATTGCGACGGCACACGTGGAATACGTGAGTGCCAAGCGGCACTATGCGCACGTGGACTGTCCTGGTCATGCGGACTACGTGAAGAACATGATTACGGGCGCAGCACAGATGGATGGGGCGATATTAGTAGTGAGTGCGGCGGACGGCCCCATGCCGCAGACGCGGGAACATATCCTGCTGGCCCGCCAGGTGGGGGTACCCTACATCGTGGTGTATCTCAACAAGGCGGACCAGGTGGACGATGCGGAGCTTCTGGAACTCGTGGAGATGGAAGTGCGGGAGCTTCTGGACAGCTATGAATTTCCCGGCGAGAAGACCCCGATTATAACGGGGTCGGCGCTGAAGGCCTTGGAGGGGGATACCTCAGACATCGGGGTGCCTTCGGTGGAGAAACTGATTGCGGCGATGGATGACTACATTCCGGTGCCGGTGCGAGAGATCGACAAGCCGT
Source organism: Gammaproteobacteria bacterium (assembly GCA_016844485.1). GTDB lineage: Bacteria > Pseudomonadota > Gammaproteobacteria > Eutrophobiales > Eutrophobiaceae > JAENIZ01. The sequence goes on along the minus strand of JAENIZ010000008.1, from coordinate 12,661 downwards.
TTTTGTTACCGATTGAAGACGTATTCTCGATTTCGGGCCGCGGCACAGTGGTGACGGGCCGTATTGAGCGGGGCAAGATCTTGGTAGGAGATGAAGTGGAGATTGTGGGGATTAAACCCACCTCCAAGACCGTATGTACAGGTGTAGAGATGTTCCGCAAGCTCCTGGATCAAGGACAAGCGGGTGACAATGTCGGGGTATTGCTGAGAGGTACCAAGCGCGAAGAAGTGGAGCGTGGACAGGTGCTGTGCAAACCGGGGACAATCACGCCGCACACCCATTTTGAATGTGAAGTATATGTATTGTCCAAGGAAGAAGGCGGGCGGCATACGCCGTTTTTCAACAACTACCGGCCACAGTTTTACTTCCGGACGACGGACGTGACGGGGGCGGTGGAATTGCCTGCGGGCACGGAGATGGTGATGCCGGGTGACAATATCAAGATGACGGTGAAGCTGATTAACCCGATTGCAATGGAAGAAGGCGTGCGCTTTGCCATCCGCGAGGGTGGGCGCACTGTCGGTGCCGGTGTTGTCTCCAAGGTTATTGAGTAATCATCACTATATTCGAATCTATATTTAGTAGTCGTTAATTATTGAAGAACTTCCTGATCATCTGTTGGGGTGGCGCTTATCCTGTCTTTATTATCCAAACAATTATGGATTGTGAAAGGATAGGACGCTTTGGAAAAAGATTATAGAGGTAGAACGTTTTTACGTTGCAGATATTACCTAGGCCAGTAGCTCAATTGGCAGAGCGGCGGTCTCCAAAACCGCAGGTTGGGGGTTCGATTCCCTCCTGGCCTGCCAGATTGCGGGATGTGTTAGTGGCAAAGGTGTATCAGGGAACATATGACTTGCAGGAAATATGAATTCAAAGGTAGAAACAGTAGGTACCGGACTGGATACAGCAAAACTGGTAGTGGCATTACTGATTGTACTGTCAGCAATCGGTGCGTTTTATATTTATGCTGAACAATCCCTGCTATTGCGGGTGATTGGCATGCTGATCGCAGTAGCGGTTGCGTCTGTTATTGCATTACAGACAGATAAAGGTCGGCAAGTCTGGGGATTCTTTCAGGAAGCGCAGATAGAAGTGCGCAAGGTGGTATGGCCGACCCGGCAAGAGACGGTCCAGACAACCCTAATTGTAATATTGATGGTGATCTTTATTGCTATTTTTTTATGGATGCTTGATTTGTTCCTGGGTTGGTCGATCGGGGAATTAATGGGACAAGGAGGCTGAACCATGGCATTGCGCTGGTATGTGGTGCATGCCTACTCAGGATTCGAAGATCATGTGATGCGTTCTTTAAAGGAACGGATACAACGCAGTGGACTCGGAGACAAATTTGGGGAAATCCTCGTCCCTACCGAAGAAGTTGTGGAAATGCGGGACGGGAAGAAACGTAAAAGTGACCGTAAGTTTTTCCCTGGATATGTCCTGGTGCAGATGGAGATGAATAACGACACCTGGCATCTGGTAAAGGATACGCCGCGTGTACTTGGATTTATAGGTGGAACGAGTGATAATCCGGCGCCCATATCTGATGCGGAAGCAGATGCAATTTTGCAGCGGGTTGAAGATGGGGTTGATAAGCCAAGACCGAAAATCTTGTTTGAACCGGGTGAAGTGGTGCGTGTTACTGACGGGCCATTTACTGATTTTAATGGTGTCGTGGAAGAAGTGAATTTCGAGAAAAGCCGGTTGCGCGTATCGGTCTTGATATTTGGCCGTTCAACACCTGTTGAGCTCGAATTTGGACAGGTTGAGAAAGATTAAATGATAGTGATTGGTAATTCGTGATTAGTAATTTGTTAAAGAGAAATAAACATACAACTTACTGTACTACTTACAATTTACAAATCACTAATCACTAGAAGTTGACGTGGAGCCGAAAGGCGTTATTACCCAAGGAGATAATTGTGGCTAAAAAAATTGATACCTATATTAAACTGCAGGTCTCTGCGGGACAGGCCAATCCCAGTCCACCCGTCGGCCCCGCCCTTGGTCAGCACGGTATTAACATCATGGAATTCTGCAAGGCGTTTAATGCCAAGACACAGGGGATGGAACCTGGTTTACCGGTACCAGTGGTACTTACTGTTTATTCAGACAAAAGCTTTACTTTTGTTACCAAGACTACACCGGCCGCACATCTGTTAAAGAAAGCGGCAGGTGTTGAGAGTGGTAGCGGTACGCCGAATAGCAACAAGGTTGGCAAGGTCACTCGCGAACAACTTGAAAAGATAGCAAAAACAAAGGAGCCTGATCTTACCGCCGCTGATCTGGATGCTGCGGTACGCACCATTGCCGGCACTGCCCGTAGTATGGGAATTGAGACGGAAGGAGTATAGCCATGGCGAAGTTGACCAAACGTTTCAAGGCAATACGTGAAAAACTTGAGCTAGGCAAGCAGTATCCGGTCATGGAGGCGCTTCAGTTATTGAAAGAGTTTTCGACCGTGAAATTTGACGAGTCAGTTGAAGTTGCGATTAATCTGGGTATCGATCCGCGCAAGTCTGAGCAGGCGGTGAGAGGTTCGTCAGTATTACCCAAGGGTACCGGTAAATCGGTCAGGGTGGCTGTTTTTGCCCGGGATGAACAGGCGGAAGCAGCCAAGGCAGCCGGTGCCGATGCTGTCGGTTTTGATGATCTTGTTGAACGCATGCAAGGGGGCGATCTGGATTTTCATGTGGTGATTGCGACCCCCGATGCCATGCCTGCCTTGAGCAAGCTCGGCAAAGTACTGGGTCCTCGTGGTTTGATGCCAAATCCCAAGGTGGGTACCGTGACTAAAGATGTCAAGCAGGCAGTTACCAATGCCAAGGCGGGCCAGGTTCGTTACCGGACGGATAAAAATGGCATTATTCATTGTGTGATTGGCAAGGTATCGTTTGCACCGGGTGCACTCAGAGAAAATCTGGAAGTGCTGTTGCATGATTTGGTCAAGGCAAAACCGGGCACTGCCAAGGGTATTTATATGAAGAAAATATCACTGTCGACCACCATGGGTCCGGGGCTGATAGTTGATCAGAGCACATTATCGATTTGAATAACGTGAATCGTATTTCGTGAATCGTGAAGCGGTGATCTATATAAACACACGCATCACGAGGAACGCTTCACGTAGTAAAAGCTTTGGACTGGTGGATGGAAATCACCAGACGTCAAAGACCGTGAGCGCAATCCGTTAATACCGGGTAGCTTGATGGCGATTACGCTGGCTCACGCAGACGGTGTTACTCAAACAGGTCATTCCTGGGAAGGGTCACCGTAAAGGGCGGGTTTCAGGCTGCAGCCTTATTAATGCACGTTAGTGCCTTCGTGAGGACGCTACGAAACCTTGAGTGATCCTGGGCAATCAGGCAAGGATTGCCGGACAGAATTATGAATTGCCAGATAGCAATTGATATTACTGTTCGAGACTGCCTATCAACAAGAGGAGTATAAGTTGTGAGTCTTACACTGGAAGCAAAAAAGGCAATCGTTAATGAGGTTGCTGAGGTTGCGGCAAGTGCTCCTTCTGCTATTGCAGCGGAATATACCGGTATAAGTGTGGCGGAACTGACAAAATTACGTCGGGCGGCACGCGAAGCTGGTGTTTATCTGCGCGTAGTCAGAAACACCCTGGCGCGCAGGGCGTTGGAAAATACAAAATTCGATTGCATGCGTGAAGGGTTGGTTGGTCCATTGCTCCTTGCTTTCTCGACACAGGAACCAGGCGCAGCTGCAAAGGTGATCCGCAATTTTGCGAAAGAGCATGACAAACTTGTAATTAAGCTGGTTGCTCTGGATGGTAAGTTGTTAAAACCTTCTGATCTTGAAGCGCTTGCCAATCTGCCCAGTTATGATCAGGCCATCAGCATGTTGATGAGTGTCATGATTGCACCAATTGCGGCATTGGCCAGGACACTGGCAGCGCCGCATGCAAAGCTGGTCAGGACTATCGCCGCTGTGCGGGATCAAAAGCAAGCCGCATAACTCAATTAACGATGAATCGAATGATCTGAAATTTAATCTAGGAGTAACAATCATGGCTGTTAGCAAAGAAAATATTTTAGAAACCATTTCCAATATGACAGTGCTTGAAGTCGTCGAGCTTGTTAAGGCGATGGAGGATAAATTTGGTGTTTCTGCCGCTGTGGCAGCTGCACCGGTTGCCGCTGCGGGTGGTGCGGCAGCTGCTGCAACCGCCGCAGAGGAACAAACCGAATTTAATGTTGTCATGACAAAATTTGGTGAAAATAAGGTAGGTGTTATCAAAGGGGTCTTAAAGAGGCCAAAGATCTTGTTGAGGGGGTGCCTTCAACCATCAAGGAAGGTGCTAGCAAAACCGAAGCTGCGGATATCAAGAAGCAATTGGAAGAAGCAGGCGCAACTGTCGAAATCAAATAGACAGATTGATATTTGCATTCTTGTCCAAGACAAACGCGAGGCTGGTGGTATTACCATCGGCCTGTTTGCGCGCGAGTCACGGATTTATATGCAGGGATACAAAACTTGTTAAAGAGCGACAGTATCAATGAGCATGCGTCGCGTGCGTGCAGTAACAGAATATTTTGTGAGGAATAATGATGAGCTACTCCTACACTGAAAAGAAACGGATACGCAAGGATTTTGGCAAACGGCCCAGTATTCTGGAAGTGCCGCCCCTGTTGGCAACCCAGATAAATTCTTTTCGACAGTTTCTGCAGCTTGATGTTTCTCCGGAGCAACGTAAAGACATCGGTTTGCATGCCGCTTTCAAATCTGTGTTCCCCATCGAAAGTTATTCCGGAAATGCCGTACTGGAATATGTCAGTTACAGTCTTTCCAATCCTGTTTTTGACGTGAAGGAATGCCAGCTAAGGGGGATAACCTATGCCGCATCATTACGCGTTAAGGCGCGTCTTGTGATTTATGACAAGGAGGCTGGCGTCAATAATAAAGTAGTCAAGGATATAAAAGAACAGGAAGTTTATATGGGCGAAATGCCATTGATGACGAGAACTGGAACTTTTGTTATTAACGGTACAGAACGCGTAATTGTTTCCCAGTTGCATCGCTCTCCGGGTGTCTTTTTCGAGCACGATAAAGGCAAGACACATTCATCAGGCAAGTTACTCTATTCAGCCCGTGTGATCCCTTATCGTGGGTCCTGGCTGGATTTTGAATTTGATGCCAAGGATTTGGTGTATTGCCGTATTGATCGGCGCAGGAAGATCCCTGCCACTATTTTATTACGTGCCCTCGGGTTTACGACGACAGAGATGCTGGACATCTTTTTTGATACCCACCAAATCTCTATCGACAAGAAAGGTATAACGCTGCATCTGGTTCCTGAACGTTTACGCGGTGAAACAGCCTCATTTGATATAAAAGATAAAAAAGGCAATGTCATTGTTGAAAAAGAAAGACGGATTACTGCGCGACATATCAAGGAAATAGAAAAGGCAAAATTGAAAGAGCTGTCTGTACCGTCCGAATATCTTATCGGCCATGTTCTGGCAAAGGATGTTATCGATAAGGAAACGGGTGAATTAATTGCCGACACAAATACGGAGATCACAGCGGAGCTGCTTGAGAAACTCCTGGCCGGTCCCGAGTTGACGCTGGAAACACTTTATATCAATGATCTGGATCGTGGTGCCTATATCGCTGATACCCTGCGCGTTGATAGTTCGACGACGCCGCTGGAGGCACAGATTGAGATCTACCGGATGATGCGTCCCGGCGAACCGCCGACAAAAGACGCTGCCGAAAATTTGTTCAAGAACCTGTTTTTCAGCTCTGATCGTTACGATCTGTCAGCTGTTGGTCGTATGAAATTCAATCGAAGGGTAGGTCGTAAGGAAATAGAAGGTGCAGGTGTCCTGTCAAAGGAAGATATCATAAGTGTTTTGCAGGTCCTGATCGATATCCGCAATGGCAAAGGTTATGTGGATGATATTGATCACCTTGGCAACCGGCGGGTAAGAAGTGTTGGTGAGATGGCTGAGAACCAGTTCCGTATCGGACTGGTGCGGGTTGAACGTGCCGTTAAGGAACGCTTGAGTCTGGCGGAATCTGAAGGCCTGATGCCGCAGGAGATCATCAACGCCAAACCGGTCTCGGCAGTGATCAAGGAATTTTTTGGTTCCAGTCAGTTGTCTCAATTCATGGATCAGAATAATCCCCTGTCCGAGATAACACATAAGCGGCGCATCTCCGCCCTTGGCCCTGGTGGTCTGACGCGTGAACGCGCCGGATTCGAAGTGCGGGATGTGCATCCAACGCATTATGGACGTGTGTGTCCTATTGAAACCCCTGAAGGACCGAACATAGGTCTGATCAACTCACTCGCGATCTATGCCAGGGCCAATGATTACGGTTTCCTTGAGACGCCGTACCGCAAGGTTGTGCATGATAAAGTAACGAATCAGATCGAATATCTGTCTGCCATTGAAGAAGGTGAATATGTGATAGCACAGGCCAACGCCGCATTGGATGAAAAAGGCCGTTTGACCGATGAACTGATATCATGCCGTTATCAGAACGAATTCACCTTATCAACGCCTGACAAGGTTGATTATATGGATGTCTCACCCATGCAGATTGTCTCAGTTGCCGCATCACTGATACCCTTCCTGGAACATGACGATGCGAACCGGGCCTTGATGGGATCGAATATGCAACGTCAGGCAGTCCCGACATTGCGTACGGAGAAACCGCTGGTAGGAACAGGCATTGAACGTACTGTGGCAAAGGATTCCGGTGTTACGGTCATCTCCGAGCGTGGTGGTGTGGTTGATTCCGTTGACGCCAGCAGAATTGTTGTCCGTGTGAATGAAGAAGAGATCAATCCGGGAGAACCAGGGGTTGATATCTATAACCTGACCAAATACACCCGATCCAACCAGAATACCTGTATCAACCAGAGACCATTGGTGAAGCCCGGCGATGTTATAGCCAGGAATGATGTTCTGGCAGATGGCCCTTCGACCGATATGGGTGAACTGGCCCTCGGGCAGAATATGCTGGTCGCATTTATGCCCTGGAATGGGTACAACTTTGAGGACTCCATCCTGATATCTGAACGCCTGGTACACGAGGATCGCTATACCACCATTCATATTGAAGAACTGACCTGTGTGGCACGTGATACCAAACTGGGACCGGAAGAGATTTCATCCGATATACCCAATGTCAGCGAGAGCGCACTTAACAAGCTGGACGAATCCGGAATTGTCTATATCGGTGCCGAGGTCAATACCGGAGATATCCTGGCGGGTAAAGTCACACCCAAAGGCGAAACCCAGCTGACCCCGGAAGAAAAACTGTTGCGTGCCATCTTTGGTGAGAAGGCGTCCGATGTTAAAGATACCTCGCTGCGAGTGCCACCGGGAATGAATGGTACCGTCATTGATGTTCAGGTATTCATCCGTGATGGTGTGGAAAAGGATGCGCGGGCACTTGAGATTGAAGAGTCTGAATTAAACAGCGTGCGGAAAGACCTCAATGATCAATTACGCATCATGGAGGACGGTGTTTATCAACGTATCGAGACACTGATGTTGGGTAAAGTGGCCGATGGTGGTCCTAATCATCTCAAGGCAGATACCAAGATCACGAAGGCATATCTTGCCGACACACCGCGTGAAAAATGGTTTGAGATACGCCTGCGTAATGAAGAAGCCAACCGTCAACTGGAACAGACTTCAGAACAGTTAACGAAACTCAGAGGAGATTTTGATCAACGCTATGAAGAAAAACGCGCAAAGTTGACCTCCGGAGATGATCTTGCCCCTGGTGTGCTGAAAATGGTCAAGGTTTATCTCGCTGTTAAACGACGTATTCAACCGGGTGACAAGATCGCAGGACGTCATGGTAACAAGGGCGTGATTTCCACCATTGTACCGGTAGAGGACATGCCCTATATGGAGGACGGTACGCCGGTCGATCTTGTGCTTAATCCGTTAGGTGTGCCCTCCCGCATGAATGTGGGACAAGTGCTGGAGACCCATCTTGGCTGGGCTGCCAAAGGTCTGGGCAGGAAGATAGGCAAGTTACTCGAAGCCAGGGCCAATGCTACGGAGATTCGTAGATTCCTCGACAAGATCTACAACAGCAGCGGCAAGAAGGAGGATCTGAAATCACTTACTGACGGTGAAATCTTCGCACTGGCTGACAACTTGAAAGAAGGTGTCCCCATGGCGACACCCGTGTTCGACGGCGCCAGCGAAGCAGAAATTAAATCCATGCTGGCACTTGCTGATTTACCGCAGGATGGTCAGACCCGGCTCTACGATGGACGTACGGGTGATCCCTTTGATCGTCCGGTGACGGTGGGTTACATGTACATACTGAAGCTCAATCATCTGGTGGATGACAAGATGCATGCCCGTTCTACCGGCCCATATAGTCTGGTGACACAACAACCGCTGGGCGGGAAGGCCCAGTTCGGTGGCCAGCGTTTCGGTGAGATGGAAGTCTGGGCACTGGAGGCTTACGGCGCAGCCTATACCTTGCAGGAAATGCTCACCGTCAAATCCGACGATGTAAACGGGCGTAGCAAGATGTACAAGAATATTGTCGATGGTGATCATCGCATGGAAGCGGGCATGCCGGAATCCTTCAATGTGCTGGTGAAAGAGATACGTTCTCTTGCCATCGACATTGAACTGGATCAGAACTAGCACATGATCATGACACCAGCGAGAACCGGCTTAATACGAATAGGTGTATACCCTATGTCTTGTGGAGGTAACAGACCTTGAAAGACTTATTGAAACTTCTGAAACAACAGGGACAGGTTGAAGAATTTGATGCCATTGCTATAGGCCTGGCTTCACCGGAAAAGATCCGTTCCTGGTCTTATGGTGAGGTTAAGAAACCTGAGACCATCAATTACCGTACCTTCAAGCCGGAAAGAGATGGCCTGTTCTGTGCCAAGATCTTTGGCCCGGTTAAGGATTACGAATGTCTCTGCGGTAAATACAAGCGGCTCAAGCACCGCGGTGTGGTATGCGAGAAATGCGGGGTTGAAGTCACCCTGTCCAAGGTAAGACGGGAGCGCATGGGGCATATCGAGCTGGCGAGTCCTGTAGCCCATATCTGGTATCTGAAATCCCTGCCTTCCCGCATGGGATTGTTACTCGACATGACCTTGCGCGAGATCGAACGTGTTCTTTATTTCGAGGCCTATGTCGTCATCGATCCAGGGATGACGCAACTTGAGCGTGGTCAGCTCCTGGCGGAAGAAAATTATCTTGAGGCCATCGAGCAATTTGGTGATGAGTTTGATGCACGCATGGGCGCAGAGGCGATACATGAATTATTGGGGACTATCGTTATTGCAGAAGAAGTCACCAAGCTGCGCGAGGAGATCCCACAGACCAAATCAGAGACCAAACTCAAGAAGTTGTCGAAGCGCCTGAAGTTACTCGAGGCCTTCCTCTCGTCCGGCAATAAACCGGAATGGATGGTCATGAAGGTATTACCGGTGTTACCACCTGAGTTACGCCCGCTGGTTCCGCTTGATGGAGGCCGGTTTGCGACTTCCGATCTTAATGATTTATATCGACGCGTCATCAATCGTAATAATCGGTTAAAACGGCTGCTCGACCTGAATGCACCGGACATTATCGTTCGTAATGAAAAACGAATGTTGCAGGAAGCAGTGGACGCACTTCTGGATAACGGCAGGCGGGGACGTGCGATCACCGGCACCAACAAATTACCATTGAAATCCCTTGCGGACATGATCAAGGGCAAGCAGGGGCGGTTCCGTCAGAACCTCCTGGGCAAACGCGTCGATTACTCCGGCCGTTCCGTGATTGTGGTCGGTCCGACACTCAAACTGCATCAATGCGGTATCCCGAAGAAGATGGCGCTCGAACTATTCAAGCCGTTCATCTTCAGCAAACTGGAGCGGCGTGGTCTCGCGACAACGATCAAGGCAGCGAAGAAGCTGGTTGAACGTGAGGGCCCGGAGGTTTGGGATGTGCTGGAAGAGGTCATTCGGGAACATCCGGTGTTGCTGAACCGTGCGCCAACATTGCACCGGTTGGGCATTCAGGCCTTCGAACCGATATTAATCGAAGGCAAGGCCATTCAGTTACATCCGCTGGTCTGTACTGCGTTCAACGCGGATTTTGACGGTGATCAGATGGCCGTACATGTGCCCTTGTCTGTTGAGGCGCAGATCGAGGCGCGCACCCTGATGATGGCAACCAATAATGTGTTATCGCCAGCCAACGGCGAACCCATCATCGTGCCGACCCAGGATGTTGTGCTTGGTCTTTATTACCTGACACGTGAATCTGCTAATGCAAAAGGGACCGGTATGGCCCTTGCCGATGTTGATGAAGTGCATCGCGCCTATGCAAGCAATGTTCTTGATCTGCATGCCAGGATTAAGGTGCGCATACGGGAGGTAACCATCAATGATCAAGGTGAGCGTACTGAGACACGCCACCGGGTTGAAACAACAGCGGGTCGTGCCCTGTTGTCAAAATTATTACCGGACGGTCTGCCATTCTCTCTGGCGAACAGGGACATGAACAAGAAAGCCATATCTACGTTGATCAATACGGCCTATCGCCAATTGGGATTGAAAACGACAGTTATTTTTGCTGACAAATTAATGTACGCCGGTTTTGCTTACTCCACACGCGCCGGTATATCTATCGGTATTGAGGATATGGTCGTGCCTGATGAGAAAGACGCGATCATTCATAAGGCTGAGATGCAGGTCAAAAATTTTGAGGATCAATATTCCTCGGGATTGATTACCAATGGTGAACGCTATAACAAGGTGGTAGACATCTGGTCCCACACCAATGACCAGGTGGCCAAGGCCATGATGGATAAACTCGGGGTGGAAGTAGTACACGATAGTGAAGGCAATGAAATCAAGCAGACCTCGTTTAATTCCATTTTCATGATGGCGGATTCCGGCGCCCGTGGTTCTGCGGCCCAGATACGTCAGCTGGCCGGTATGCGTGGATTGATGGCGAAACCGGATGGTTCCATCATCGAAACCCCGATCACTGCAAATTTTCGTGAAGGCCTGGATGTCTTGCAGTATTTCATTTCAACCCATGGTGCACGCAAGGGCCTGGCTGATACTGCCTTGAAGACCGCAAACTCGGGTTATCTTACCCGGCGTCTGGTGGATGTTGCCCAGGACCTGGTGGTTACTGATGTAGATTGCGGGACAAGTGAGGGTTTTGCCATGATGCCGCTGATTGAAGGCGGAGATGTTGTTGAACCTCTTCGGGATCGTGTTCTCGGCAGAGTACTCGCTGTCGATGCAATCAGGGCAGGAACGGATGAAGTTGTAATTCCTGCCGGGACATTACTGGATGAACATTGGGTGAATATACTTGATGAAGCAGGGATAGATCAGGTCCTGGTGCGTTCCGCGATTACCTGTGAAACACGCTACGGGATCTGTGCCGCATGTTATGGACGTGATCTTGGCCGGGGGCATCTGGTCAATATCGGCGAGGCCGTGGGAGTAGTTGCAGCACAATCCATTGGCGAACCGGGCACCCAGCTTACCATGCGTACCTTCCATATCGGTGGTGCTGCATCCCGTGCCGCGGCAGTCAATAATATCGAAGTCAAGAACGGCGGTATACTGAAGCTGCATAATGTGAAATTGCTGCAGCAGGAAAGTGGCAATCAGGTTGTGGTCTCCCGTTCCGGCGAGGTCACGATACAGGACGAGGTCGGGCGTGAACGGGAACGTTACAAAATCCCGTATGGCGCGGTAATAACAGTCACAGATGGTGAGGAAGTACAACCAGGCCAGATTGTCTCTGACTGGGATCCACATACTCATCCGGTCATCACTGAAGTCGCGGGACAGGTACAGTTTTCTGATATCGTGGAGGGGATTACTGTTGATCGGGAGAAAGATGAGATTACAGGCCTGGAAAGTTTGGTGATCGCTGATCCCAAAATGCGTAGTTCCTCAGCCAAGGATATGCGACCAATCGTAAAACTGGTGGATGCGAAGGGTAGGGAACTGATGATCCCGGGCACCACTAACACCGCACATTATCTGCTGCCGCCCAAGGCTGTTATTAATGTCACTGATGGAGCCGAGGTTAATGTGGGTGATGTCATCGCACGCTTGCCCCAGGAATCCCTGAAGACTCGTGATATTACCGGTGGTTTGCCCCGGGTTGCCGATCTGTTTGAGGCGCGTAAACCCAAGGAACCGGCAATTCTTGCAGAAATCTCCGGGACCATCAGCTTCGGCAAGGACACCAAGGGTAAACAGCGTTTGATCATTACCGGCCCCGAAGGCGAACGTTATGAGGAACTGATCCCCAAATGGCGGCATGTTACCGTATTTGAGGGTGAGCATGTCGAGAAGGGGGAAAGTATTGCGGACGGACCGCCCGCGCCCCACGACATACTGCGCCTGATGGGTGTGCATGCCCTTGCCAACTACATTATGAATGAGATTCAGGAGGTCTATCGCCTGCAAGGTGTGAAGATTAATGACAAGCATATCGAGGTCATTGTCCGTCAAATGCTGCGCAAGGCCGAAATCACGGACCCGGGTGATACACACTTCCTCAAAGGTGAACAGGCGGAGCGTGCCCGGGTTCTGGAGGAAAACGAACGCGTTCAGTTCGAGGGCAAGACGCCTGCCCGATGGGAACCCGTGTTGCTGGGGATTACC
>JAENIZ010000055.1 GCA_016844485.1 Gammaproteobacteria bacterium | reverse complement strand
CCCATATCGATACAGGACGATATGGCATCATTGCAGGTCGTCCCTACATGACATTGGAAACTCGTGGTGAAGAAACCGTTATCAACAGCCATGCCGGCAAACAGATATCTTCACGGGACGATCCATTTCACTTGTTGAAATCCCAGCTGGGGGACAAGGAAGAGAATTTATCCGGCCTGCCGTTTTGTGGTGGCGCAATGGGGTATTTCGCCTATGATCTTGGACGGCGTATTGAACATCTGCCGGAGATCGCAGAACACGATATCAATATTCCCGATATGGCTGTGGGTCTCTATGATTGGGCGGTGATTGTTGATCACCATCAGCGCAGGTCCTGGCTGATGGGACGTGGCCGGGATGAACGCACCCTGGCATGCTGGCAGGAATTGCTGGGTTTGTTTCAGAACAGGATCTCCCGTCATCCGGCCAATTTTGTTCCCCGATCGGAAGTTAAATTCAATCTGGACAAGGCCTCGTACGCACGCGCCTTTGAAACGATTAAACATTACATCCGTGAAGGTGATTGCTACCAGGTCAATCTGGCGCAACGATTTATGGTCGAGGTCAGCGGCGATCCCTGGAATGCCTATCTGCGATTGCGTCAGATGAACCCTGCACCGTTGGCTTGTTACTTTAATTTGCCTGATGGTGCTGTATTAAGCTCATCGCCGGAACGGTTTCTCAAGCTGACGAACGGTCAGGTAGAGACCAAACCGATCAAGGGCACCAGAAGAAGATCGGCCTTCGCCTATGAGGACAGGGCTTTGGCTGTGGAACTATTGGAAAGTGAAAAGGACAGGGCAGAGAATCTGATGATTGTTGATCTGTTACGCAATGATTTAGGCAAGACCTGTATTACCGGATCAATCTCTGTACCCAAACTATTTGCGTTGGAGAGCTTCGCTACCGTACATCATCTGGTCAGTACAATTCGTGGACAACTTGCACCTGGGCGACATGCACTGGACCTGCTGCGTGGTTGTTTCCCGGGAGGGTCGATCACAGGCGCGCCGAAATTGCGATCAATGGAAATAATCGAAGAACTGGAACCACATCGCCGTAATGTCTATTGCGGTTCGATGGGGTATGTCGGTTTTGATGGCAATATGGATTGTAATATCGCCATCCGCACACTGGTCTATCATCAGGACAGAATGTACTGCTGGGCAGGTGGTGGCATCGTTGCGGATTCCGTTATGGACGCCGAATATCAGGAATGTTTTGACAAGGCAGCTCCGCTCCTGCGTCTGCTGGAGACAAAGGAAATAAGACATGTGGGTAGTTAAGCTGGGCGGCAGCTTGATGAATTCCCGGTATTTGCCGGAATGGTTAACGCTGCTCGCTGATCATGGTGCTGGGAAAGTCATACTTGTCCCCGGTGGCGGGCTGTTTGCGAATCAGGTGCGGCGCGCGCAGGCCCAATGGCATTTTGATGATCTTACTGCGCATCAAATGGCCTTGCGGGCGATGGAACAATACGGCCTGATGTTGTTGTCACTTGAACCACGCCTGTGCCCTGCGAGTTCGATGATGGCAATCAATGATGCAGTAGATAATGGTAAAGTCCCGGTCTGGTTTCCTTATGATATGGTGACTGTAAATCACGACATACCGGCAAGCTGGGATTTTACCTCGGACAGCCTGTCTTTGTGGCTTGCCAGACAACTTAACAGCAAACATCTTGTTCTTGTTAAATCAATTCAACCTGAACGGGCTCATTACTCGATTGATGATTTATCTGAATGCGGCATGCTGGACAAGGGATTCACAACGTTGGCCGAACATTCAAAAATAAAACTCTGGTGGTTATCACATGATCAAATTCCAGTTTTTCATAATATGCTTTGTCATGATGAGTTCCCTGAAAATTTTAAAATTACCACACACCATGCAAAGAAAAACAAGACTGAAATAAACACATTAGTAACGTGTTGAATTACAACTGAAACATGGACCTGTTCTCTCTGGCAGTTGATTTCTTTTTGCACCTCGATCGGCATTTGCCGGAACTGATTAGGCAATATGGCGCCTGGAGTTATGCTTTGTTGTTTGTCGTTATTTTTTGCGAAACGGGGTTGGTAGTTACACCATTATTGCCTGGCGATTCGTTATTATTTGCCGCAGGCACGTTGGCTGCAGCAGGTGCGTTAGATGTTAATACGCTCTGTGTCACACTTTGTATCGCCGCCATCCTGGTGATACCGTGAACTACTGGATTGGCGCCTGGCTGGGGCCGAAGGTTTTTTATGAAGAGAACGCGCGGTTTTTCAAGAAGGAATATCTGGATCGTACTCACCGTTTTTATGAGCGTTATGGCGGCAAGACAATCATTCTCGCGCGCTTCATCCCCATCATCCGCACATTCGCACCGTTTGTGGCCGGCATCGGGCGCATGAGTTATACACGGTTTTTAATCTATAATGCAACTGGGGGTATCGTCTGGGTCGTCAGTCTGACTTATTGCGGTTATCTCTTCGGCAATTTGCCCCTGGTCAAAGAACGCTATTCAACCGTCATTCTCGCAATCATCATCATCTCGATCCTGCCGATGGTGTATGAATTTATCCGCCAGAAACGCGGTTATACATAATTAAATTACAGCAGTGATTTTTTTGTCCGGTCAGAGTTGTACCGGGGCGTCGGATACACTCATGATCTTGTCTGTGACGACTGCAAGATCCAGCGCCATCCTGACTGATTTTTCCATCATCTGCGCCTCGTTTTTGCCGTCAACCTGGTTACTCGCAACAAAAGCCGCAAGGATTTTCGTCGCCGCTTCATAGATTGTATTCGATACAACAATTTCGCTACGGAGATACTGTATGCGTGTCACTTCTGACATGTCACGGTAAGTCATGATTGCCTCCTTGGTTTTTACAAGCGCTTAAAATTGTATATCTTAGCAGAGAGAGCGATGTGTTGTCCGCAACGCCCGCTGCTAAGATGTACGCCAGTGTGGCGGATATGTCTTCTCATAGCCGGGCAGGGCCTCGACATTTTTTATCCACGCGGCGATTGCGGGGAAATATTGTTTGATCGGGGCAAGCTTGAGTTCCAGTTCTTCTACGTTCGGTTTTCCAAGGGCTCGCTCCAGCAATGCTACCACCGGATAGATCATGATGTCTGCGGCTGTCACAGTTTCTCCGGTGAGCCAACGTCTGTTCCTGAGTCGCTCATCAAGCAAGCGAAGTTCTTCACGGGCGGTATTGGCAGCCTCCAGTACCGCATCACGTTTGCTGTCCAGTTCATTGAAGAATACAGGTCGCACGACGCCAAGTCCCGCCGGCTCCAGATAGGAATTGCATTCGGAGATGTACATCATAATACGTGCCGATTCCTCCGGCGTGCGACCGAACAGCGGTGGATCAGGGTACTTGTCATCGAGATATTTTACGATTGCAAGCGATTCATACACCACGAACCCGTTGTCATTCAATACGGGTACCTTGCCGCGCGGATTGAGCTTGAGAAATTCCGGTGTTTTGTGTTCTTTTGTTGAGAACTGAATAAGTTTGGATACGTAGTGCAGCCGTTTTACCTCGAGTGCCAATAACGCACGCCAGGCGTAAGGACTGCCGCTGCCCCAATAAACCTCAATAGCCATATTTTGTTTTCTGGTAATTTGCGGGACTATAAAGCGTGATATCTTGAATTAAATTTATCTTATCATGCCCGGACCAGTGTGCTCTAAAAAAAGAGAACTGAATAACCAGGCCCGGAGAAAAATAAGGCCGGGAGAGTGTTCCCGAACCGCATTTGTAGTTCAGGGCCTCAACCGGCCATAGATTATGGAATTGTGGCGCTTACTGCTGGCCGCCCATGATCTTCTGCAAGTTGTCGAGACCGCCCTGATAGACACCGCTGATGGCATCCATGGCAGCTTGATCATCCGCACCGGCCCCATGGTTGAACGATCCCGTCCAGGTGACCTTGCTGCTCGTATCGGAAATGGCTACGACGGTGAGGGTAGATTCATAGTCACTGACCGGCAGCACGCCTTCCAGGATGTTGTAGGTCAGGCTCATACCGGCATCATCCCAGGCGAGCAGTGATTCCTTGATGGTGCCACCGTCACCCAGTGTCAGCAATCGTACGGCGCCGACCTGGTTATTTTCACCTTCGACGATCTCGTCTTTAGCGACCGCAGGATGCCAACCGTTGAGTGCGTTGAAATCCTTTACCTTCGCCCATACCGCCGCCGCCGGGGCATTTACCTCTGCGGACTTGGTAACGGCCAGGTTTCCCGCAGAGAAAGCTGCTGAGGTAATGAGGAGCGAGGTTAATAAAGTCAGAAATCTGTAAAACATGGGAATTTCTCCTTTTTTCTTTTGAATTGGGTGTGATTGTGCAAAAAAAACGCGCGTCAGTCTGCCATGTCAAGGCCATTACCGCAATGGCAAACATGAATCAGCCTGATTTTGGTTTATAATTATAAATATACCGGATCAACCTAGATACATGAGCCGGGGTTGCTGACAGCCTTGAACCGGGCCACAGCATTGATTAACGTCAGGCGCAAATTCCCGATTTATGGACACTACAAGAACATAAAAAGCAGGAGGATAGATCATGAGTGCAGCAGCAGAACAGATGCTTCCATTAAGCAAACCCGTAGGGCGTTTTATCGGCGAACGCAAGAAGATGTTGATTGCCGGCAAATGGGTGCCGGCCGAATCCGGTAAGACATTCCCTGTTTATAACCCTGCCACCGGAGAGGAAATATGCCAGGTCGCCGAAGGCGACAAGGCGGATGTGGACAAGGCAGTCAAGGCCGCGCGCAAGGCCTTTGAGAGCGGTCCCTGGCCCACCATGTCGCTCTCTAAACGGGGGCGGCTTATGCATCGTATCGGTGATCTGATCCTGGAACATCTGGATGAACTGGCCGAGCTGGAGTCTCTCGATAACGGCAAACCGATCAGTGTGGCGCGGGCGGCTGATGTGCCATTATCAGCCGATATCTTTCATTACATGTCTGGCTGGTGTACCAAACGGCACGGGGTCACGATCCCGCTCAATGTCCTGTATACACCGGGGGTTGAATATCACAGCTATACTCGCCTTGAACCTGTTGGCGTGGTCGGACAGATCATCCCCTGGAATTTCCCCCTGTTAATGGCGGCCTGGAAGCTCGGTCCGGCGCTCGCCTGTGGTTGCACGGTGGTGCTCAAGGTCGCGGAGGAAACACCGTTATCAGCACTGCGTCTCGGAGAGATTATGCAGGAAGCAGGTCTTCCCGACGGTGTGGTCAATATTATTACCGGCTTCGGTGAAACCGCCGGTGCGGCACTCGTTGGCCATCCCGGCGTTGATAAAATAGCCTTTACCGGCTCTACCGAGGTCGGCCGGTTGATCGTCAAGGCCGCGGCCAACGATCTGAAAAAGGTTTCACTGGAGCTTGGCGGCAAATCACCGAATATCGTGCTCGCCGATGCCGATCTCGATATTGCTATCCCGGGCGCAGCCAGTGCGATCTTTTTCAATCATGGGCAGTGTTGTTGCGCCGGTTCTCGTCTGTATGTCGAGCAACAGGTATTCGACAAGGTTGTCGAGGGTGTCTCCGAACAGGCCAGGAAGATCAAGCTCGGCCCCGGGCTTGATCCGAAGACGGAGATGGGCCCGATGGTGTCCGAGATCCAGCAGCAGCGGGTCTGTGGTTATCTGGATTCCGGTTTCAAGGATGGCGCCAAGGCCCTTACCGGGGGCAAGAAACGCGATGGCCGCGGATATTTCGTAGAACCGACCGTTCTGGTCAATACACGGGCCGGCATGAAAGTCGTTGATGAAGAAATCTTCGGCCCGGTGGTCACCGCAATGCCGTTTAAATCTCCCGATGATGAACTGATCAATCAGGCCAACAACTCTATCTATGGACTGGCGGCAGGCATCTGGACCCGGGACGTCAGCAAGGCGCACTCTATCGCCGCAAGACTCAAGGCCGGTACGGTCTGGATCAACTGTTTCAATATCTTCGACGCGGCGCTCCCGTTTGGTGGTTATAAACAGTCCGGTTGGGGCCGCGAGATGGGTGAAGCGGTGCTTGAGCATTACACCGAGACCAAGGCAGTCACTATCAGGTTGTAATATTCAGGGTCGTATCTTTATAAGTTAGCCGGGCGGCCCAAAAGACCGCCCGGTTTTTTTGTTCACTTCAAGATACTGATTTTCTAACAGCTCGATGTAAAACGTCGTGAGCAGGTTCAGCAAGGGTAGCCGCGGAGCGAGATGCGAGACATATCAAGCTGGATAGGCGAGTGTCGAGCGAGCACGTGACAAAGTAGATGAGACGCGTAACAGTTTTACATCAATCTGCACGGCCAACGCGCAGGGCGAGAGACCACTCCACCGTTACGGGCAGTTCAATGTCATCCCATACCTTTTCAATTTCCAGTGTTAAATCCGGCACGGGATCTTTTCCATGTTCCTTCTGGTAACGCTGTGTGGCCGACCAGGTGCGCATATAACCCATAATTTCCTCAACTGTCATAGCCGCCTCTATCGTGAACGCGGGTGGTTCAATCTCTTCGAAGGGGAATTCCAGCGTGCGGTAACCTTCCTCCACCAGTTTGCGTTCGGGAGGCCAGTAAGGTCCTATTGTATTGAAATAGAAATTGTCCAAAAGGATTTGTATCTGGGGCTCATCCAGCTCCATCTTTGCATAGGACCAGGCAGCCAGGATTCCATTCGGTTTCAACACGCGACGTGCTTCTGCATAGAAAACCGGTCGATCGAACCAATGCAGCGCCTGGGCAACGGTGATGAGATCTATTGATCCGGAATCCAGATCGCTTTTCTCCGCAGTAGCCACACGGTATTGCACGCGTGGATAGGATTCGGCATTTGCGATCTGATCTGCGATGGCATCAGTGGCGATGACCTGATTGAAGGATTGCGCGAGTGCCACCGCCGCCTGGCCGTTTCCCGTCGCACAGTCCCACGCCAAATCATGGCCGGATACAAGTGAGGCCAGATATTCAAAAAGAGAGGAGGGGTAACGCGGCCTGAACAGGGCGTATTGATTGGCTATGCCGGAGAAGTGATCCTGAAACTGGGGTTGCTTCATGCCGAACAGAATATAGCAATGAAATATTAAAGAAATATCTCATTTAGAAACTATTTGGTGTGAAATAAATTTGCCACCTTTTCACCGGTGTTATTAGTAAAAAGAATATTGCCCTGCCGGCCATAAATTCAGGGGTGCACTATTCGTCGCGATTCGCTTTCATCATTTGGAGATGCTACGCTCAGTCAATGATAGTACCTGAATACCTCCCGGTCTGACATGGCTAATAATACTGACAACGTGGAATCACAGCTAAATACCTTCGATCCCTTCGGGGTCGTCCCTGCCTGCTCAGCCATCATCGAGGCATGGAGCAGGAACCCTGAAAAATTCCAGCAGCGTTTGCAGGAATTCTATGTGGACCTGCTCAAGGTCCAGCAGCAGGTCGCGACGCGCGCTGTGGGAAATTGTGCCCCGGATTGCGTCGTCGCGCCCGTTTCCTACGACGAACGTTTCCAGGACCCTGTCTTCGCCGCCCCGGGCGTACCGGAGAAAACGAAACGTCAGGCCGCATTCTGGGCGAGGCAGGTACTCAACGCGATGGCCCCGGGCAATTTCCTGTGGACCAATCCCGCCGCCCTCAACCGTTTCATCGCCACAGGCGGCCTGAGCCTGGTGGATGGATATAAGCAATGGCTCGCTGATCTCCGCAAGGGTGACATCAGCATGGTGGACGATAACGCCTATAAGCTCGGCAAGGACATCGCCTGCACTCCCGGCGAGGTGGTATTCCGTAATGAACTGCTGGAGGTGATCCAGTACGCGCCAGCCACACGCGAAGTCCACAGCATCCCCATTGTCATCATCGCTCCCTGGATCAACAAGTATTACATCCTTGATCTTGCACCGGACAAAAGCCTGATCCGGCACCTCGTGAACCAGGGATTCACGGTCTTTGTCACCAGCTGGAAAAACCCCGGTCCGGAAATGCGCGCTACCAGCTTCGATGATTACCTGACCAAAGGGGCACTTGCCATCATCGATACCGCGCGCGAGATCTGCGGCGTACCGGCAGTACACGCGGTTGGTTACTGTATCGGTGGCACGTTGCTTACCGCGTTGATGGCGTGGGCTGCACAGGACAAAAAGGCCACGCCGCCCGTCAGCCACTGGACGCTGCTGACATCGTTGGTTGACTTCAGCAATCCCGGCGACATTGACGCCTTCATCACCGAGGACAGCATCCGGTGGCTCGAGCAGAGGATGGAGGAAAACGGCTACCTCGACGGCCGCGACATGGGCACGTCCTTCCGCTGGCTGCGCCCGAACGGCCTTATCTGGCGTTACGTAATTCATAGTTATCTCTATGGAGACAACCCGCCGCCGATGGACGTACTGCAGTGGAACGTGGACTGCACGCGCTTGCCGAAGGCCATGCACAGCTTTTATCTGCGCAAGTTCTATCTTGAAAATCAACTGGTCGAACCGGACGCGCTGGTACTTGCCGGCCGTTTCATTGATCTCCGGCGCATCCAGGCACCGCTCTACGCAGTGGGCACCGAACAGGATCACATCGCGCCGTGGAAGGAAACCTTCAGGGTTGCAGGCCTCATCCCCGCGCCGGTGCGCTATACACTTGCCACCTCCGGTCACATCCCCGGTATCCTGAGTCCGCCGATCGATCCTCCGAAACGCCGTTACTGGTCGGGCGACGCCACCAGCATGCAGGACCCGGAAGCCTGGCGGGCAAAGACGGAAAAAGTGCCGGGCTCATGGTGGAATGACTGGGTGAAGTGGTTGGGTGAGTGTTGCGGTCCGATGATCCCCGCCCGTACTCCTGGCAGTGAACTGCACCCTCCGCTCGTCCCCGCGCCGGGAATTTACGTATTGGAGAAGTAGCGCGTTAAACCCAAACAGACTACATCCTTGCAGCCTGTTTGGTGTAATAAGAACTCTTTAACTAAAAGTCCCTATTGGAATAAGAAAGCCTGGTACCCGGAAGAGGCTGGAGGTACCAGGCAAGAGTCGAACATCCCGTTCGACTGTCCCGCTAAGGCGGTCACGGTATAAACACACTTAAATCTTAACCCCACGTCAGGGTCCCGCCGGTTTGATATTCTGTGACGCGCGTTTCAAAGAAATTCTTTTCCTTTTTCAGGTCCATGATTTCACTCATCCACGGGAACGGATTGCTTGCCTTCGGATACTGCTCGGGCAGGCCAATCTGGGCGCAACGCCGGTTGGCGATGAACTGCAAGTAATCCTCAAACATATTGGCATTCAACCCCAGCACGCCGCGCGGCATGGAGTCATGGGCGTAACGTGTTTCGAGTTCCACAGATTCACGGATCATCTTGATCGCCTCTTGCCGGAAATCTTCGGTCCAGAGCTGTGGGTTCTCGATTTTGATCTGGTTGATCATATCAATGCCGAAATTCATGTGCATGGATTCATCGCGCATGATGTATTGGAACTGTTCGGCACAACCGGTCATCTTGTTACGGCGACCCATAGACAGGATCTGGACGAAACCGACGTAAAAGAAAATACCTTCGAAGATGACATAAAAGGCGATCAGGTCGCGCAGCAGGCGTTGATCATCTTCCAGTGTGCCGGTATGGAAATCGGGATCGCCCAGGCTCTGGGTGTATTTCATCGCCCAGGACGCCTTGTCATGGATGGACGGGACTTCACGGTACATGTTGTAGACTTCGGCCTCATCGAGGGCGAGGGATTCCACGCAATACTGGTAGGCATGGGTATGCAGGGCCTCTTCAAAGGCCTGGCGCAGCAGATACTGGCGGCATTCCGGATTGGTGATATGGCGATACACTGCCAGCACCAGGTTATTGGCGACCAGGGAATCGGCCGAGGTGAAGAACCCCAGGTTGCGTTTGATAATGGTGCGTTCATCTTCACTGAGTCCGCGTGGATTCTTCCACAGGGCAATGTCCGCATTCATGTTGATCTCTTGCGGCATCCAGTGGTTGGCGCAGGCGTCGAGATATTTCTGCCATGCCCATTTATATTTGAAGGGGACCAGCTGATTCAGATCAGCGCGGCAGTTGATCATCTGTTTGTCATCCACCGTGATCCGGCCCGCGCCGAATTCCACCTGTTCAAGCCCGGTCATGCCATGATGCGTATCGGCGTCATCGCGTGTTGGTACAGGCGCAGGCGGTATGATCGGTTGCATTTTAGCTGTCGTCGCAGCTGTAATGGATTCATCCCAATTCAACATATTTTTTCTCCGTTAATAATTTCGTAACTGGAATAAGAAGGCCTGGTACCCGGAAGAGGCTGGAGGTACCAGGCAAGAGTCAAGCGTCCCGCTTGACTGTCCCGCTAAGGCGGTCACGGTATAAACACATTTCAATTCTTGTTTTATTTGGTGATTCATTAGCATTTTTTCACTTGTTTATCCTGCTGGCGGAAACGGATCTCTTCCGTGGCTATCAGATTGTGATATACGACCGTTTCTGTTGTGAATTACTAATTCACTGTGTTGATGACGGCTAATCTCACGTGCAGCGCTAATCGCATCAGTCTTAATGTCATAATGTCCAGATGCACGTTGACCGCCACCTTTCTTTATATTCCAGCCACCATTTGTGGAAGGAACAACATGATGTTCTCTTCGGTTCATTATCTTTTTCCTCTCATCTGTTACTTATCACTAATTACTAATCACCAGTCACTGATGTTACTGGCATGATTCACAATCCGGATCATTAACGACGCACACCTCGACTGATGCTTGATCTGTGATGCCGCGTTGTACGGCGGCCAGTTTGTTTTCACGGCCACCGGACAGCGTGCTCTTTTCGACATGGGTCGCGCCCATACTGCGCAGGTAATACGTGGTCTTCAGTCCTCTGATCCAGGCGAGCTTGTACAGGTTGTCAAGTTTCTTGCCGTCAGGATTGGACATATAAAGATTCAATGACTGGGCCTGGTCGATCCATTTCTGCCGGCGTGAAGCGGCCTCCACCAGCCAGCGTGGATCGATCTCAAAGGCCGTGGCATAGAGATCTTTCAGATCATCCGGGATGCGGTCGATTGGTTGTACACTGCCGTCAAAATATTTGAGGTCGTTCACCATGACCTCATCCCACAGGTCGTGTTCTTTCAAATCCCGCACCAGGAAGGGATTGATCACGGTGAACTCACCGGAGAGGTTCGATTTGACGAACAGATTCTGATACGTCGGTTCAATGGATTGACCGACGCCGCAGATATTGGAGATCGTTGCCGTGGGTGCGATGGCCATGCAATTGGAATTACGCATGCCTTCGCGCCTGACGCGTTCACGCAGACTGTCCCAATCCAGGGTCTGGCCGAAATCCGCCTGCAGGTATTCCTTGCGTTCATCTTGCATATGCTTCATTGAATCAATCGGCATAATTCCCTGACTCCAGAGCGAGCCGGCAAACGTGGAGTAGGGACCGCGCTCTTCGGCCAGTTCACATGACGCCATGATGGCGTAGTAACTGACGGCCTCCATACTGGTATCTGCGAATTTGATCGCATCTTCCGAGGCGTAGGGGATGCGCAGTTTGTACAGGGCATCCTGAAATCCCATGATCCCCAGACCGACCGGGCGGTGACGCAGGTTGGACCGGCGCGCCTGCGGCACACTGTAATAGTTGTAATCAATCACGTTATCCAGCATGCGCATGGCGGTGGTGATCGTCTTTTTCAGTTTTTTGGTGTCGAGACCTTTCTCATTCATATGCTGGGCCAGGTTGACGGACCCCAGGTTGCATACGGCGATCTCTTCCAGCGAGGTGTTCAGGGTGATCTCGGTACAGAGATTGGAAGAATGCACCACGCCGACATGGCGTTGTGGCGAGCGCAGGTTGCACGGGTCCTTGAAGGTAAGCCAGGGATGCCCGGTCTCATATAACATCGACAACATCCTGCGCCAGAGATCAATGGCCATGACAGTCTTGAAATTTCTGATCTCGCCGCGCCTTGCTTTCTGTTCATACTCAACGTAACACTTCTCAAATGCCTCACCATAGAGATCATGCAGGTCCGGTGTTTCATCGGGTGAGAACAGCGTCCACTGGCCTTCTTCGACGACGCGCTTCATGAACAGATCAGGGATCCAGTTGGCCGTGTTCATATCATGGGTACGGCGCCGGTCATCGCCCGTGTTTTTACGCAGTTCCAGGAATTCCTCGATATCCAGATGCCAGGTCTCCAGATAGGCACACATGGCACCCTTGCGCTTGCCGCCCTGGTTCACGGCGACCGCAGTATCGTTGGCCACTTTCAGGAACGGCACCACGCCTTGGGATTTGCCGTTGGTGCCCTTGATATGCGCCCCCATGGCGCGTACCTGGGTCCAGTCATTGCCGAGACCTCCGGCATACTTGGAGAGCAGGGCGTCGTCCTTGATGGCGCCGAAGATACCGTCAAGATTGTCCGGCACCGTGGACAGGTAACAACTGGAGAGCTGTGGCCGGCAAGTCCCGGAATTAAAGAGCGTCGGCGTTGAGCTCATGAAGTTAAACGATGACAGCAATTCGTAGAATTCGATCGCGCGCGCCTCGCGGTCCAGTTCATTAATCGCCAGTCCCATGGCGACGCGCATGAAGAATGCCTGTGGCAATTCGAACCGGCATCCTCCGGAGTGGATAAAATAACGGTCATACAGCGTTTGCAGTCCGAGGTAGGTAAACTGGAGATCGCGTTCTGCCTGTAACGCCTTGCCCAGTTGGCCCAGATCATATTTGGTGAGTTCGTGATCAAGCAGACCCACATCCGCGCCGCGCTGGATATATTTCTTGAAGTATCCCGGATAGCGTTTGATCATTTCCTTATGCGTGGCCTCGGTGAATTTCCCTTCGACAAAACTCAGGGCCTCACGCCGCAGATTGTCCAGTAACAATCTGGCGGCGGCATAGGAATAATTCGGTTCTTTTTCAATCAGGGTGCGGGCACTCATCACCAGCGCCGGGTTGACGTCTGCTTCATTGACGCCATCAAACAGGTTGCGCAGGGCGTCTTCGATGATCAACTGACCATCGACCTCGTCCAGCCCCTGACACGCCTCCGCCACGATGGATTTCAGGCGGTTGATATTCAGGGTTGTCTTTGTCCCGTCTGCCCGGGCGACGCTGATAGGAGTGGAACTTCTTTCCTGTGGCACGGCAGGTTCAGCTGCCGCTTCTGCGGCGCGTGCGCGTGATCGTTCTTCGCGATAGATCACATAGGCCCGTGCGATCTTTTGTTCACCGGCGCGCATTAATGCCAGTTCGACCTGGTCCTGGATATCCTCGATATGTACCGTGCCGCCGCCCGGCATACGCCGGGTGAGGGCGGTGACCACCTGTTCACTCAGGGCCCTGACGGTCTCATGGATGCGGGGTGAAGCTGCGGCCGTGCCGCCCTCCACACCGAGAAAGGCCTTGGTCATGGCCACGGTAATCTTGCCGGCATCGAACCGCGTGACCTTGCCATTACGGCGGATAACCCGATATTCACCGGGCTGGTTGGCATTGATTTCCGCGCGCACGCTGCCCGCCTGCACGGGTCCCGACGGGAGCGGACTTACGTTCGTTGTACCGGTGACGGATTCAACAGCTAATTTTTCGGCCTCCATTAACCCCTCCAGCAGCTATATTTGTTGTTTTCATCGTTCCAAGCCGCTTCAAGAATACTTAGAAACGTGTTGATATTTTTGATGTAAGTGGGATGTATAGCACCACAATAAAATGTGGTCAAGCACTAATTAAACCACAAGATAATGTGGATTTCCCTGTGTCTTAGGGTTGGATTTTCTGTGCATAAACTGGGTATAAATCCCTGGTCTGAATGGTGCCTTGCACCAAGTTCAGTGGATTCATGAGGTTATCCGGATTGCGCGTGGCGGGCCGCCGGTAAGGAGAGGGATGTGGACAATCGTCTGCAATTGGTGCGTGGGAGGTTAAGAAAATCTCCGCGCAACTTTATCGGGATCAGATCGTGTGCAAAGATTTTTTAAAGGAGGGTGATTTGAATTAGCGGGTATGGAAATCAGAGCCTGGAATGACTGCCGTCACACATTGGCTGATGACTGGTGTGCTTGCAGCCGCAGAACCAGACCTTTTCACTTTTCGCGGCCGTGTATTGTATGGGTGCAAAACCAGATCCTTTGTGCGATCCATCGCAAAACGGCTGGCTTTTGCTCTTGCCACAGGCGCACCACCAGTAGTCTGTTCCTGCTTCAACATCGACAGCGAACGGTGTTCTGCTCGCGATTTCCGCACCTGACATGGTTTTCTCCCGGCTGAAGAAACTATCCCGGAGATTTTAAGCCAGTTTTGTGTGACGATCACCTGGATTGTAAAACGTAGCCTAAAATGAATTTAACCGGATCCACTGAGGAGCGCGCATCTTGGAATTAAGCAGTCTTACGTCGCTGAAACCCCTGGTCACGCTTACTCCTAATGAGCTTGTTCAGCTCCTGGCATTGGGCAGGAAACTGGTGGTTCCCGCGGGAGAAAGTATTGCAGAAGAAGGAGCAAAGGCAGAGAGTTTTTTTATCCTCGTCAAAGGACTGGTGCAAGTTAAAAAGGCCGGCAACCATATTGCAGAACTCGGTCCGGGGGAATTTCTTGGCGAGATGTCTCTTTTTAATAAAAACGTGCGCGTGTGTGACCTGATTGCCGCGGAAGAAGTTACCTTGCTTGAGATCCCCACAGACGTGTTCTGGATACACGTATTACAACAAGATCCCCTCGCAGTAAAGGTCATGGGATCACTCGGAAATATCATGACTGAACGCCTGCAACAGCAAGATGCAAAAATGATCAGCATGATTGACGAAAGCGATCACAATCTTGCCGAGATGATGGCGATGTTCGAACCGGTCAAACGGCAACTCATGGCGGACTGGGCATTGAAATATCACGCCATCGGCCGGCCCGGAAAACTGGCGATCACGGCCACCAAGCCCAGCGGCAACGCGGCGGATCTGTCGGTGGCCTATTCGCCCGGCGTCTCCGAACCCTGCCTGGCCATAAAAAACAATCCGGCTCATGCCTATGCTTACACCACCAAGGGCCAGCTGGTCGGTGTAATCACCAATGGCACCGCCGTGCTCGGTCTCGGCAATATTGGCGCATTGGCGGCCAAACCGGTCATGGAAGGCAAAGCGATATTATTCAAGCAATTTGCCGATATCGATGCCTTCGATATCGAAGTCGATGAAACCGATCCTGACCGCTTTATCGATATTGTTTGCGCACTGGCGCCCACTTTTGGCGGCATCAATCTGGAAGATATCCGTTCGCCGGAGTGTTTTTATATCGAACAGAAATGCAATGAACGCACGGACATCCCTGTATTTCACGATGATCAACATGGCACGGCAATTATCGCCGGGGCAGCCTTGTTGAATGCACTGGAGATCCTTGGTAAAAAAATTGCCGAAATACGCGTTGTTTTTTCCGGCGCAGGTGCGGCCGGTTTTACCTGCGCGAAATATTTTTTAAGTCTCGGTGTGCTCCCGGCAAATCTCATCATGACTGACGTCAAGGGCGTGGTGTACAAGGGCAGAGGCGACAATAATTATCTTGATGCAATTGCGGTGGACACACACCTGCGCACATTGGCCGAGGCGATGAATGGAGCGGATGTGTTCATGGGCGCCTCTGCGCCGGGTGTATTAAAACCGGAGATGCTGAAGAGTATGAACAAGAATCCTGTGGTCTTTGCTATGGCCAATCCGGTGCCGGAGATCGATTACCCGGTGGCGATCAAGGCACGTCCTGATGTGATCATGGGGACGGGACGCAGTGATTATCCCAACCAGATAAATAATGTCAGCGCTTTCCCTTATATCTTCCGGGGCGCGTTGGATACCCGTGCGAAATGCATCAATGAAGAGATGAAACACGCCGCAACGCAGGCACTCGCCGCACTTGCCCGTGAACCGATTACCAAAGACGCGGGATTCGAAGACGATGATCTGATCTTCGGCCGGACTTATATCATCCCGAAACCCTTCGATCGGCGCTTACTCATCAATGTCTCTTCCGCCGTGGCAAAGGCCGCGATGGATACCGGCGTAGCACGCAAGGCACTGGATATTGACGAATACAGGCAACAGCTTAGGGCGCTGAAACAGCTCAAAGGATAGAGACATTAATTAACACCATGATTACGCCTCGCCTTGGCTGAAAAAGAGGATTAACATGAGTCACAAGCACTAATAAAGTGCATAAAAATTATAACAAGTTATTGCAGTAACCCTGTTCTCCAGGGTTTGTACCTGCACAAATGAGGAGGACGCATGTCTGCACAGCTCGAACCTAAACGTCAAGAATTTCACGGCGGTTGCCCACACGATTGTCCGGATACCTGCTCAATGGTATTTGAAGTCGAGGATGGAAAACTGGTTGGAGTCAGGGGTAATAAAGAACATCCCATGACCCGGGGTGGTCTTTGTGTCAAGTTAAATGATTATGAAAAGCGTCACTATCATGTGGACCGTGTCTTATATCCGTTACGTAGAACAGGACCAAAAGGCAGCAAACAATTTGAACGTATTTCCTGGGACGAGGCGCTGGATGAGATTACCGCCAAATGGAAAGCCATTATTCAAGAATACGGCCCGCAGGCAATCATTCCTTACAGCTATCTCGGACATCAAGGCCTTGTGCATGGGTTAAATGGTGGTGATGCATTTTTCAATCGTCTTGGTGCGACTGTTTGTGAACGTACCTTTTGTGGTGAGGGATCGTGCACGGCCTGGCTGTTGACGGTTGGCCCTACTGCCGGTGTCGATCCGGAAAGCTACCTACATTCAAAATATATCGTGCTCTGGGCCTGCAACAGTGTGAGTACCAATCTGCATCACTGGCACATTGTGCATGATGCAAAAAAGAAGGGGGCCAAGGTGGTGGTGATCGATGCCTATAAATCCAAAACCGCCAAGCAGGCTGACTGGCACATCTGCCCCAAACCCGGTACTGATGGTGCCCTGGCCATGGCATTGATCAACAGCATCATCGATCAAGGTCTGGTGGATAAGGATTATGTTGAAAAATATACCGTGGGTTATAAAGAACTGGCCGAACGCGCCAGGACTCGTACCCCGGAATGGGCGGAAAAAATCACCGGTGTATCCGCAGAAGACATTCGCACACTGGCGCGTGATCTTGCCACACAACAACCCGTTGCAATCCGCATGGGTGTTGCTCTTGAGCGGCATTATGGTGGTGGCCAGACCATTCGTGCCGTCACTTGTATTTCGGCTCTGACCGGGGCCTGGCGGCATGTGGGCGGTGGTGTTACGCAATTCCCCGTTTGGGAACATCCTTATAAATTCGATGTGATTTGCCGGCCTGATTGGATTCCGGATGAGACACGGGTGGTAAGTAACCTGCAGATCGGGCGTGCATTAACGGGCGAAACCCCACTGGACCCACCCATCATGTCCATGATGTGCTGGAATTCAAACCCCGTCACCCAGGCGCCGGAGGCGGACAAGATCGTCGCAGGTCTGATGCGTGAAGACCTGATCCTATGCGGATATCATGTTACCTGCGTCCATGGGCGCCGAGATTGAAGACATTATCCTGTCGTGGGGGCACTTGTATCTTACTTACAATACCAAGTGTGTCGATTCACCGGGCGAGGCGATTCCCAATAATGAGATCTTCCGCCGCCTGGCGGCACGCATGGGCTTTGAAGATGAACGATTAAAATGGTCGGATTCTGAATGTCTGGAGAATTTCATCGACTGGAATGCACCCGCTTGTGACGGTATTGATCTGGATTATCTGCGTGAGCATGGTTATGCCCGTCTCAATGTAGGTACCAAGGATGATCGTTGTCCACATAAAGAAGGCAAATTCCCGACACCTTCGGGCAAATGTGAATTCAAGGTAGAAGGGGCAAAGAATTTTGTCGCCGGGCCTTTCCGCCAGATGTATGAGGGCTTTCAGCCGGGTGAACCCCTGGACAGCTTGCCGGACTATGTCCCTTCACGGGAAAGACCGGAAACCAATCCGGAACTGGCGAAGAAATATCCGTTGAATATTATTTCACCCAAGAGTCATGGTTTCCTGAATTCCTGTTATGCCAACATGGACCACAAGATCAAGGAGCAGGGCGAACAGTTCGTATTGATCAATGCAACAGATGCCGGACCGCGCGGGATCAAGGACGGTGATACCGTGCGCGTCTTCAATGACCGTGGTGGCTTTGAAGGTGATGCCCAGATCACTGATGATGTGAACCCGGGGATAGTAGTTGCAACTCTGGGGTACTGGCGGCAGTTGAACAATGGGACAGTGAATATCATCAGTTCGGCAGAGTTCACCGATATGGGCCATGCACCCTCGTTTTCAGACAATCTGGTAGAGGTTGAGCGCGCTGGTTAGACTGTCAGTGATTTATCTGTTCAGTGGTCTCCCATTAAATATTCATCTTTGCTGTATTGATTCAGCAAAGGTGATCGCCGTATGCGCATGCGCAGTGTATTTAGTATTTGCACACCCAAAGCCTGATCAGATATTCTGGTTTCGATATAACAATGTCATCAATGACCTCTCATATAATACTCAGTCCACATTAATAAATACTGCCAATGGAACTTTACACGGAATTGAAAGAGCAGCTATTCGATAGCCTCAGCCAGTTTATTCAGGCGGTGGGCGCCTATCTTCCAAAGTTACTCAGTTCAATTACCTTATTAGTGGTGGGCCTGATACTCGCATGGGCGGCGAGATGGCTGATCCTGCGGCTGGGGGCCGGCATCGATCGGATGGTGCAGGCCATCGGTATCGCGTCCCTGCATGTACGGCTGAAATGGCCGGTAGTGAATATCCTGGGCGCGCTGATCTATTGGCTTATTATATTGTTTTTTATTTCGGTGGCTGTTGAGGGCCTTGGTTTTCAGGGATTCTCGACCTGGCTGGGCAATCTGATTACCTATCTTCCGAGCCTGCTGATTGCAGGACTGTTCATCTTCGGCGGGTTGCTGCTGGGCAATGTCTTACGGGACAAGATAACAACGGGCGCCCGTTCTGCGGGTTTACGGCGGACAGAGACACTTGGTTCCTGGGTACGGGCAGTCGTTATAATTCTTGCGGTGATTGTCGGACTCGCGCAAATCGGGATCGATGTCAGGCTGTTTGAATATATTCTGACGATCTTTGTGGCGGCTCTTGCGGTGGCAATCGCACTGGCGTTTGGCATAGGGGCGGGACGAACGGTTGCAAATATTATTTCGGCACGTTATGTGCGCAGGACTTATCAGGTCGGTCAGGTGATACGTATCAATAATCTGCAGGGCAAGATACTGGAGCTGTCATCTACCGGGGTTGTGCTTGATACCGACGCAGGACGCACCTTCATCCCGGCCAAGGTATTTGATGAAGAAGTATCCGTGTTGCTTGATGACGAGGCGCATGAATGACGATTAATCCGTTATCGCTGCATTTTTTACAGAATCATCCCCAGGATGCAGTGCAGGCACTTGAGCAGTTTGAACCGGAACATGTTGCAGCACACCTTGAGTTGATCCCTGTTGAGTCAGCAGCGGATATATTCCGCCATATGATTCCTTCGAGAGGTGTAAGTTGCCTGGCAGTAATGGATATATTCATATCGTCAAAAATACTTGAACGGCTCAGTATCGAACGCGCCACTTCACTCCTGCGCCGGATGCAAACGGATATTCGCAATGAAGTAATCAAGGCGATGTCGCCCGTATTTGCAAACATGATCAGACTGGTTTTGAAATATCCTGACGGCACTGTGGGGCAGTTTATGAACCCGAATGTATTTGCCGTTCGCGAGGACATGCACACTGACGAAATACTCAATGCGGTGCGAAGCAGTTCTGATCAGGTACGCAGCGAAATCTACGTAGTCAATGACAAGCAACAACTTGTAGGAGTGGTGTTTATCCGGGACCTGCTCACCGAAAAGTCCGCGGCCCCCGTGAAGAAAATCATGCACAACCCTGAAATGACTATCTCGGCCCGTTCGAGCCTTATAAACGTACAGGATCATCCGCAGTGGAAGTACAAGGATATTCTGCCGGTTACTGATCACATGGGCATGTTTATTGGCGTGCTGAAGCGGGGCGTCATGCTGGATGCATTGATGTATGAAGGTAACGCAGAGCAAGAGGATGAGTTTACAAATACTGCACTGGCCGTAGCCGAACTGTTCTGGGACACATGTGCAGATTTACTTGCACCTGAAATTGTAACAACTGACAAGGGGCATAAAAATGAATGAGATTAACAGGGCCGTGGATACATCATTACACCAGGTCCTTTTTCAGCAATATCCGGCAGAAGCGGTCCAACAACTCGAGCAGCTGGCTCCTGCGGAGATAGCGGACATCCTAGCAGAACAGCCTATCGATAATACCATTAAAATCTGGGAACGGTTTTCGCCGCAACTGGGCGCAA
>JAENIZ010000149.1 GCA_016844485.1 Gammaproteobacteria bacterium | reverse complement strand
TACTTTGAACTTCCCACTGTTAATGGGTCATAGCATAGACAATGTAATTGACACCGAAGCGGTAGGCGAGGGCGGTCATCGGTATCAGGTAGCTGGGATAATCAAGAACTTAAAAGGTGTTGGTGACAACTGAGAATTATTTCAATTTATCACCGGCCACTTTTCGAAGCATTTTTCGCAATATCCCGGCCCATCTATCGATACTTCCGCATTCATCGATCGGGTCACCGGTCTATCTTTTTACCCTCTTTTGAGAAGATAATAAGCATTATCTTATAAAAATTAAGGAGAAAACCGCATGCGTTACCTGTCAACATTATCAGCCAGCCTGGTTCTAGCGTTCATTGCATTTTCGGTCACTGCGCAACAGCCTCCTGCGCCCGTATCCCTGGGGCCTTATACCCTGCCTGAAGGAACGCCGGACTATATCCGTAAGGCCATTGAATCACCGGAACGGACGGATGCGGAAAAGGCCCGTGATTCCTCGCGCCGGCCGGCCGAGATCCTGATGATGTCCGGTATCAAACCGGGTGATCACATTATCGAGATCGCCGGCGTCGGTCAGTACTATACGAAGATCCTCTCGGCCGTGGTCGGACCGAACGGCAAGGTCGATGTTTATGACCTGCCCTATACCGAACGCTTCGCCGGCGAGGCGTCACGGGCGTTCGCCGCAGCGCACCCGAATACGGCTTACCACCAGGAGGACTATAACAATTCGGCCTTTCCGGAGGATGTCGACGTGGTATTCAACATGCTGTACTACCACGACCTGATCCTGCAGAAAATCGACACGGCCAAGATGAACGCAAAGTTGCTCGCATCCCTGAAACCGGGCAGCGCCTACGTTGTCGAGGAACATAAGGCGGAAGACGGCTCCGGCACCCGTGACGTGGAAAAGCTTCACCGCATCGACGTGCAGGTTGTCAAGGATGAACTGCTCGCCGCCGGTTTCGAACTCATAGAAGACAGCGCCATCCTCGCGCACCCGGAGGACGATCGTACCTGGATGGTGTTCACGCAGGGGCAACGCGGCACCACCGATCGCGCCTTATTTATCTTTCACAAGCCGAAGTAACTTCGACCATCCGGCCCGCATTTTAACAACGCGGGCTGGGTTAATCCTTGTCAGTTGCGCGGAGGATCAAGGGGTAAGAGTACTTGAAATGAAAGATGTTAGGATCAAGTTAAATTTTCTTTCAAGTACTCTGACGCCTTGATTTTCTCTTGACTCTCCCGTTGCGTGAGGCCCTAACTTGCGTAACACCAGAACAAACCGGAGCAAGATTCATGTACCAGATAGGAGAAGTGGCCACCCTGGCCAAGGTCAGCATCCGCCTGTTGCGGCATTACGACGAGATCGGTCTGTTAGTGCCTTCGGGCCGCAGCGAGGCCGGGTACCGGCTGTACGGACACAGCGATCTGCAGCACCTGCAGCAGATCCTCTTCTACCGCACGCTGGAATTTCCGCTCGAGGAAATCCAGCGGCTGATGTCCGCTCCCGGTTTCGACCGGCACGCTGCGCTGTTGCAGCAACGCGAACTGATCCGGCGCAAGGCGCAAGAACTCGGCGCCGTGCTGGATCTGCTCGAGCAAACCATAGCCGACATCGACCCCGGAGTTCAGGAGAAAAATACCATGAGTACACAACAAATGTTTGAAGTGTTCCCCGACATGAAACAGGAATACCAGGATGAAGCGCAGGAACGCTGGGGCAACACAGCAGCCTGGAAGCAGTCCGCCGCGCGCTGGAAGAAATACACCAAGACCGACATGGAGCGTATGAAGCAGGAAATGGCACATGTGTACGGGCAACTGGAGAAAGTTTTCGCGGCTGGCACCAGGCCAGATGCGCCCGCAGCACTTGCCGCCATCGAAGCCGCGCGCCTGATGTCCGACAAGTGGTTCTACGACTGCCCGAAGGAGCTCCACGTGAAGGGGACGGAATGGACGAGCAGCGACGAGCGCTTTGTCCGAAACATCGACAAAAATTGTCCCGGCCTTGCCACCTGGATGCATCAGGCGGCCAAAGCGAATCTCGCTGCCGGCATCCATGATAATCTCAGTTATTACAAAATGGTTTTTACTCTGACCCCAAACTTCTTTTCAAAATATGCAGTCAATCCAGTGAAACACCGGGAATCTCCCGCAGTATCTGCGACCCATGCATCACCGTTAAGATATCAATACGTTCAGACAATATACGATAGATGATTCGGTATGGATTTTCGATGAGTTCCCGCACATCATCCCTGTCGACCTCTGGAACCTTTCTCCCGGATTACGGAAACGTGATGATTTGATCTTCTCGGCTGGTTAGCCGGTCAATCATTTGCAGGGCGTTGGCCGTGGAGTCTTGCGCGATATGATCATAGATAGCATGCAAGTCCTCTATTGAATGTGGCGTCCATTGCACTTGCATGAGTATTATTTGTTTTGCGGCGTGGATTTGCTCAGGCCAAATTGAGTGCGGACTGTTTGGGTGTCGACCCCGGTGCCGGCTTCACTTTCACGCAGGCCAATTTCAATCGACCGGCGTACCGCCAGCCGGTATAACACATCATCCCAAGTTGAATTCTCGGGCAATTGGTCTATCAACTGATGGGCAGTTAGTTTGATATTTTGTGCTGGCGTGCTCATGAAAGTAAGCATAGCAGAAGAAATAGGGCGCAGGAATGACGGCTATAAGTTGCCGCCTTAAGTTTAAGGCGGCAGATTCTATTTACTGTATCCTGGCTTTCGCTCGGATGACGAATACGCTTATTCGACCGGATCGCAACCGAGATTAGGGGATAGCCATCTTTCCATGTGTTTGATATCCGTACCTTTTCTGTGGGTGTAGGGATAGGAAATTGCTTTCAGCAACTGGACTGGGTTTGGCGTTGGCATGGCGTTAACCCGCCATTTTCGCCATTTGACATCGCCGGTTTTTGCTGGATTAAGCTTCCGCTCCTGCTCACGCTCCTTACCTACGTCCTGTAGGTAACTTGTTCCAGACGTAATCAACCGACTGCATCCATATAGTCGTCCTGCAAAACCGGCATACGACCGCCATGGACGGCGGAAGTGCAGATAATGCAGGAGCAACTAATCTGCCGACCGCCATAGATGGCGGAAGTGTCGAAAATGAAGGAATAGTTTTTTGACCAGTACATCCTGTACATAAACCCCTTTATACGAATTCTTCATCTCGCATTCCCTACTACTGGTTTTTGATGGATATTTCCGGGATAACTGTTATCCGGTGTCAATCCGGGCGAATATAGAGGAAAGGCTCCCGTCGGACAAGCCTGAATAGTCAGGCAATGTCCGGCAGCTGCGCGATGGTAAGGAGGATTTGATTCGCACCATTCCTGGTGCGAATCCTTCGGTCAGACTAACGTCTGCCCACAAAATCGTAAGGAACGGATTTTGAACATCTTGCGAAGCAAGATGGCCCAAAGGGCGAGCTACAGGGAAGTAGCAAGTAATTCCGCTCGGCTTTGGCTTCCTCGGTTCTGACTCCTGTTTCACCCTACCTCCTGCATCCATGCAGTCGTGCGTCGCCCTATCGACTCCATCCCTGGAGTCGTCCCGGCGGAATTGTGACTGTGATCGGGCCAGTCCAGGTCTTCCATTGGCGGGGCCTGACTGGGTGGATATGGGTTCCATTATCAAAGTCATCAAGCGCAACTCTGCCCCGCAATGGGGGCACAGCATGTGATCGACTTCGTATACCTTTTGAATTAAACGCGCCCAGGCCGCTCTGGCGGTGCGGGAGAATTCCGGATCGACCGGTGCTTCGTTGACCATGATTTCGGTTTGGTCATCTATAAGTACTATTACTAATTCCAGTGTCCTGCCAGTATGTTGGAGGAACAAGTGGCCTAGAATTGTATAAATATAATTAAACAAATAGTTGACATACGTATAATTACAGTTATACATTATCATTTTTAATGTATAAATATAGTTATACAAATGAACGATAAATACAAGAAAATCGCCCGGGAACAGAACAGCAGACTAATCAATCAGGCTGCGGTTTTGGCCTCTATTTCACCGCCTAAAGGCGGCTGGATTAAGGCTGTACGTACTGCATTGGCCATGTCCGGTGCAGCCTTAAGCAAGCGTTTAGGTGGTCACCGGACTACTACGGCTTATCTGGAGCGTTCTGAACAAGACGGCAGTATCACCATTAAAAAGATGCAGCAGGTTGCCAAAGCCATGCATTGCCGGTTTGTTTATGCCCTGGTGCCGGAAGGTGGGGTTGATGACTCTGTTGAAAAAATTATTGACCGGCAGGCAGATTCAATTGCACGTGAGATTGTTGAAGAATCAAACGTGCATATGATGCTGGAAGATCAACAATTGGGCAGGGCTCAAATTGAAAAGGAAATTGAGCGATTGAAAAAACAGATCGTTGATAATTTACCTAATGACTTCTGGAAGGACTGACTGGATCATGGATTACCCCGAAGGAGCGACGCCGTTAGAACCTGAAGAGATGGAAGGGTTGTTGTTTCCACATATACAAACCCGTGTGGATCTGGATCAGATGGAACAGGTGAATATTCAGGATGGTTTGATCTGGCTGTCGCGGCAGAAAAAACCGGATGTACTGTCCGAAGCTTTTCTTCGTGAACTGCACCGGCGCCTGTATGGTAATGTGTGGGCCTGGGCAGGGGAATTCAGGAATACAGAAAAAAATATTGGTGTTGCACCGGAACAGATTAGAGTATCGCTGCATAATCTGCTGGACGATACTCGTTACCGGATCGAGCATGGGACATATCCCCCGGCAGAAATCGCCTTGCGGTTTCATCATCGCCTGGTGCAGATTCATCTGTTCCCAAACGGCAATGGCCGTCATGCCCGTATTGCGACAGATGCGTTGCTCAGGTTTGTGGTGCAAACAGAACCGATAGATTGGGGGAGCCGGCATTTGCAGGATGCGGGACAACACCGGCGAGAATATATCGCAGCATTACGTTCCGCGGATGCAGGCGATATACAATCGCTAATGGATAAATTCAACCGGCGG
>JAENIZ010000054.1 GCA_016844485.1 Gammaproteobacteria bacterium | reverse complement strand
CGAAGGAAATTGGAAATCAGCAGAAGAATCCTTGAAGAAAGGGATCCCGTACGCCCGGGCACCATTAATCAATTATCTTGGTGCTGCGCGCGCCGCCCAACAACAGGACGCTTTGGAGCGGCGCGATCATTATTTAAAACTTGCGCATGAAAATAATCCTGATGCAAAAGTTGCAGTAGGTCTTACCCGTGCGGAATTGCAAATCAACCAGCACCAGACCGAGCAGGCATTGGCGACTTTAACGAATTTGCATGAACGGCGCCCCGATCAAAAACAGGTCAAATTGATGTTGCTTAAGATCCATACTGATCTGAAAGACTGGAAAAATGTGCTTGAATTATTACCCGAACTGAAACGCGCGCGATTATTATCAACGGAAAATATTCAGGCCAAACAACTCGAGGCCTATGCCGGGATGTTACAACAGGCGGGTGGAACAGCAAATAAAGAGACACTGGAGAATACCTGGCAAGGTATTCCAAAAAATCTTCGCAAGGAATTGCACCTGCTGGAGGAATACACCTTTGAGAAACTGAAATTTGCTGAGACGGCTGAATGCGAACAGCTATTGCGGCAGTCATTAAAGAAACACTGGGATGTTGGTATTGTTCGTTTGTATGGTCTTGTCGAAGGTGAGGACAACGCCCGTCAGCTTGCCTTTGCGGAAAAATTGCTCAGCGGCCATGCGCGGGACCCGGTGTTGTTATTAACACTAGGACGTCTCAGTATGCGCAACTCGTTGTGGG
The DNA here is from genome assembly GCA_016844485.1 of Gammaproteobacteria bacterium. Taxonomy (GTDB): domain Bacteria; phylum Pseudomonadota; class Gammaproteobacteria; order Eutrophobiales; family Eutrophobiaceae; genus JAENIZ01. The sequence goes on along the minus strand of JAENIZ010000054.1, from coordinate 6,988 downwards.
GCAAGGCCAGGGACTATCTTGAAGAAAGCCTGGAAATACAACCAACCCCGGAGGCCTACCGTGAACTTGCGGTGTTACTGGAAAAACAGGGTGAGTATTCCCTCGCATCTGCCTGTTATCAGCAGGGTCTTGCCCTTGCTACAACGATCACTAGACATGATTCGGTGAAATTGCTTGAACAGGTGGAAAGGCACGAGGCCGTATGTGAAGGTGCGCGACAGGTCGTCTGAAATAATCGCACGTAAAGTAAATACGATAATGAATTCAACCGGGCGGAGCAAACTCAAAGGAATCCGAATAGATATAATCCTGCGCAAGGCCGCGTTCTGCAAAAGTATTCTGTACAGCCCTGACCATCGGCGGCGGTCCACAGGTGTAAACCTCATATCCGGAAAGATCCGGGAAATCATTTAATACCGCTTCATGCACGAAACCTGTGCGCCCCTGCCATTGATCTTCTTTATGTGGTCCGGATAGTACGGGAATATAGTGGATGGCTACATTTTCATTTGCCCACCGCTCTGCAAGTCCATGTAAATATAAATCCTGCCGTCCCCGTGCGCCCCAATAAAAATGTATGGTGCGTTCAAGATTATTTGCAAGTATATGTTCGATGATGCTTTTTATCGGTGCAAAGCCGGTGCCGCCAGCCACCATAATGATTGGACGATCGGATTCTTCCCGGAAAAAGAAAGTACCTAAAGGCCCCTCAATACGCAGTAATGTCTTTTCGTGCATCTTGTGAAATGCAAATTCAGAAAATAATCCTCCATCATAGTGGCGTATATGCAGCTCAAGAAATTCATCATCATGCGGGGCATTGGCAAGAGAAAACGAACGCCGCTTGTCATTATGCAGCAGGATATCGATATATTGACCTGCGAGAAACTGCAGGTGTTCTGTTGCGGGCAGTTTCAGAAAAAGTCGCATGACATCGTGACTAAGGTTCTCAATCTTTGTGACGCGACAAGGCAACTTACGGATCACCAGATCCCCCGCGCCAATGACTTCGCGTGCCTCTATGACGAGATCACTGACAGGTCTTGACTGACAAAACAGTGCGAAACCGGCTTCGCGTTCTTTTTCAGTAATTCCGGTGAGGGGTATCTCGCCATATTGGATTTTACCGCTGATGAGTTTTCCCTTGCAGGACCCACATGCGCCGTTGCGGCAACCATAAGGGAAATTGCGGCCACTGCGTAATGCGGCCGCCAGAATGGTTTCACCCTCCATGACCGTAAACGATTCATTATTGGGTTGGAGAGTTATGGTAAATGGCATGAGAAATAAGATGGCCCGCAAAACAGTAGATTAAATGGCGCTGGCAAACCGGCTTGTTATCTTATGGAATACTCCGGCTGCTGTTTAGCCAGCGTAACAGGGGACTCCATTGCTCCCTGTCATAGTAAGTCTTCGATGGCGCGAGCTCAAATATTGTCATGCCGTTTTCAGCCGCCTGGATATAATTCTGGCTCGCGCGCAACGCGGTCATAAAAGGTATCCGGTTGCCATCCGGCAACTTGAGTTTTTCAAGGTAATATTCAAGCTTGACCGCGGCCAGGGTATCTTCCCGCACCCGGTTGGCAACGGTCGCAATCTTTACCTTGCGCCCGATTTTGTTTCTCAGACTGATTAATTCATGCAGAAAACGTTCAGCCGCGCGCATATCAAGGGGTGACGGCAGCACCGGGATCACTACAGTTTGCGCGGGACGGATAATATTGACCAGTTTCTGATCATGCACGCTCGCGGGTGAGTCCATTACCAGGATTTCAGTCGTTTTGCCAATACGCAGTTCGCCGTCTTTAATTACTGCGCAATCAATTTTGGCAAGACGCTCCGGGCGTGCCTTGAGCCAATCACTGCTGGATCCCTGAGAGTCACAATCTGCGAGTGCAACCCTTTTGCCTTGCTGGGCAAAATAACCCGCAATATTCGTTGCCAGAGTGCTTTTCCCGCAACCCCCTTTCGGGTTCAGAACCAGTATTGTGCGCATGGCAATTTCATTAATGAGTTATGTGGCAGAACAGTAGAACGGTCCGGATCCGCTTGTTCGTCAATCATGATGCTTTCTTCTCCATCATATGATGGATCACCGGATTAAGAATGAGCTGCGTGGCAAAGACCTTCTTCCCGGTAGGCACCACGATGGTATCCGGTGTTGACATGAATGAGCCATCCAGCATTTCCAGGAGATAGCGGAAATCCGCCTGGATTTTATCAAGATTTCTGATATGAATGACGGAGAAACTTTCATCATTTGTGGGGATTTTCGTCGCGGCAAAGGGATTGGACGTATCTACAGTGGGCACCCGTTGGAAATTGATATCGGTGCGCGAGAACTGTGGAATGATGTAGTGTGTATAATCATGCATGCGGCTTAAAATCAGCCTGGTGGCGTCTTCAGAGGTATAGCCCCTGACCGCCTTGTCGCGGTGGATCTTTTGTATCCATTCGAGATTGATAATAGGCACCACGCCTATTAACAGATCAACATACTGCGCCACATTCACTGTATCGGTTGTCACGCCGCCGTGTAAACCTTCATAGAAGAGCAGATCGGTATTCTCCGGCAATGGCTCCCACGGAGTCAGCGTGCCGGGTGGTGAGCCATGCTGGGCGCCCTCTTCGTTATTGTGGATATAATATCTGCGCTTGCCGGTACCATGTTCTGAATATTCCTTGAATAATGCCTCAAGCTCCTCAAACAGGTTACCTTCAGGTCCGAAATGGGTTAAATGCCTGCCCTCGGCCTCGGCCCTGGCGGCAAGCTCGTCCATGTGTTTGCGATCATAACGATGAAAGCCGTCACCCTCGATAATCGCAGGGTTTATGCCTTCCCGCCGGAAGATTTGCTCAAAGGCTGCTTTGACATTGGTCGTGCCGGCGCCGGATGAACCTGTGACTGCAACAATAGGATGTTTTTTGGACATGGATTTGAATAGTGTTTTGCTGGCCGGATTGTATTTATTGCGTCATTGTATCAACAAACATCAAGTTGAATAATGTCGTATGTATAAATAGGCGCTGAATTTTTTATCATTATGGTTAATATACGCAGGTATTCCGGAAGATACTAATGACCAAATCTGTGAAAGACACACAATTATACTTGCGACTTTTGCGTTATGTTATTCCTTATCGGCAAAGGTTTTATGTTTCTATTCTCAGCATGCTGATATTGGCCGCGACCGATCCGGCCATTCCCGCACTGATGAAGCCCATGCTCGACGGGGCATTCATAAATAAAGATCCTGAACTTATATATTTGATACCCGTGTTATTTGTCGGGTTATTTATAATCCGGGGGGCCGCTACCTATATAAATGGAATGTCACTGCGCTGGGTCGCGTTTACCGTCATGACGGATTTGCGTAGCGAAATGTTTCTGCGCATGTTGTCATTCCCGAGCCAGTATTATGATCACCATACTGGCGGCATGCTGATGTCGAAATTTACTTATGATGTAATTCAGATTCAACAGGCCGCTACCAATGCTGTCACTACCTTAATAAGGGATTTTCTCGCCATTATCGGTCTTATTGCCTGGATGTTTTACATCGATTGGCGGCTGACACTCATCGCTTTAATTTGTGCGCCGTTTATAGTTCTTATTGTACTGAGCATCCGGAATCGTTTGAGAAAAATGAGCCAAAAGGCGCAGGAATCAATGGCTGATATACATCATGTTCTGGGTGAATGTATTGAAGGCCAGAAACTGGTCAAGCTGTATGGGGGTCAGGCGCAGGAGATTGAACGATTTAATGTAGTCATCAGAAGTAACAGACGCTACATGATGAAATTCGCTATGGCTGCAATCGCCACTGGCCCGGCAGTACAGCTGATCTCCGCCATTGCCCTTGCGGTTATTATTTATATTGCCGCTATACAGGCGTCCACAGGCGCCCTGAGTATCGGTGAATTTGTATCATTCTTTGGCGCGATGGCTATGTTACTTGCGCCCCTGAAGCGCCTGGTATCAGTCAATGAACATATACAGAAGGGACTGGCAGCATGCGAAAGCATTTTTTCATTATTGGATGAACAACCGGAAACGGATAGTGGTACACGTGTCATTGAACATATTAAGGGCGATATTGAATTCCGGAATGTCAATTTTCGATATGATGGAAAGGAAACAGACGCGCTGCAAAATATTTCCCTGCACATCTCACCTGGCGAGACCGTGGCATTGGTCGGTTCTTCAGGCAGCGGCAAAACAACTGTCGCAAACCTGTTGCCGGGATTTTATGATGTTAGCAACGGCGAGATCCTGCTGGATGGTATAGACTTGAGGGAGATCACATTGGCATCTTTGCGCGCCAATATCGCGTTAGTCAGCCAGGAGGTGGTGTTATTTAATGATACTGTGCGGAATAACATCGCCTATGGCGCACTGCATAATAGTAAAGATGAGGATATTATTGAAGCCGCAAGGGCAGCTCATGCCCTGGAATTTATACAGGAGATGCCAGATGGTTTTGAGACCATCATCGGCGAGAAAGGGATGAAACTTTCCGGCGGGCAACGGCAGCGTCTGGCCATTGCGCGCGCAATACTGAAAAACGCACCTATTCTGATTCTGGATGAAGCGACGTCTTCCCTGGACAGGGAGTCAGAGCGGCAGATCCAAAGCGCACTGGACAGGATTAAAAAAGGACGAACCTGCATTGTTATTGCACACCGGTTATCTACTATAGAAAAAGCAGATCGTATTCTTGTGATCGATCGAGGCAGGATAGTACAAACCGGCAAGCATAGCGACTTGTTGAAACAGGATGGTGTATATGCAAGATTGCACCGGGTTCAATTCACAGAACCAGTAAATTGATATTTATACTTTGCTGAAAAATAATTTTCTGTTAAGCGATTTTCCTTGTTATTGTTTTTGGTGGCCGAAAATCCTTGACCCTCGCCTTCAGTTGTTCAAGATATTCCTGCTGCGTACCGTAACGCACAGAAATATACAGTCTTGTTATCTCATTGACTGGCGCTGACAGATCTTCGCTCCTGCCTGCAACACGCCGGGCAAAATCAAGCGGGCCCTCGCTATGCAGACGCAATATGCCCCTGCGCGCCAGTTTGCGGCAGAACTCATCATAAAGCGTCCTGGCTTGATCGCGATTTGGCATATTCTGCCGTAACAGCCAGATTGCAATGATGGACAGGAAAATACTGATCGCTATGGATAACACTGCGGTCATTGCCTTCCAGTCAATATCGCCCATCCCGAACTGACTTAAAAATTGTGACTGGCGTTGCGGCCCATAGCTGATGACCCACTGGTTCCATTGATTATTTATAGCGTCCCAACTGTTGCGCAAGCGTTCCCAGAGATCGCGTGACAACGGGTTTTGACTGAACACCAGCGGAATATCGACAATGGCATCCGGCAGTGCGCTCTCGATACCTTCGAGTACACGGGCTGGTGATACGGCTGAGGTCGGATCAACGCGGACCCAGCCACGTTCATCCAGCCAGACCTCGGCCCAGGCATGGGCATCCTGTTGCCCGACAATCAGATAATCCCCCACAGGGTTATAGTTTCCCCCCTGATATCCTGTAACAACACGCGCGGGGATCTCCGCAGCGCGCATTAAAATCACAAAAGCCCCTGCGTAATGTTCGCAAAATCCCTGTTTGGTATTGAATAAAAACTCATCTACGTTATCTTGCGCGAGCAAGGGCGGAGTCAGTGTGTAATAAAATTCATCTTCACTGAACCAGCGCAAGGCACGATCAATGATTTGTGCAGGGTTATCCCCTTCCTCACGCCAGGATTGTGCAAGCGCAATCGTTTTCGAGTGATAACCTGCAGGCAGCTGCAAGGCGCGCTCAAGTTCAGCACTGCCACTATTTCGAATAAGATATTCAGGGGAGGATGAAAGATCATAACGAATACGCTGACGTACCGGTTCCCGCGTTAATAACTGGAAGTCACTGGTAATGTATCCCTGCTCAGGAACCTGATTCGGCATCTCCAGGGCGAACAACCATCGTTGATTATTGGGTTCCATGGTTACGGTATAACGGACAGAGGGGCCGCCCGTTTCAAGCGTTACGGACTTACTCGTTGTCTTCACGTCACGCGTCCATTTACGGCCATCGCTGTGGAGTAGCACCGGACCGCGCCAGTAGAGTTTTGACTGTTCCGGTATCTCACCCCCGAATTCAACCCTGAAGGCGACGGCATCCGTTTGAATAAGCTGGCTTATCGTGCCCGGTTCCATCACGTCATCTATGCCGATCAGTCCGGCATGCGCATCCTTTGGCAGGCCCCAGAGAGGACCATTGATGCGGGGAAATAACAGAAACAGAAATAACATGATCGGTAATGCCTGTAACAGCAAAGTCCCCGCGATTCGCAACCTGGCAATATCCGGCAGGCAGTGGGCACGATCATTGAATGTGATCAGGCAGGAGGTCGTCACCCATACGGTCAAGGCCATGTAAATTGCAGTGGCAATGGATTGCGTGTAGAAGAAATTGGTGACAACGATAAAGTAACCGAGAAAAATGACGACGTAGTAATCACGTTCCCTGCAGGTCTCGAGGACCTTAAGTCCGATCAGCAACACCAGAAGCGACGTTCCCGCATCGCGGCCGACCAGAGTGCCAAACTGGTTGTAGACACCGGCAAACCCGGCGATCACCAAAACTATCTGGATCAGACGTAATAAAAATGAATGATCATTTAATAATGGCCAGTTTTTCAACAAACCGATTACGCGCCATAAAATTAATGCCAGAACCAACAGGATTATCCACGCAGGAATGCGCGTACTGTGTGGCAGGATAGCCATAACGACTGCCGCAGCCAGCCAGTAGAGTTCCCGGAGAGTGACGTGTTTTATCACAAGTTCAGGTTTCATCGACCAAGCCGAATCTTGCCAGGGCCTCGAGACATTTGCCTTGCTGGACCCCGCCCCGATCAGGCTCAAGGTGTTTGCCTGGTATGTTCAACCCATAAAACAATCCCTGTTGCTCG
>JAENIZ010000053.1 GCA_016844485.1 Gammaproteobacteria bacterium | reverse complement strand
AAGCGTGAAAATATCATCGGCATGTTTTCACTGGAAATGCTGGGATATTATTCCGAAGTAGCCGGCAGTCAGAGTTACCCGGTACCACTGAGCTGGTTCTATCCTGATACGGCATCATTCGTTGCCTTCGTCGCCAATATTTCATCGCGGCCATTACTGGTGCGTACTATCAGGCATTTCCGGCAAAACTCAGATTTCCCGGCAGAAGGTCTGGCGGCACCGGAATCATTGGTCCCTCATATCCGCCGCTCTGATCACGCCTCCTTCTGGGATGCAGGATATCCGGCCGTGATGGTTACCGATACTGCTAATTTTCGAAATATGAATTACCACACGGTAGGTGATGTGGCACGCACACTGGATTATGAAAAGATGGTCAGAGTGGTAAATGGTCTGATGCTGATGCTCGAGGATTTGGCGCAGGATGATAGTTGATTATTTTCATTGTTTTATAACATCACGTAATATACACAATCACAGAACAATAAAAGCTTGATGGGGAGCAATATTTTGTGAAAATCGTCATCGCACCTGATTCCTTCAAGGGTAATCTTACCTCACTTCAGGTTGCTTCCTGCATTGAAAAGGGAATTAAAAAAGTTCTCCCGAAAGCCAGATGTATAAAGGTCACCATGGCTGATGGCGGTGAAGGGACGGTTCAATCACTGGTTGATGCGACTGGCGGAAAGATTATTAAAAAGCAGGTGGTTGGTCCCATGGGTAAAAAGGTGATTGCCCGTTATGGTCTTCTTGGAAATATAAGTACCGCCGTTATTGAGATGGCTGAGGCATCAGGTTTGCCATTAGTCCCGCGCAATAAACGTAATCCGTTAAAGACCACGACTTACGGCACCGGGGAGTTGATTATCGATGCCCTTGATAGAGGAGCAACGACAATCATTATTGGTATTGGCGGTTCTGCGACTGTGGATGGTGGTTCCGGGATGGCCCAGGCCCTGGGTGTCAGATTTTTATCAAAAAATGGAAATGTAATCACAGAATACGGTAATGGCGGTATGCTGACCAGGATTGCGGGTATTGACATGCAAGCCATTGATCCAAGGATAAGGAAAACAGAATTTATTGTTGCAAGTGACGTTACAAACCCATTGTGTGGACCGGCAGGAGCAGCTTATGTGTTTGGTCCGCAAAAGGGTGCAACACCTGCAATGGTCAAAACACTCGATGCCAATCTGAAACAATTTGGCAATGTGATTAAAAATGAATTAAAAAAAGATGTGCGTTACCTGAAAGGTGCCGGAGCAGCGGGAGGACTGGGTGCCGGACTTGTGGCCTTTACCAGTGCAAAAATGAAACGTGGTATTGATCTGGTGATTGAAATTACCGGATTGGAAAAATATATCAGGGGTGCCGATTTAGTCATCACTGGTGAAGGCCGCGTAGACTTCCAGACCGCCTTTGGCAAAACTCCCGCGGGTGTGGCAAAGGCCGCCAGAAAATATAAGGTGCCTTGTGTCGCCATCGGAGGGAGCCTCGCTGATGATGCACATGGAGTATTTGCACATGGTATTACGGGTCTTGAAAGCGCAGCAGCTCGTGATATGGATCTTGCCGAGGCAATCGAAAATTCGCGTATGCATCTGGAAAATGCAGCTGAAAGAGTAATGCGCATGTTATTAATAGGCAAAAGCCTGAACAGAAAACGCTGATATTTGGTTTTTTATTTCTTAAATCAGAAGTATTATTACAATTCAGAATATAATCATGCAATTTTCAAAATTCGCCACACGTTTTACTTCCCATTCCGGCATAGTGCAACTCATGGAAGATCTGGGATCTGCACTGTCCGGTGAGCAAAATGTCTGTATGCTGGGCGGTGGTAATCCCAGCCACATTCCCCAGGTTCAGCAATTCATCCATGAACGGATGCAGAGGATACTTGATAACCCCGCCGAGTTTGCGCATGTCATTGGTGATTATGACTCGCCACAGGGTGAAACGCTTTTTATCCAGGCATTGGCGAAACTTTTCAGGACGGAATTTGATTGGGATATCGGTCCTGACAATATTGCCCTGACTGCAGGCAGTCAGGCCGGATTTTTCCTGTTATTTAACATGATTGGCGGCGAATTCGAGGATGGAAAAATCAGGCAAATCATGTTGCCCATGATCCCGGAATATATTGGTTACGCCGATGTCGGTTTGGTGGACAATTTATTCGTTGCACGGAAACCTGTCATAGAAAAACTGGATGATCACACATTTAAATACCATATCAATTTTGATGAATTGAATATTACGGAAGATATTGGCGCCCTGTGTGTGTCGCGGCCCACCAATCCGACCGGAAATGTCCTGACAGATTCAGAAATAGGTCACCTTCTTGAGATCGCAAGAGATCGCAATGTACCGTTGATTATTGATAACGCCTACGGTATGCCATTTCCAAACATTGTATTTACTGAGGCCAATCCTGTCTGGAATGAAAATGTTATTTTATGCATGAGTCTGTCCAAGGTGGGATTGCCGGGCGCACGCACAGGTATCATTATGGCACCGCAAGAGGTCATCAAGGCGATAACCAACATGAATGCTGTCCTGAATCTGGCTCTTGGCAGTTTCGGCCCTGCACTCGCGCTGGATCTGGTTTCAAGTGGTGAGATAACACGCATCAGCAATACGATTATCAAACCCTATTATCAGCGGAAGGCAGAGCGAGCCATACAATTAATTAAACAGGAATTTGACGGTATTGATTACTATATGCACAAGGCCGAAGGCGCTATTTTTCTATGGTTGTGGTTTCCCGGGATGCCAATAAGCAGTCAGGAACTGTACCAGCGGTTGAAGCAACGGGGTGTACTCGTCATCTCCGGACATCATTTCTTTCCCGGCCTGAATGAAGACTGGCGACATATGCATGAATGCATACGTGTCACTTATTCGATGCGCGATGATATCGTCAGGCAGGGAGTGCAGATCATCGCTGAAGAGATCAGGAAGGCCTATAACGGTCAGGAGAAATGATCAAATAATTTTGCCCCGATAGAAATAATCTTCTCAGAAAAAGGTTTCTTGCGGATGTAATCGATCTCATAGATGTCGGCATTTGTGGCGGCTGAACAGAGATAATCGTCACTGGTTTTTAATTCATCTACCAGATTCAATTCCAGGGCGCGCTTCCCATACCAATGTTCACCCGTGGCGATCTTTTCAATCTCAACCTGCTTACGATTGTCCAGGATGAAATCCTTGAACAGTTGGTGTGTCTCTTCAAGTTCTTCTTTTAATTTTTCACGGTCCGCGTCCGTGTTTTCACCGAATAACGTCAGGGTACGCTTGTATTCACCAGCGGTAATCTGTTCGAAATCAATCTCGTGTTTTTTCAGCAGACGATAGAAGTTGGGTATCTGGGCGAGCACGCCGATTGAACCTATGATGGCAAAAGGCGCCGCGATAATCTTGTTTGCAACACAGGCCATCATATAGCCCCCGCTGGCGGCGATTTTGTCTACTGCGACGGTAAGCTTTATGCCCTTGTCCCGTATTCGCTTCAACTGTGATGCAGCGAGCCCGTAACCATGTACTGTGCCGCCGGAGCTCTCAATCAGTACAACAACCTCGTCATCATTTTTTGCCACTGTCAAAACTGCGGTAATTTCTTCACGCAATGAAGCTACGTCAGTTGCCTTGATATCGCCTTTGAAATCAAGTACAAAAATTCTTTTCTGTATTTCATCAACACCGGTTTGTTTCTCTCTTTTTTTATGTTCGGCCTTGTGTTCTTTCAGCGATTTCTTGAATTCCTTCTTTGGCAGTATCTGGGAATTTAACAGCAGGTTCATCGTTTCATATTTCTGGTTCAGATTTCTTACATCCAGATGGCCTTCCACCCCTGCCCTGGTGCGCATGAATAATATAAAAATACTGCCGGCAGCGATGATGATAACCAGGACAACGGTCAAAAATTTGGCAAGGAACATGCCATATTCAGCTATAAATTCCATCAGAACTCGTCCTTTACTTCAGATTTATATTGATCTCTTAACAGGGTAACTATAATTTAGATGTAATTATATCTTTATTATGTAATCTGTTATCAAATAATTAATTATAACGATTTCTCAATGAAGCTTGTCTTTGGACTGATCGGAGTCTATTTGGGTGGCCTGTTGGGGGAATGGGAAGGGGCGATTTTTGGTTGCCTGATTGGAATATTATTCGGCGGGTATATAGAACTGAAAAGACGCGTCAATACTCTGGGTGAGTCGCTGAATACCATCCGTACCAACCTGATTGAAAGTAATACACAAGCCGGTAAATCCAGGAGTGATACCACTGGAGTTGATTCTGAAGCGCCGACAGTTATCCGCGGCATCAGCAAGAATAAATCGCAAGCAGGTTCTCAACAGGGACCATGGGGAGAAACACAATCTCCTGTAGCAGACACATTAACAGGCATCGCGGAAGAACGTGAAACAATCCGCGAACAATCGTCAACGCCAGGATTTATTGATTACGTTATCAATTACATAAAGGAATTTTTCACCACCGGTAATGTCGTGGCGAAGGTCGGTATCATCGTATTGTTCTTTGGTGTTGCCTTTTTGATCAATTATGCGGTGGAACGTAATGCCTTTCCGCTGGAATTGCGCCTAGCCCTCATTGCATTGGGCGGTATTATCATGTTGTTCACCGGTTGGCGACTCCGGCACAGGAAACCCGCTTATGCATTGGTCCTGCAAGGTGGCGCTGTCGGTGTCTTATATTTCACGGTATATGCGGCCGGGAAACTCTATGCCCTCATGCCGCTTGAATATGCATTTTTTATCATGTTTGCATTGGTTGTGCTGTCCGGAATCCTGGCGTACATCCAGGATTCACGCGTGTTGGCCATCTTCGGCACAACAGGTGGTTTTCTTGCGCCGGTTTTAACTTCATCAGAACAGGGCAGTCATATTATTTTATTTTCATACTATGCCCTGTTAAACACGGGTGTATTTGGCCTCGCCTGGTTCAAGGCCTGGCGCAGTCTCAACTGGGTGGGCTTTGTTTTTACTTTTGTTATCGCATCTCTCTGGGGTTACAGATATTACCAGCCGGCATATTTCGATTCGACTGAACCTTTCCTGATCTTGTTCTTTTTGTTCTATGTGACTATTGCAATTTTATTTGCCCAGCGTCAACCGCCAAACCTGAAAGGACTGGTGGATGGTTCCCTCGTGTTCGGTGTCCCGCTTATCGGTTTTACCTTGCAAAGTGAGTTGGTCAGTGATTTCAAATACGGCCAGGCCTGGTCAGCGCTGGCAATGAGTGTGATTTATTTCCTGTTGACAATGATGCTATGGCAGAAACAGACATTACGAATACTGGCTGAGGCATTTCTGGCGCTTGGAGTTATCTTTGGCAGCCTCGCCGTACCATTCACACTTGATGGTCACTGGACTGCAACTGTCTGGGCACTCGAGGGTGCGGGCATATGCTGGATTGGCATAAGACAACACAGGGTTTTACCCCGTTTATTTGGTCTGCTGTTGCAGTTTGGTGGCGCCATTGCCTTTCTGTCGGCGATTGAAGAGCCGCCGGGAGAAATGGCCGTTTTAAACAGCGCCTATATCGGGTCTGTCTTTGTGGCTATTGCCGGGTTATTTATCAGTTATTATCAGTATCGTCACAAAGATCAGTTGAAAAGCTGGGAACAGGGATTTCATGTGGTACTGCTTATCTGGGGATTGCTCTGGTGGATGGGCGCCGGGATTGCAGAGATCGACGAGTATCTGCCAGGCAGATTTGTAACTAATGCATCAATTTCCTTTATCGCGATCAGCGCCCTTGTTCTTTCCTTGATTGCCAGTCGACTCAAATGGCGTGCAGCTGAATATCCCGCAGTACTGCTTTTGCCCGTTATGGCATTGATCGCATTTACATTGTTTGTTGATACAGCGGGTAAAAACCCGTTCTTGAATTTAGGATATGCCGCATGGGGATTGGCGTTTGCCATTCAGTATTATCTGCTCTGGCATGCTGAAAAGACATGGCAGCAACAGCTGCTTAAATTCTGGCATGCAGGAACGCTGTGGCTTTTTATTTTCATGGCAACGTGGGGCATTGCGCGATTTACCGGCAATATCGCCCCGAATGCTCCGGTCTGGGAGGATATCGCTTGGGGATTTGTTCCCACGGTATGGATTTTTATTCTTTTGGCCGTAAAACAAAAGATCAAATGGCCGGTGCAGCGTTTTCAGAGAAGTTATTTGAGCGAAGGCCTGACACCGATCATTGCATATCTGGGTATGTGGACAATTGTTGTCTCTTTTTTTGAAGGAGATCCGAAACCACTGCGTTATATCCCCGTATTGAATCCCCTGGATATTGCACAGCTGTTCTCAATAAACATAATCTATGAGTGGTTACGCCAATTAAAAACAGGTGAGATTCAAAAAATACCTGTATGTAATACGGATCAGCTGATGTACGTCCTGGCCGGCGTTGCATTTGTCTGGCTCAATGCGCTCGTTGCCCATTGCGTGCATTTTTACGGAAATGTCAATTATGAACTGGAAGCCCTGTGGCGATCTGCACTGTTCCAGACCAGTATCTCAATCGTCTGGACTTTGACGGCTTTGAGCATTATGGGTGCAGCCACATGGAAAGAACTGCGTAAACCCTGGTTTGTTGGTGCAGCATTGCTTGGTGCTGTGGTTATCAAGTTGTTTGTTGTAGATGTGAAAGATACCGGGAATATCACACAAATCATTTCATTTCTGACAGTAGGGGTTCTTATTTTGACTATTGCTTATCTGTCGCCCCTTCCCCCACGCGTGGTCCAGGAAAAACAGGAATAAGATTGATGGATCGCGACCAGGCAAATGATGGTAGATGTTCAGAAAAAGAGGGATGAGTAATCGCCATAGCGCGGGTCAGGAATAGAATCAATAACATTACCTGCCCGGTTAAAAATCAAAAGGGAATAACCATATTTCCCTTCAAATGGCACAAAGGCAATTTCACCTTCTTTATAACCATGTTTTTGTATATATTCCTGTTTAATCCCGTTGAACTTTTTTGGTGGTATTTTTATATTTTCGAGAGATGCCTGGAATAATTCGGGAATATGTTGTTTTATCGGATCAAACAGAAAGAATAATTTAGCCTCCGAAATACCTTCGATAAAATTATAACTGAATGCGCCTGCCTGTTCTTCTTCTGTGGCAGCTTCACGGATAAAAACAACAGGGGGTTTCCCGTCGTCAAATTGCCTGACATATACTGGTGTTTTTTCCTGAATCTTGAGTTCTTCTTCCAGAACGGGATAAATAACCCCATTCCATAAAGACATAGCAACCGGGCGTTGTGAATGGACAGCATAGACTCCCCAGGTAAAGGCGCTGATCTGGATGGTGGCAATCATGCTCAGATCAAAGACAATGGCCTTTAATGACTTGGCCGGGTTAAATAATATGAGTGTCAGGAATGGCCCCAGGACAATATCGACAAACAGCATGATCCTTACGCCCTGCCAGCCGCCATTAACGGCAAAGTGCGGCCTCGGGTACCAATACAAAAGGATAAAGTAAAGAACAACAAAAAAAGCAATAGCGCTCAGGGAAAGGTGAATCGATGTTGCTTTGAGCCGTTTAACAATCGTTGTCTTTATCATAAATTACTATGAGTTCTCTACTGTTCACAATTTCAGGTACAAATAAATTTTGCCTAAAAAGAAACACATGTCAAGATCAGATATATTTTTATTAATTGCAGTTTTTATGCACTACACTTAGTGA
>JAENIZ010000148.1 GCA_016844485.1 Gammaproteobacteria bacterium | reverse complement strand
TGTACTGTCCAGTCCGCAAACGTCAGTATGATATGACTTGTGCTGCTTTCAGTGAGGCCGCCTGCGACTGCTGCAATCAGCAGGGCCAATAAAATAACGGCCAGAAATCTCATGGCGCAGGCGCCCCGGTATTTTGCTCCGGCAATGATTCAGCGGATTCGCGGGCACGCATATAGGCGCGCAGATTCTCAAGCGAAGAACTGATATCCGGCAACCTGGGACTGAGTTCAACTTTATTCATATACGCCAGCGTCTCAAGTATATTCATCACCTCGGCATCTTTGGTATCAAAGTACCGCGATAACCAGTCATTAAGGATATCGATCGAGGTACGCAGGTTTTCCGTATCATGGCGTAACACTGACAGACGGGCGTTCTCAAGCTCCAGCCGCAGGTTCTGAAAAAGAAAATATTCCTGTTCCGGCAATAATAATTCCGGCTTTACCTCGCCGCTGCGCTTGATGATCACCAGACTTTTAAGTTCCTGCCAGATCGTATCAAATACACTACTCCGGCCTGTATCGTCACGCGTCATATCCGTATTTTCAGAATCATCTTGCGCAACAATTTTAATATCGTTTTTCAAGGGAAGGGTGTCAGAGCGATTGATCAGATCGGCGAGATAAATTGCGAGGCTTGATATATTCACAGCATTAACCGATTGCAATTGATTGATATCTGAGGCCAGCTGGTCTTTGACAGGTGTCAACTGTTGATCTCTCATATCTCTCAGGCGAAGCTCTGCCGCATTCATTGCGTCCAGCGCCGTATCAACATCATTTAATAACGACAAATGATGAGTGGCGATGATTAGAAGATATTCTATCTCCGCCAGTGCCCAATCCTCATTATTTACCGGTTGTTGCTGATACAACGCAGAAAGCGAATCCAGTATGATTTTTTGTTGATCGTTCAACCCATTGAGCCTGGATTCAAGCTCTTTAATCGTCGCGCCGGTCATTTTACTTTGATCAACAGGGCTATCAGCGGTCTGTTGAACAGCAATGTCCACAGTATTATTTTTTTTCCACAAATAATATCCATACGCCGCTGATACCACGATTAACAGGATAATGACAATTTTGACCAGATAATTGCCCTTGCCTTTGGCGTTCGATCTTTCCGGTGGGGTAATTGTCCCGGAATTTTTATTTTCCTCTATTGCCGGGTTATCCGTATTGTTTTCAGACATTACTTTTGCGCTCCAATGATCCGCAGAATGGCCTTCAATATTCCTTCATCATTTGCCTCATTTGCAACAACGGGTATTTTGTTAAACCCGAGGCGTTGTGCATAAACTGATAGTCGTTTCCCAATGACAACAAGTTGAGTATCAAGCAACTTCCTTTGCTGTTCTGAGCTTAGCATATCAAACAGATTTTGCAGGCCTGCGGCGCTGGTAATCACAACAACATCAGGTCTCTCGGCATTCCATATATTATCCACGCTTGCATCATCATATTTTGGAACCGCACGTTGATAAACTTCTGCATAATCAACATTGGCGCCCCGTTCACGCAAGGTATTCGCCAATAATTCACGCCCGCCTGTGCCGCGAAAAATAAGTATATTCCTGCCACATACCTCTGAAGCCTGCAGTTCAGTGAGCTCCAGCAATGATTCACTATCCACCTGTCCCTTTGCATATACCACTTGTTTGATCCCTGCCTGTCTGAGCTTTTTTGCTGTTGATTGTCCGATGGCTACAAGCACCAAATGATTTAATCGCTCAATGTCGCCTCCCAGAAAATCAATCGTCCATCGTACGGCATTCTGGCTGACAAATATCCCGATATGATAACGGGACAGATCGGATAATAACTGAATAACGTGATTCTTATCGGCAGGTGGTTGAATATCAATGGCAGGTAAATGTATCGCCCGGCCGCCCCTGACCTGAATCAGGGTACAGAGCGTATCTGCCAGCATGGCCGGACGCGTAACCAGTATTTTCTTGGCCTTCAGTACCTCATGCATTTATCAATTCGCGCAAAATAGCATCTGCCCCTCTCGCCAATAATTGCTCTGCCAGCTGCAAGCCCAGTGCTTCGCCCTTCCTGGCATCTCCTGTTACTGTATCACTTATGATCCGAATGGTCATGTTCTTTCCTGCAATATCAGCATGCGCTGCAATAGGTAACTGACAACCCCCATATAACCGCCTGCTGACTGCACGCTCCGCCTCAACCTGTAGTCTGGTTTGTTCATCATTGAGTGGTGCTGTCAATTCGAGAATCTCCCGATCATCCGCCCGTGTTTCAATTCCCATTGCCCCTTGACCAATGGCCGGTAATATCCTGTCTGTCTCAATATATTCCTTAATCCGGTCATGCACCCCAAGTCGTGTCATCCCGGCAGCCGCAAGAATAACGGCGTCACAGACCCCCTCGTCCAGTTTACGCAAGCGGGTTCCGACATTACCGCGCAAATTCTGAATCGATAAATCCGGCCGATAGGCGCGCAACTGACATTGCCTGCGCAAACTCGATGTGCCGATACTCGCCTTCTGTGGCAGATCATCAAACCGATCATATCGATTTGAAATAAAGACATCCCGCGGGTCATCTCGTTTCAGGATAATTGACAACGTGAGGCCATCGGGCAGATTTACCGTCACGTCCTTCATGGAATGCACAGCGATGTCAGCATTACCGTCAAGCAAAGACTGTTCCAGTTCCTTGATAAACAGACCCTTGCCGCCGGCCGTGGACAATGGTGCATCGAGAAACCTGTCACCCTGTGTTTCCATACCTATTATGTCCACCACCAGCCCCTGATGTACCCGGCATAATTGATCGCGTACGTGCCCTGCCTGCCACATGGCCAACGGACTTTTCCGGGTTGCAATACGTATTCTTTTTATGGGCATTGATAGGGAAGTGTATGATTTAAAATATTAACCTTAATCTTACACTTGTAATACACTCACGCACATAATTACACGCTGGGTATTACCACTTTAAGGTACTCACTATGAAGCTCGGGATCATCATGGACCCCATACAGGGGATCAAGATCGAGAAGGACAGTTCATTTGCCATGTTACTGGCGGCCCAGTCGGCCGGGTGGGAAATATCTTACATGGAATTGAACGATCTTTTTCTCAGTAACACAGTGCCCGGTGCAAGAATGCGCCGTCTGACAGTTAAAGATGACAAGACACAATGGTATCAATTCGGCGCCGAGATGACGTGTGATCTTGCTGCACTCGATGTCATCCTCATGCGCAAGGATCCGCCGGTAGACATGGAATACATATACGTCACTTATCTTCTCGAGCTTGCCCGGCAAAAAGGGGTGCTTGTTGTCAATAACCCTTCTGCGCTCCGCGATTGCAATGAAAAAATGTTCATCAACTGGTTCCCGCAATGCATAGCCCCAACACTTGTGACCAGGGATGCAGGGCAGATTCTTTCATTTCTCAATGAACATAAAGACATCATTCTTAAACCACTGGAAGGCATGGGTGGCGCTTCCGTATTCCGTGTACAGCAATCCGATCAGAATCTGCATGTCATTATTGAAACTCTCACGAATAACGGCGCACGTTTTACCATGGCACAGCGTTACCTGCCTGAAATCAGGAACGGCGATAAACGCATCCTGCTAGTCGATGGCAGACCTGTTCCCTATGCGCTGGCGCGAATCCCGAAAGCCGGTGAAAGCCGTGGCAATCTTGCGGCCGGAGGAACCGGGAAAGGGGTGGAATTAAATGATAGAGACAGGGAAATTTGCGAACAATTGGCGCCGGTATTACGTGAACATGGATTACTGTTTGTCGGCATCGATGTGATTGGTGAGTATTTAACCGAGATTAATATTACCAGCCCGACCTGCATCAGGGAGCTGGATGCACTCTATGATCTCGACATAGCCAGAGATCTCATCACAGCCATTGAAATCAGACATGCCTCGAAATAGCTGACTCGCCAGTTACAAACACTTCTCGCATTGTTATATTAAAATGTTAGATTGCTATAATGTCCTGCCATAATTTCACAGGGTGACAGATTATTGACGGCGGCAACTGTAAAGCCACTGATTACGCCAGCTGATCGATTCGGGGTGACGTTATGCCTCGCCATTATCACACATGGCATCGTTATCCTTGGGGTAACCTTTGCGCCGGAAAACGTAATCCAGCCGCGATATGAAACCATGGAAATCATCCTGGTGCAGCAGGAAAGCAAACCACCTGAGGATGCCAGCTTTCTCGCCCAGGCAAATCTTGAGGGAGGCGGTGACAGTGCAGAT
Source organism: Gammaproteobacteria bacterium (assembly GCA_016844485.1). Classification (GTDB taxonomy): domain Bacteria; phylum Pseudomonadota; class Gammaproteobacteria; order Eutrophobiales; family Eutrophobiaceae; genus JAENIZ01. The sequence continues at coordinate 827 of JAENIZ010000148.1, read as the reverse complement.
CCATTAACCCCTGCAACACCGCTGCCCGCACCATTCCCTGAACAAGTACCCGATATAACAGCGCCACCGGAACTGGAGGCTCAACCTCCCCCAGAGGCTGCACCGCCCGTACCTGAAACCGTTAAAACCGAGACTGAACCTGAACCGGCTGAAGCCACTGAACTTCTGGGGGTGGAATCAGCAACACCGGAAGTTCCTATCACTGCAACTACCGAAGCAACTGAACAGGAAGTAAAATCTGTTGCAGAAACCCCGGCACAAATTGAGCCCGATCAGAAAAATAAAAAACAACCCCTGCCAGAACAGGTGGAAACTCCACCTGTGCCCAGCGCAACTGCATTACTTACCAACAGTTTCAAGATTGCCTCACTCAGTGCCGAGATCCGGCGCAAGATGCAAGCCAAGGCGGAACGTCCGCGCCGGAAATTTATTTCCGCCAGCACAAAGGAATTCAAATATTCCGCTTACATGGAGGCCTGGCGTATCAAGGTAGAGCGGGTGGGTAACCTGAATTATCCAGATGGTGCACGCAAGAATAAACTCACCGGCAGTCTGATCCTCGATGTAGCTTTAAACGCAGATGGAAGTGTCAATGAAATTACCATCCGGCGGTCATCCGGCACCAGAATACTTGACGATGCGGCAGTCCGTATCGTGGAACTTTCCTCTCCCTTTGCGCCTTTCCCGGATCAAATTCGCGGGGAAACGGATATTCTGCACATTACCCGTACCTGGCAATTCCTGAATAATAACCGCTTCGAGTAAACATCTAAATATGCCCAATAATGAGTAATATTATATAATGTGAACCCGTACCAAATATTGTT
>JAENIZ010000147.1 GCA_016844485.1 Gammaproteobacteria bacterium | reverse complement strand
ATAAGCAGGGTGCGCAGAAACCTGGAAACCGCGGCAAATCTCTGTCCCACCTGGATACAGACCTGTGTATTCGGAATGGATGGAAAACCTCCCGTCGAGGCAGAACAAAAAGCCTATATCCAGTTTCTTGCTTCTATCCTGGCGCAAGGGATCAGACTGATGGGTGTATTGCTGTATGGGATTGCACGCCCATCCCTGCAACCTGAGGCACCCCGGCTCTCGCGGTTATCCGGAGAATGGCTGGAACAGTACGCACAAAAGATCAGTAAGATAGGAATTAAAGTCAAAAGGTAGTCATTTACACACATGCGTGACATTATCAGTCCGTACCAGACCACCTGACATTACATGCGGTCAATAGGTAAACCAGCAGGTGTATTTTCATTCGACTCCAGAAATTCCTTGTAGCGGTACTTTGGGCAATAATCCTGGAGAATCAACGCTGTGTTTTGGTTGAAATGATCCAATAAGCAGTTTTTCACTGGTTGTTATTAATCAATCCTGACTTCAATATCCATCGATACAGGTACTGATATGTCCGTTTTTCCCTGTTCAACACCTCAGATAAGCGAATAAATAATCTCATTAATTGATCTCGATCAACACATCTTCAGTTTTTCCACTGACTTCAGATAATTGGCCGGCAACTTGCAGTAAAGCTGTTGATGTAATACCCATGGGATGAGAAAAATAATATGCGCAATCTGCAATATCTACATAAGACTCTATTAGTCTGTCTATGCCTGCTCATCTCGCCAGCAGCGCCAGCTGTGGACGAGCCAGGAAAGAATGAAACACAAATGCTTGGTGAAATTAAAGTCACCGCGACACGTGTTGAAAAATCTCTTTTCAAAGTGCCGGCAGCCATGGGCGTAATAAACCAGGACGACATTCAACTTGGCCGTCAGCAACTCGGACTGGACGAATTTCTGGTCAACATACCTGGCCTCTTTCTTCAGGACCGTCATAACTTTGCACAGGATCTGCGCATCTCCATCCGCGGCTTCGGCGCCCGTTCGAATTTCGGCATTCGCGGCATCAAGATTTATTCGGATGGACTTCCACTGACTTTGCCGGACGGCCAGGGTAACGTCGATGAAATTGACCTCGGGTCTACACGGAGGCTCGAGGTTATTCGAGGGCCGGCTTCATCTCTGTATGGCGCTTCCTCAGGCGGCGTGATCAACATCTTCACCGAGGACGGGCCGGATACGCCTTTTGTGCAAGGGCGTTTCAATTACGGGAGCTATGATTTTCAAAACTACCAAATCAAAACAGGCGGTCAGTATGATCAAATTAATTACCTGTTTAATATATCGCGTCTGAATCTCGATGGCTTCCGCGATCATTCAAAAGTAGAAAGCAACGGGATCAACGGTAAGTTCCGTTATGACCTAGACCCCACCTCCAACCTCACCCTCGTAGTCAACGCCGTCAATCAACCTATCTCCGATGATCCGGGCGGATTGATTGCTGGTGAAGTTGCGGGCACGACCACACTGGCCGCCTGTCGCGCCGCCGGATTCAAAGTAAACGATGGCCGTAAGGCAGCAGCGTGCCGCAATGTCGCTTATGACGCGGGTGAATCAGTGGATCAACAGAAGTTTGGTCTGATCTACCGTAAGCATTTTGGCGAAAAACATGAAATCCTGCTGCGCAACTATTATCTCTGGCGCGACTTCCAGAACAAACTCCCTGCCGGCGGAGGGGGTCTGCTCGGCAACAGTGTCGAAAACAGCGCCTGGGTCGAGTTCGGTCGATTCTTCCTGGGCGGTGGCGGTCAATATATTTATACGGACAGTTTCCTCGGTCACCGCAACCGCTTCACCGTTGGTTTCGATATCGATGCCCAGGAAGACGATCGTCAGCGCTACAACAATGTCCTGGGTGCACAAGGCGCGCTGCGTTTCGATCAGATCGAACAGGTTGAAAGCCGCGGCGTGTACGCGCAGAACGAGTTCAGCCTGCTCGACAATCTCGAGCTGACTGTCGGCGCCCGTTATGACGTCATCGATTACGAGGTGGAAGATCATTTCCTGACCGATGTCACGGGTGATGACTCTGATAGTGTCGATTTCGATCACGTCAGCCCGATGGTTGGTCTGCTGTGGAGCCCGATTGAGGAAATCAACCTCTATGGTAACGTTTCAACCGCCTTTGAAACCCCGACCACAACAGAGTTCGCCAATCCTGTAGCCAGTGGCACTGCCGGTGGATTAAACACCTCTCTCAAACCACAGACAGCGACAAATTATGAGATCGGCGTCAAGGGACTGATCCCTGCTGTACCTCTGCACTATGATTTCGCTGTATTCCATATCGATACGGAAGACGAATTTGTGCCACTTACTGTTGCTGGCGCTCCGCTTGGCCGATCCTTCCTTGAAAATGCAGAAGAAACTACCCGCGATGGATATGAAGCCCTGGTGTCCTGGCAACCCATTCCCGGTCTCACAGTAACAGGTTCCTACACCTACTCCGATTTTGAGTTCGAACAATTCACTTCCACGGCAGGAACGGTTTTCAGCGGCAATAAAATACCGGGCATTCCGGAGAACCAGTTCCATGGCGAGATCAGTTACTACCATCCATCAGGATGGTATGGAATATGGGACATGCTCCATGTCGACTCGCTGTATGTCGACAACGCCAACATTCTTGCAAACCAGAATCCGGATTATCACGTCGCCAATCTCCGGCTCGGTTACGTCCGGGAATACGGAAATTTCGAGATTTCGCCATTCCTCGGCATCAATAATATGTTCAACGAGGAATACAATGGTAATGTTCGTATTAATGCTGTGGGCGGGCGCTTCTTTGAACCGGCACCGCCCCGGAATGTATACGGCGGAATATCAGTGCGCTTTAATTTCAATTAACAGCGCCGGAATAAGAGACTTAATCAGCCGGTTTTGAGGGCGATGGGGGCAGAGAAAATACGTTCGAGTGTCAGCGGTTCACCGCCACCCAATCTCGTCGCGGGCGGTTGCCGGTTTGGTAATGACCCTAAACATTCTGTACTCAATAAGGACTGTCGGGCACATGACGTAGATAATCCCTATGTTACGGATGGCAGTTTTATGCCAACGGGCGGCAGCGTCCCTTATACCTGGGCAATCTATGCCAATGCCTTTCGCGTTGCCGATCGGATTGTAAAAGAACTGGGTGGCAGCAGATATAAAATGAATAGTTAACTGATCTGGTAATTATAATTTTTTGGTCTTTCACAACTGATATCACTTCCATAGCTGTTCCCAAATGTCATCCACACGTTTAATGACA
>JAENIZ010000146.1 GCA_016844485.1 Gammaproteobacteria bacterium | reverse complement strand
CTTCCTTCTGCTTATCCTGATCCTCGAGATACTGGTCTGCCCGCTGTTTCTGATCCTCAAGTTGCTTTATCGCGTTACCAGTATCAACCTCCGGAGGGGGCTTGATGGTGGCCGATTCAACACCTTCGGGCGGCGGGGACTGGGTATAGTGCACATTGCCGTCCGCGTCGACCCATTTATACATGGCAGCAAAGCAATTCATGGAAAGCAGAAAAAACAGAATGGATCTGACAAAAAGGCGGGATAAATTATTCAGCATATTCATCTAATACCCTGGTCTTTAAGAGCCGCATGATTAATATACCATAACCTGAGGTTTGCAATGTAAAATATTACGCAACTATTTGATATATAACTGGTATAGAGGGCCTAACCCCGCTATACTTAGTCAGACCATATGGACGGGATTACGTTCACTGATTATGCTAACAAGTCAAAGAGGCAAACCATGATACAACTTCTAAAACCCCTGACTGTTTTGACACTGATGGCGTTTTTCGACCTTGCTTTTGCAGTAAGTGTGTATGAGTGCGAGGACCCGGAAGGGAACCGGACATTCGAGGATCATTGTCCGCCGGGGACCGCACCGGTTGGAGAAAAAAAATACAGTACCGGCAGCAGCAAGGAATCATCCAAAGCTGATATATCGGCGGTACTATATGTCGTTCCAGAGTGTGACAGCTGTGAAGAGGTCAGGGAGTTTCTGACCATGAGGGGAATTTCTTTCACGGAAAAAAACGTTGATGGCAATCCTGAGCTACAAACAGAATTGAAAGAGAAAGCCGGCGAATTAAAGGTGCCAGTAACTCTTATTGGCGAGACTATCATCACCGGCTACAACCGGCAAAAATTAACGGCCGCAATAGAAGGTACCGGGGTAAGTAGCCCGCAAACAGAAAAACCCGCAGCGGAAGAGAAGCCTGTACCGGAAGAAAAGAAAGAAGAGTTGTCTGCGCAATAACAGCCGCTAATTTACACTGACAGGCCTGCTTGCCCTCGCCAGATCGCGAGGCAAGGAGAATACAACTTTCTCACGCTTGCCCGGGGCCTCGTTTACCATACCCGCGCCCCATTCCTTGAGTTGCTTGATAACATCTTCAACCAATATTTCTGGGGCAGATGCGCCTGCAGTCAAACCAATTGTTGTTTTTCCTTCAAGCCATACCTTCTGAATTTCAGATGCATTGTCGATCAAGTACGCAGGGACACCGGCCTTTTGGGAAATTTCCATCAAGCGGGTCGAGTTAGAGCTATTCGGCGATCCGACCACCAGAATCAAATCACACTGTTTGGTTAATTTTTTTACCGCATCCTGCCGATTCTGGGTCGCATAACAGATATCCTCCTTCTTCGGGCCGACGATCTTTGGAAACCGTTTGCGCAGCGCATCGATAATCTCGGCCGTATCGTCCATCGATAACGTGGTTTGCGTCACAAATGCCAGAAACTCGGGATTCTTGACCTTGAGTTTCCAGACATCATCCACCGATTCGACCAGATACATTCCACCCGTACTGTCTTTTTGTCGATACTGGCCGAGTGTTCCCTCAACCTCCGGGTGCCCCTCATGCCCGATCAGGATACATTCACGGCCTTCATCCTGATAATGTCCCACTTCCATGTGTACCTTGATCACCAATGGACATATGGCATCATAGATCCGCAACTCGCGCCGGGCCGCTTCTTCACGCACTGCTATCGCCACTCCATGGGCACTGAAGATTACCGTCGCATTATCAGGGACCTCATTGAGTTCCTCGACGAATACCGCTCCTTTGTTTCTCAGGGTATCGACGACATATTTATTATGCACGACTTCATGGCGCACATAGACCGGCGCCCCGAACAGTTCCAGGGCCCGTTCAACGATTTCGATTGCACGGTCAACGCCGGCGCAAAATCCGCGTGGATTGGCAAGTACGATCTGCATTAGCTTTTCTTAAACCTGTATTTGCTTATGATCAAATTGATATTGCTGAAACTACGTTGCTTTGCAGCATGTGTCAACCATTGCTGTGTTCTGATTATATCGAGACTTTCGCTTCACCAAACCAGAAAGTATCGATGACCAGCATGACGGCGCCAATACTGATGGCAGAATCTGCAATATTGAATGCAGGCCAGTGCCACTCCTGATAATAGACATCGATAAAATCGATGACATAACTCAAAGTCATACGATCCCATAAATTACCCATCGCGCCACCCAGAATCAGTGCCAGTGCGAAGGCCATCCAACGCTTATCCGCAGGCAGACTGACTAACCAAACTATTATGGCAATACCCACAGTGACGGCAAGGCCAATAAAAAACCAGCGCTGCCAGCCACCGGCCTGACTGAGTAAGCTGAAAGCGGCCCCGGGATTTTGCATTAAAGTAAGATTAATCCCGGGAAACACTGCGACAGAGACATGAAGCTGCAAATAATGACTGGCCAGTAACTTCGTGGCCTGGTCAATGACCAGAACCAGCAGGGATAACCATAACCATTTCAAAGTTTTTCTCTCATGCCGACCCACTTACGCAAAAGAACGCAATTCGCCCTGCTCGTCTATATTTTCAATACAACGGCCACACAACTCGGGATGTTTGGTGCTCAGGCCAACATCCTCACGATGATGCCAGCAGCGGATGCATTTTACATGCACCGAAGGCGCAACCCTGATCCATAAACCATCAAGTTCAGAAGCCGCGGCATTATCCGGCCGCTCTGAGTCACGATGGACACGTGCATTCGATATAATCAACACAAAACGCAGTTCGTCATTTAACTTGTTCAACAACGCAGCAAATTCCTTATTGCAATAAAGATCAACTTCCGCATCAAGTGATGAACCGATCTTGCCTGCCACACGCAGTTTTTCCAGTTCCTTGCTGACCTCATCACGTACTGAGATGATTTTATTCCAGTAATCAATCCGTTGCCCGGAACCGGTAATATTGTTAAATCCATCATACCATTCTTCCAGAAAAACAGATTCTCCGCGCTCGCCGGGCATATGTTTCCATATTTCATCCGC
>JAENIZ010000007.1 GCA_016844485.1 Gammaproteobacteria bacterium | reverse complement strand
AATCACCAGTTACTTATAGATTGCGCCTGTAGCTCAACTGGATAGAGCACCGGCCTTTAGGCAGTGGCGTATGCCACTTATTGGAGCCTCATTAGGGAAACGAACCTGATGAGTGCACCACACCGTAACGGGGAAACCTTAACCACGCCCCAGGCGTGGATGGTAATCCCGTGGAAACTTATGCTATTGAGGATCCGTAGAGACTATACGTGTGGCACCTGTGAAGGTGAAGAGATAGTCCAGACCACAAACTCATTTTTTGAGGCTGCGAAAGCAGTAGTTGGTAAGCTAAGCCGGCGGTTGCAGGTTCAAGTCCTGCCAGGCGCACCAGAAAAGCAGTGATAAGTAAAAAATTACAAGTGAAAAGTAACAGAACAGCAGGCAGCAGGGTTTATTATGGTGAGCGTAGCTCAGTTGGGCGGGCCGGAAAAAGGAATTCATCCAGTGAGTGAATTGGATGCAATACTTCCCTGTATTGCACCTTGCAGGCAGCAAAGCTGCCAAAATCTGTTCCGGACAGATTTTTCCCGGCGACAAATTCAACGGGATTGAATTTGGGCGGACTTTAGTCCGCCCGTAGGGCAAACTCCAGGGATGGAGTGAGTCAACGACTCAACAGGGAGGTTGAGGCCGGTGTATAGCGCAATTGAGTATCTACGCCAGGGATGGCAGGTAATAGAGTTTAACTATGGTGAGCGTAGCTCAGTTGGTAGAGCCCCGGATTGTGGTTCCGGTTGTCGTGGGTTCGATCCCCATCGCTCACCCCAACTTTCTTAAAGAAATCTAAACAACCATGAGATGGCATATATAACAAGCTAGTGCCATCCGCACAGGGAGGTGCGGCGTGACGGCTTGACCGTCACGAAGCGCGGTGAAGACCACGTCTTCGCCAAGCGCGTTAAACGGCGAACAGAAGCCCGCCGTTGACAAGTGAAAGGGCCGTTAGCTCAATTGGTAGAGCAGGGGACTCTTAATCCCAAGGTTATAGGTTCAATTCCTATACGGCCCACCAATTATTTTGTTGATCCAGTGTGGTTCGCCAATGGTTTAAAGATACTATTAAGATGAACAATCTACATTTTTGGGGTCTAATATAAAGACATGCACATTTTTGATGAGACATTAAATTATATGCGTATATTATCAGTGGGAATTATTCTTTGTATGTGGTGTACAACCGCGTTTGCTGCCACCGGTTATTTTTTTGAAGCAGATACTGTCACTACAGAAAAAAATTATATTTATGGAGATTTCACTGCGGCGCAACTTCTGGCTGCCGCGGAGACAACGGAACTACCAGCTGCTGAACCGGAGTCCGGAGACCTGATAATCCCGGGGGATGAAGAAGCCGGAAATGGGCAGAAGCAGTGTCTGACAGTGTGTAAAAAATGGGGAGAGGATTGCATCATCAATCCGCGCACCGGGCAACGTCAGTGCAGGAAGACTTGTAAGGACTTCGGCGAGGAATGTTTTTAAGGGGCGTCTGATTTTTTCAGAATTTCCTTAATTATCCCCACCCAGATAAGGGGTCAAATTAATGCTTTTCCATTTTCTGCCAGTGACAGGAACCGGTTTGGATATCTTCGTTGATAAAGACGATCAGTAAATAATCTGACCAGATTTTTTGTCCAGCCACGATTATCGATCAAATCCTCAATCCATTCACTCATCATGCATTTATCGTTCGGGCTATCGTTATTTTAATAAAAAATACCCTTGCCAAAGGGCTATAGGAGTGAAATACAGCCCATATTTAGCATTTCAGGGCGCAGGCATTTTTATAGGAAAATCGAATAGTTGTGCACGGGGGTTACAAAGGATTCTCAGGGATTTATAATGCCAGGCAAATGCCAGAGCGATGATCCAAATATTGATGTTCACTCTGCAGCGAAAGTGGCGGAATTGGCAGACGCGCTGGTTTTAGGTACCAGTGGGGCGACCCGTGAGAGTTCGAGTCTCTCCTTTCGCACCAATATAGTGCAACCGATATTAACCGAAACTGGATTGAATTCACTGAGGGTTGTTGAGGAGTGAGTATGCAGGTATCCGTTGAAAATACTGGCCCGTTGGAAAGACGCATGCGTGTTGAGGTACCTGAGGAGAAGATAGCAAATGAAGTAGTTAACCGTTTGCAATCACTGTCACGTACCACACGTATTCAGGGCTTCAGGCCCGGCAAGGCGCCGTTTAAAGTGGTGCAAAGACGATTCGGTACCAAGGTTCGCCAGGAGGTTATCGGCGAGGTTGTACAAACCAGTTTTTATGAGGCCCTCGCCAGAGAGAAGTTACGTCCTGCAAGCCGGCCTACGATTGATCCCATGGATGCTGAACAGGGGCATGGTCTGGTTTATACCGCTACCTTTGAAGTCTATCCGGAGGTCAACCTTGCACCCATTGAAAAATTGAAATTAGAAAAGGCTGTCTGTCAGATATCTGATGATGATGTTGAAAAAATGATCGAGGTAATTCGTAAACAGCAGCGTTCATTACAGGCAGTTAAACGAAAAGCCAGTGAGGGTGACGTACTGATCATTGATTTCAAGGGTAGTGTTGATGGTGAAGCATTTGCAGGCGGAGAGGCCAGGGATTTCCAGGTTGAATTGGGATCAAAGCGGCTGATTGCAGGTTTTGAGGACGGTTTATCAGGGGCGAAGGCGGGGGAGGAATTAACACTGAACCTTAATTTTCCTGATGAATACCATAAACGGGAGCTTGCCGGTAAGCCCGTTAAATTCCTCGTCGTTGTCAAGGCGGTGAATGAGCAGGTTCTGCCTGAACTGGATGAAAAATTATTCTCCAGTATGGGTGTGAATGCAGGGGGACTCGATGAGTTCAAGGCCCAGGTGCGCCGTAATATGGAGCGTGAGGCGGAAATGGCAGTCGCAAATAAAACCAGAAACAACATACTGGATGCTTTGTATGCGGCGAACAAAATCGAGTTACCTAAAACCCTTATCAATAATGAGGCAATGCATCTGCATGAACAATTCAGTGCGAGTCTGCAGATGCGAGGGATCAATGTAGATAACCTGCCGGTCAAAGATACTACTGCGTTTAATGAACAGGCTGAGAAAAAAGTGACATTGCAGTTGATCATTGCTGATATCGTCAAGACCAATCAAATTAAAACTGATCCTGCAACGGTGCGAAACATGATCGAAAAGATTGCGCAGAGTTATGAGGATCCAAATGAGGTTATTAAATGGTACAACAGCGATCAGAATCGTCTTGCCGAGGTGGAAGCATTGGCGCTCGAAGATGAAGTGGTCAAGTGGATCTTGTCCAGGGCCAAGGTTAAAGAGCAAAAATTGACGTTTGACGCACTTATGAATAAAGGGCAGACTGAATAAAGTTTAATCAGGGTAGAAGCTGTCATCATATTAAAATTGTATGAAAAACAATGAGATAAAAGCATTGAATCTGGTACCCATGGTGGTCGAACAGACCTCACGCGGGGAACGTGCCTATGATATTTATTCGCGTTTGTTAAAAGAGCGCGTGGTATTTCTGGTGGGACCGATTGAAGATAATGTGGCCAATCTGATTGTGGCGCAATTGTTGTATCTGGAATCTGAAAACCCGGATAAGGATATCCATCTTTACATCAATTCACCCGGGGGGGATGTTTCCTCAGGTCTGGCCATATACGATACCATACAATTTATCAAACCGGCCGTCAGTACAATGTGTGTAGGGCAGGCAGCCAGCATGGGTGCTTTATTATTGGCTGGTGGTGCTGCAGGCAAACGATTTTGTTTGCCCCATTCCCGTGTGATGATTCATCAACCTCTGGGTGGTTTCCAGGGTCAGGCGACGGATATCGATATTCATGCTCGTGAAATCCTGAAGGCCCGTGATCGATTAAACCAGATTTTGTCGTTACATACAGGTCAACCTCTGGATAAGATCAGACAGGATACCGAGAGGGATCATTTTTTAAGTTCGGAAGAGGCGAAGGAATATGGATTGATTGATTCAGTATTGACTGAACGCAGTAAAATATCAGATGCTGAATTCGGGTCCACCTAGGATGGGACGTCGTATAGATAAACTCACGAACGAAAGAGGTGGCTTATGAGTGATAACAAGCAGGGCAAAAACAGCGACGGTGATCGTTTACTGTACTGCTCGTTTTGTGGCAAGAGCCAACATGAAGTTCGTAAACTGATCGCGGGTCCCTCAGTTTTTATTTGCGATGAGTGCGTGGAGCTCTGCAATGATATCATCAGGGAAGAGATCCAGGAGAAGCCTGTTACGGGAAGCGGCAGTAAACTACCCACACCGCATGAGATAAAAAAGATACTGGATGAATATGTTATCGGACAGGTCATCGCCAAAAAGATACTGTCTGTCGCAGTTTATAATCACTACAAGCGCCTTGATCATGGGGTCAAAAAATCCGATGTTGAACTGGCTAAAAGTAATGTTTTGCTGATAGGTCCGACCGGAAGCGGTAAAACGCTTCTGGCGGAAACCTTGGCCCGTCTTCTCAATGTGCCTTTTACCATCGCGGACGCCACTACACTGACTGAAGCTGGTTATGTCGGGGAGGACGTTGAAAATATTATCCAGAAACTATTGCAAAAATGCGATTACGATGTTGAAAAGGCGCAAACAGGGATCGTATATATTGACGAGATCGACAAGATTTCACGTAAATCGGACAATCCATCGATTACCCGTGATGTTTCCGGGGAAGGTGTGCAACAGGCCCTGCTGAAACTGATCGAAGGCACAATCGCTTCAGTCCCGCCACAGGGTGGACGCAAACATCCCCAGCAGGAATTTTTGCAGGTCAATACCACTAATATCCTGTTTATCTGTGGTGGCGCATTCGGGGGACTGGACAAAATTATCCGTGAACGCTCTGAAAAAAGCGGTATTGGTTTCTCTGCAGACGTCAAGAGTTTGAGCGATAAAAAGAGCATGAGCCAGTTACTGCAGACAGTGGAGCCGGAGGATCTGATTAAATACGGTTTGATCCCTGAGTTTGTCGGGCGTCTGCCCGTTGTTGCAACACTTGATGAACTTGATGAAGATCAATTGGTGCAAATTCTGCTTGAACCGAAGAATGCGATTACCAAACAGTATGCACGATTGTTCGATATGGAAGGTTGTGAAATCGAATTTCGCAAAGATGCGCTGCGTACAGTCGCCCGCTATGCAATGGAACGTAAAACGGGGGCGCGTGGCTTACGTTCGATATTGGAGAATGTATTGCTGGATACAATGTATGATTTACCCTCTCTGGAGAATGTTTCCAAGATTGTTGTTGATGAGGCTGTCATTACCAGCGATTCCAAGCCTTTGATGATTTATGAAGGTACGGAAATGCAGAAAGTAGCTCCGGATTGATTCGTTCTCCTTTTTGCGTGCATGCAGCCATTGTTCGCTCATTATGAAATTTAATATGGCTACTGGTTTGACGACTTGAAACAGCGTCCCATAGCCCCAATATGCTGTATTAGCCCTGCAACCTGATTCTGGGAGACTCGAATGTCAGAAGAGAATTCAACCCCTGTATCTGCTGATGCAACGATATACTCGGCCCTTCCCTTGCGGGATGTGGTTGTGTACCCGCATATGGTTATTCCGCTCTTTGTGGGCAGGGAGAAGTCTGTTCGGGCCTTGGATCGGGCCATGGAAACTAATAAACAGATCCTGCTTGTCGCCCAAAAGAGCGCGGCTGATGACGAACCGGGTATAGAGGATGTTTATACCGTTGGCACGCTGTCAAATATTCTGCAACTGCTTAAATTGCCTGACGGAACCATCAAGGTATTAGTCGAAGGTGATTCCCGGGCCAGGATTATCAAATTTATTGATTCTGAGAGCTATTTTTCTGCCTCTGCGGAATTACTGGAATCCGGTTATGGGGACGATCGTGAACTGGAAGTGCTGACTCGCTCGGCAGTGAATCAATTCGATCAATACGTCAAGCTCAATAAAAAGGTTCCACCTGAATTATTAACATCACTGACCGGTATAGATGATGCCAGTCGACTGGCGGATACGATTGCCGCCCACATGTCGATCAAGATAGAGGAAAAACAGGTCGTTCTGGAAACGGTCAACATCAATGAGAGACTGGAGTATCTCATCGGCTTGATGGAATCCGAGATTGAACTGCTCCAGGTCGAAAAGCGCATCCGCGGCCGGGTTAAGTCGCAAATGGAAAAGAGCCAACGTGAGTATTATCTGAATGAACAGATGAAGGCCATTCAGAAAGAACTTGGTGATATGGATGAAGCGCCAAATGAGATTGAGGAGCTTTCCGGCAAGATTGAGAAAGCCGGTATGCCAAAAGAAGCGAAGTCCAAGGCAGTCTCTGAATTAAACAAGCTGAAACTCATGTCCCCAATGTCCGCAGAGGCGACTGTCGTCAGGAATTATGTTGACTGGCTGGTGAACGTTCCGTGGAAACATCGCAGCAAGATCAGCCGCGACATTGAAAAGGCCGAGAAGATACTGGAAGCAGATCACTATGGCCTGGAGAAAGTCAAAGAACGGATCCTTGAGTACCTGGCAGTACAGCACCGCGTGCGCAAGATGAAGGGGCCAATTCTTTGCCTGGTGGGGCCTCCTGGCGTAGGTAAAACCTCGCTCGGCCGATCAATTGCAAGGGCCACGAATCGTAAATTTGTGCGTATGTCGCTCGGCGGGATTCGCGATGAAGCCGAGATACGGGGACATCGCAGGACTTATATTGGCTCGATGCCGGGCAAGATTATCCAGAGCATGGCCAAGGTGGGTAAAAAGAACCCTCTCTTTTTGCTTGACGAGGTTGACAAGATGGCGATGGATTTCCGGGGTGACCCGGCATCTGCCTTGCTCGAGGTCCTGGATCCCGAACAGAATCATACCTTCAATGATCATTACCTTGAGGTGGATTACGACCTGTCCGAGGTGATGTTTGTGACCACGGCGAACAGTCTCAACATTCCACCAGCATTACTGGATCGTATGGAAGTCATCCGTATTTCAGGTTATACGGAAGAAGAAAAGATAAACATTGCAACTAAGTACTTGATCCCCAAGCAACTCGAGCAGAATGGACTAAAGACGGAAGAGATTAGCATCAGCGAGACAACGATCCGCGATATTATCCGTTATTACACTCGTGAAGCCGGGGTACGTAATATGGAGCGCGAGATTGCCAATATCTGCCGCAAGGTGGTCAAGCAGATCCTGCTAAAGCCTCCCAAGGGTCGTGTCGCAATTACTCCGGGGCGGCTGGAAAAACTGATTGGGGTCAAGCGATTTCGTTTCGGCCGTGCAGAAGAGGAAGACAGGGTTGGTCAGGTAATTGGACTTGCCTGGACTGAAGTCGGAGGTGATTTGCTCACTATTGAGGCAGCAGTTGTCCCGGGTAAGGGCAAGGCAACTCATACGGGGCAGCTAGGTGATGTCATGAAGGAATCCATTGAAGCGGCAATGACCGTTGTCAGGAGTCGCAGTGAGATCCTGGGCATTGATCCCGAGTTTTACAAGGTACATGATTTCCATATACATGTGCCTGAAGGCGCGACGCCCAAAGATGGACCAAGCGCCGGTGTGGCCATGTGTACGGCATTAGTGTCTGCCCTGACGGGTATTCCGGCCCGTGCAAATGTCGCCATGACCGGTGAAATTACCTTGCGCGGTGAAATATTGCCTATTGGCGGGCTTAAGGAAAAACTCTTGGCTGCCCTGCGGGGAGGAATTGAAACAGTTCTGATCCCTTCTGAGAATGAACGCGAACTTACTGAAATTTCAAAGAATATAAAACAGAATCTGGATATACGTCCGGTGCGATGGATTGATGAAGTGTTGGAAGTTGCCTTGCAAAGGACGCCTGAACCATTGCATGGCAAGAATGAATCCACAAAAATCGTTCAGCCGGAAGAGACAAGTAAAGATCAAACAAGTGATGCGCTTAGGCCACATTAATAATGTTATTTAAGTGATGTGTTCGAGGTATTCAAAATTTTTATTGATCGCCCTGCTTGACGTATTTCAGACCAGTTGGTATAAAACTCGCGCTAGGATTCGACCTTGCCACGTTAACATGACCAAAATTTCCATTAAGTATATTTATACAACAAATGGTTTTTAGGGAACACACTTTAAGGGGAAGAAAAAATGAACAAAGCTGAATTGATTGATGCAATCGCTGAATCTGCAGATTTATCCAAAGCCTCTGCTGCTCGCTCCCTGGATGCTGCGTTGGACGCAATAACCAAAGCCCTGAAAAGGGGTGATTCAATTACGTTAGTTGGTTTTGGAACGTTTTCTGTTCGCAAACGGGCAGCAAGAATGGGCCGCAACCCGAGAACCGGGGAAACAATAAAGATCAAGGCTTCAAAAGTGCCTGGTTTCAAATCTGGTAAAGCACTCAAGGGTGCCATAAACTAGCGCCTCCTTGGGTGCTTAGCTCAGCTGGGAGAGCGTCGCCCTTACAAGGCGAAGGTCGGGGGTTCGAACCCCTCAGCACCCACCATGTACTACCGGAGTGGTAGTTCAGTTGGTTAGAATGCTGCCCTGTCACGGCAGAGGTCGCGGGTTCGAGTCCCGTCCACTCCGCCATAACTGACAACTACGGGCGTGCCTGATTCAGGGCGCGCCCGTTTTATTTATTGCATAACTACTATACACATGCTGCAAACTATTCATGGTTGGGCCTCAGGCTGGCTTGCAACGGTTGTATTTGGTTTATTAATCATACCTTTCGCATTCTGGGGTATTAACTATTATTTTGACGGTGGCGAGGAACCCGTCGTTGCGAAAGTTAATGACGAGGAAATCAAATTAAGTCAATTTCAACGTGCGTTTGATAACTACCGCCTGCAAATGCAGTCTCTCATGGGTCAGAATCTGGGCCCGGCTGAAGAAGGTATATTAAAACAACAGGTTCTTGGCAGGTTAATTGAAAGTGAATTGCTAAATCAGGTAACACAATCAGCAGGTCTACGGGTGAGTGATGACCAGGTCAGGGAAACAATAAAAAATATTGAGCTATTCAAGGGGGAAGAGGGTTTTAAAAAGGACTTGTATGAACAAAGTGTACTGCAGCTGGGTATGCCTCCGGCACTATTTGAGCAACAAATGCGTCTGGAAATGGCCTCAGAGCAGCTGCAAAGCGCGATTGTCGAGAGTGCCTTTGTTTCAAAGAACGAAACTGAATATGCCGCTCGTCTGAAAAATCAGAAACGTGATCTTTACTACACAATCCTGTCTGCTGACAAATTCAAGGAATCGATTGAAGTCTCTGATGAGGATGTTGAATCTTACTACAAGAATAATGACAAGCTTTACGTCAAACCCGAAGAGGTCAAGATCGCATATATTGAACTTTCACTGAATCAGCTTGCAGATGAAGTAGAGGTGAATGAAGAGGCATTAGGTGATTATTATGAGGCCAATAAGGCCAATTATGATGTTGATGAACAGCGCAAGATCAGCCAGATACTGATTAAAACAGACGAAAATGCCGCCGCAGAGTCCGTAGAAAAGGCGAAGACAAAGGCAAATGATATTCTGCAACTTGTTAATTCCGGCAAGACATTCGAAGACATTGCCAAACAGTATGCAGAAGACACAGATCCGAATTTCAGCATCAGTGACCATGACTTTTTAAGCAAGGGCATCTTGCCTGAAGAGGTTGATGCCGTAGCATTTTCCATGCAAAAAGATCAGGTGAGTGATGTTGTCCAGTCAAAATCAGGATTTCACATTCTCAAACTTCACGATATTAAAGGCGGTGTGGCGAATACCTTTGAAAATGCGCGGGAAGCTGTTGAAAAGGATTATCGTCATGCAAAAGGAGAGGAACGATTTTTTGACCTTTCCGATAAACTTGCGACTTTAACCTATGAGCACCCGGATACCCTGGAGATCGCTGCCGAGGAAACCGGCACTAATATACAGCATAGTGAATTTTTCAGCCGCAACGGCAGTACGGAAGGACTGACCGCGGATCCTAAAATTCAGTCTGCCAGCTTCTCTGAAGATGTTCTGATTAATGGTCATAACAGTGAAATGATTGAGCTTGATGATAATCGTGTGGTCGTATTGCGTGATGAGGATCATAACGCTGAAGCGAGACGTCCGCTGGATGAAGTGAGAGATAACGTCATAGAAGACATAAGATTTACTCGGGCAAGTGAAAAAACACATGCAAAAGGACAGGAAATCCTTGCACAGTTACATGAAGGTAAAAGTTTTGAAGCGGTTGCCACTGAAGCGGATGTGGAGTGGCAGCATTCAGTTGATATCACGCGTGAGGATGTTACCGTAAACCGTGCCGTGCTCAGAACGGCATTCAATCTTGGCAAACCGCAGGACAATAAACCGGTGTTTGGAGGTGCTGCGATGGGAACAGGCGATTATGCCGTGATTGCCGTGTTAAAGGCAGAGAATCCTGAACCTGATGCAATTGATAAAGAAAAAATCAGTGAATTAAAGTCACAGTTGCAAAGGTCCAGGGCCATGAATAGCTGGGGAGAGGTGCTTCAGGAATTACAGAACAAGGCGGAGATAAAGATCTTTCCCGACAAGATTTAGATTTCCGGATTATTTACACAATTTCACGTGTGCAGCTTTTTGTGACTAGATGCTCAAACCGATGGCATTATATCCGCAGTCCACATAGGTAATTTCGCCGGTAATCGCAGAGGCGTAATCAGAGCACAGGAAGGCGGCGACATTTCCCACCTCATCAATAGTCACGTTGCGTCTTAACGGAGACACTTTTTCCACATAACTCAGAAATTCCCGCATCCCTTTGATGCCAGCTGCCGCCAGGGTGCGAATCGGGCCGGCGGATATGGCATTGACCCTGATCCCTTCGGGTCCGAGACTCGAGGCCATGTAACGGACATTCGCCTCCAGACTCGCCTTGGCGACACCCATGACATTGTAATTGGGCATGGCACGTACTGCCCCGATATAAGTCAGTGTCAGCATGGCGCCGTTTCGTCCCTTCATCATGGGTCTTGCGGCATCCCCCAATGCTGAAAAACTGTACGAGCTGATCTCATGGGCGGTCAGAAAACCTTCCCGGGTGACACTCTCGAGATATTCACCTTCAAGCTGATCCCGTGGTGCGTAGGCCACTGAGTGGACAAGGATATCCAGGCTATCCCAATAATCATCGATGTGATCAAATACGGCCTGTATCTGTTCATCACTGGCCACATCGCATGGCACAGTGATCTCCGAGTTTACCTGGGAGGCAAAATTTTCCACGCGCTCGCGCAGTTTTTCATTTTGATAGGTAAATGCCAGTTGGGCGCCTTCACGGTGCATGGCCTTGGCAATTCCCCAGGCGATGGAACGATTGCTGGCCACACCGACAATTAATGCGCGTTTACCTTCCAGTAGTCCCATACTGTTTTTCCTTATGGTTGTTTTTGAAATTCATTATCTGTCCGGCGTCAAAGTGTACAGAATAATGATGACGTTTATAATGCGCATTGAAGAAAAAGGCAAACCCCCAACACCGATATAATATCTGATAATGAACCGATTTGCCCTGTATTGGACATTGAGCGCATTAATGCTGTCAGCGGGTTGTAATTTCAGCCCGTGGAACAATCCCTATCCTGACAGTCAATCACATGGCAATATCTACTACGATTCGTTTGAGGAGCGGCCGAAACATCTGGACCCGGTGAGCTCATACAGTAGCAATGAATATGTCTTCCTGGGCCAGATCTATGAACCTCCCTTACAGTATCATTTCCTGAAGCGGCCGTATGAGCTGGTCCCCTTGACCGCAACTTCAGTACCGGAAGCGGAGTATTACGATAATGCCGGTAATCCGCTTGATGCAGATGCACCGGCAGAATTGGTACATCATGCAGTCTACAGGATTACAATCAAGCCCGGCATTCTCTATCAACCGCATCCCGCATTCGCGCGTGATAAAAAAGGAAATTATCTTTTTCATGATCTGCCCCTGCGTGATCTGGAAAAGATTCATACCCTGGCGGACTTCCCGGAAACCGGTACGCGGGAACTTATCGCCGAAGATTATGTGTACCAGATCAAACGCCTCGCCCATCCAGGCGTACATTCACCGATTGCCGGCTTGATGTCCAAATATATTTCGGGATTGGAGGAATTGACAGCAGCACTGGCGAATGAATATAAAAATAACAAACATCATTTCCTTGATTTACGCAAGCATCAATTAAGTGGTGTACGTATCCTGGATCGTTATACCTTTGAAATCACACTGAAGGAAAAATATCCGCAGATTCGTTACTGGCTGTCCATGTATTTCTTTTCTCCCATGCCGTGGGAGGCCGATTATTTTTATTCACAGCCTGGCATGAAAGAAAAAAATATTGTGCTGGATTGGTATCCTGTAGGTACGGGCCCCTACATGCTGACAGAAAACAACCCTAACCGCCGCATGGTACTTGAACGAAATCCGAATTTTCGTGGTGAGTTATATCCGGCCGAAGGAGAACCTGAGGACGCAGCGAATAATCTTTTGCAGGATGCAGGACAAACAATGCCGTTTATTGATACGGTAATATTCAGTCTTGAGAGGGAAACCATCCCTGCGTGGAATAAATTCCTGCAGGGTTATTATGATACCTCCGGCATTGCCTCGGACAGTTTTGATCAGGCCGTTCAGTTCAACACGCTGGGTCAAGCGGAATTAACAGAACAGATGCAGGATAAAGGCATCCGGCTTAGCATGGCAGTCATGTCTTCAACATCTTATATGGGTTTCAACATGCGAGATGATGTTGTCGGCGGTGACAGTGAACGCGCGAGATTATTACGCAGGGCGATATCGATTGCGGTGGATTACGAGGAATTTATCTCTATTTTTACCAACGGCCGCGGTGTACCGGCGCAGGGACCAATCCCTCCGGGTCTCTTTGGTTATATAGAGGGCAGTGACGGTATTAATCCCTATGTCTATACATGGCGCAATGGCAGGGCGGAACGCAGAAGTGTCACGGAAGCACAGCAATTAATGATTGATGCCGGTTATCCTGAGGGACGTGATGTGAGAACAGGACAGTCCCTGATTTTGTATCTGGATACATCTGCAGCTGGCCCCGATGCCAAGGCGGTATTTGACTGGCTCCGGAAGCAATTTTCCAAACTGGGAATAAATCTTGTTATACGCGCGACGGATTACAATCGCTTTCAGGAAAAAATGCTGAAAGGAACGGAGCAGATCTTCATGTGGGGATGGAATGCGGACTATCCGGACCCGGAAAATTTTTTGTTTCTGCTCTATGGTCCCCATGCAAAGGTAGGCATGAACGGTGAAAACGCCGCAAACTATGGGAATGAGGAATTTGATGAACTTTTTAATCATATGAGAAACATGTCAAACGGGCCGGAACGTCAGGCGATCCTGGATAAGATGATCGAGATTGCCAGACGTGACGCCCCATGGATATGGGGTCTGCATCCAGTCGCATTCTCATTGCATCACAGCTGGTTCAGGAACGCCAAGCGGAATCTTATGGCCAATAATACCCTGAAGTACATCCGCATCGATCCTGAAACAAGAAACAAATTACGCGCCCAGTGGAATCAGCCGGTCTTCTGGCCTCTCATATTAATCCTGGTGATACTCCTGATCAGCATTATCCCGGCATGGTTCAGTTATAAACGCCGGGAGCGTTCTCCGGCGCTATGATTAATTACGTTATACGCCGCATCGCCTATGCCCTGCCTATCCTGATTGGAATAAACATTATTACCTTTGTGTTGTTCTTCGTCGTGAATACTCCGGACGATATGGCACGCATGCAACTTGGACAGAAACGGATCACTCAAGAGGCAATAGATAAGTGGAAAAGTGAACGCGGTTATGACAAGCCGGTGCTCTGGAATTCACAGGCAAGCGCAGGGCAGAAAATTTCAGATACAATATTTTTCCAAAATTCAATCAAATTATTCCTGTTTGATTTTGGTCAATCCGACAGTGGCCGTGATATCGGTTATGACATTCGCCAACGCATGTGGCCGAGCCTTGCCATTACCTTCCCCAGCCTTATACTTGGATTGATAAGCTATATCACCTTTGCGCTCACCCTCGCGTTTTTCAGGGGAAGCTACATTGATGTGTGGGGAGTCGTCATGTGTGTGATCATGATGTCGATCTCCAGCATGTTTTATATCATCGGCGGCCAGTTTGTGATCGGCAAGTTGTTTAATCTGGTCCCAATCTCCGGATATGACACCGGTTTTGATGCAATCAAGTTTGTCGCATTGCCAGTCATCGTTGGATTGATTGGAGGTATAGGCTCATCCACACGCTGGTATCGTACGATCTTCCTTGAGGAAATGAACAAGGATTTTGTGCGTACCGCCCGTGCCAAGGGGTTGTCTGAAAAAACTGTTCTGTACCGGCACGTCTTGCGCAACGGTCTTATCCCGATATTGACCGGCGTGGTGGTGGTGTTGCCATTACTTTTTATCGGCAGTCTGGTCACTGAATCATTTTTTGCGGTTCCCGGACTCGGCAGTTATACCATTGACGCAATCAGCAATCAGGATTTCGCCATTGTACGATCCATGGTGTATCTGGGATCAGTGTTATACATCATCGGTTTAATCCTGACGGACATTTCATACACGATTGCGGATCCACGGATCAGACTGGAATAATTATTATTATGCCCGTTATCTTTATCACTGACGCACTTATCTTTGTTCTGGTATTCATGGTGTGTCTGTTTATCTGGTATTCACGCAGACATGAACACCTGTGTATCCCGTGGCGTCAGGTGGGAGAAAATCCACTGGCCATGGCAACATCAGTTGTGTTGCTGTTTTATATCGCCGCCGGATTGCTGGACTCGATTCATTTTCATCCACGACTCGATGATGAGAATCAGGAGGAAATAAAATATTCGACAAATATCCTCAGTGTGCTGGATGTCCTGACTGAAAAATTGCGCAGCCGCGTTGAGAAAACCTATTCCGCGCCGTTTGCAACGCATGCCTATGCGAAGGAAATGATCGATCAGCCCGATGGCACCCGGATACGCGATTACCCGCGTTTGAACTATGGCGGGAGTCATCTGAATGACCCGGATAAAGATATCGTCCCGGATATCCTGACGAAGACGATCATAGGTATAGTTATGGGAATAATGATCTGGCTGGTGTTATCAGCAATGATTATTTTCAGTCTGTCTCGCATCAGACGCAGCGATATCAAAACAGAGTTCCGCTGTATCATCCGGGGGCGGGATCAAATCCCTGGAAAAATCCCCTGGCATGTCATATTGATTACACTGGGATGCATTATCATCGGCATCACCACGCTTGTTTACCTTTCCGGTTTTTATCACGTCCTGGGCACGGACAAGGTCGGTCAGGATGTACTTTACCAATCACTCAAAAGTGTGCGCACCGGACTGCTTATCGGAACACTGACCACATTAATCATGCTCCCTTTTGCGATCGCCCTGGGAATTATGGCCGGATATTTCAGCGGTTGGATAGATGATGTCATTCAATATCTCTATACGACGCTGAACTCAATCCCGGGAGTGTTATTGATTGCTGCGGCGATCCTGATGCTTGAGGTGTATATGACCAATCATGCCGGTGATTTCACCAGCATCGAGCAGCGGGCGGATATGCGCCTGTTATTTCTCTGCATGATCCTCGGCATCATGAGCTGGACAGGACTGTGCCGGCTTCTGCGCGGTGAAACATTGAAACTGCGCGAGATTGATTATGTACAGGCGGCACGTGCATTTGGCACAGGGCATATCACCATCATGCTGCGGCACATACTGCCGAATGTCATGCATATTGTCATGATATCGATCGTCCTTGATTTCAGTGGCCTGGTGCTGGTGGAGGCAGTCCTGGCATATATCAGTATCGGTGTCGATCCCACCATGGCCAGTTGGGGAAATATGATCAACAGTGCCCGTCTGGAAATGGCCCGTGAACCGATCGTGTGGTGGTCGTTGTCTGCGGCCTTTATGTTTATGCTTGGACTGGTACTTTCCGCAAACCTGTTCGCGGATGCCGTGCGGGATGCGTTTGATCCCAGGATCAGGACGATCCCGGCCAGCTAATATTCAGAACTTGCTGATTTTAACTGAATTTTCCGGAAATTTGCCTACGCTTGCTGTATAAGGGCAAAATGGTTCGCATTCGATTGCCAGAAAAATGTGATAGCTAAGATGAACTTATGAATCCATTCACTTTATTCCTGGGTGTCTGTCTGGTATCAGCCTGTATTTTTGCGTTTTTGAGATTCCCGCTCTGGCTATGGGCACTGGTCTTTGGCGTGTTGTTGACAGGCTTCAGTTATTACACTTCACCTTCAGTTTTTTTACTCATTCCTCTCTGGTTGTGTTTCCTGCTGATCTTTGTCCCGCTCCTTGTGTTTCCATTACGTCGGAATTTGATCAGCACACGATTATTTGATCTGTACCGCAAATTGTTACCGGCCATGTCGGACACCGAACGGGAAGCGCTGGAGGCAGGCAATGTCTGGTGGGATGCGGAACTCTTCAGCGGCAAACCGGACTGGAAAAAATTATTGTCCATGCCGATCCCAACACTGAGTCAGGAAGAGCAGGCGTTCCTTGACGGGCCGGTGGAGGAATTATGCAGGATGCTGGATGACTGGCATATCACCCATGAGCGTTATGACCTGCCGTCTGAGGTGTGGGAATTCATCAAACAAAAACGTTTTTTTGCGATGATCATTCCGAAACACTATGGCGGACTGGAATTCTCGGCATTGGCGCACTCGGCCGTGGTGATGAAACTCTCATCGCGCAGTGTCACGGCGGCGGTGACTGTGATGGTCCCGAATTCACTCGGTCCCGGTATCTTGCTGATGCAATACGGCACCAAGGAGCAGAAAGAGTATTATCTGCCGCGTCTCGCCAGCGGCGACGAGATCCCCTGTTTTGCACTGACTGGACCGGAAGCTGGCAGTGACGCCGGTGGCATGCAGGACTATGGTATCGTCAGCCGGGGAGAATTCGAGGGGAAACAGAATGTACTGGGTATCCTTGTCACCTGGAACAAACGCTATATCACCCTGGGCCCGGTCGCGACACTGCTGGGACTGGCCTTCAAACTCTACGATCCCGAACATTTACTGGGTGATAAGGAAAATTTGGGCATCGCCCTGGCATTGATCCCGACAAAACATCCGGGTGTGAATATCGGACGGCGTCATTTCCCCTTGAATATCCCGTTCCAGAATGGCCCGAACAACGGCAATGATGTATTTATTCCAATGGACTGGGTCATCGGCGGGCAGGACCGCATTGGCCAGGGCTGGCGCATGCTGATGGAATGTCTGTCGGATGGGCGCGGTATATCGCTGCCGGCATTAAGCACCGGGGCAGGCAAATTTGCCAGCCGTACGACGGGTGCCTATGCCCGTATCCGCAAACAGTTCAATGTTTCCATCGGTGAATTTGAAGGGGTGCAGGAATTCCTGGCGCGGATCGGGGGTTTGACCTACATGATGGAATCCGCGCGTGTCCTGACGCTCGGGTCCCTGGATCAGGGTGAGAAACCTTCCGTCATCACTGCCATCATCAAATTTCACCTGACCGAGAGTATGCGCCAGGTGGTGAATGATGCGATGGACGTGCATGGCGGCAAGGGCATCATGTTGGGGCCGCGTAATTATCTGGCGCGCAGTTACCAGTCCATCCCGGTCGGTATTACCGTTGAAGGGGCGAACATACTCACCCGCAGCATGATTATTTTCGGCCAGGGGGCCATACGCTGTCACCCTTATGTACTGACGGAGATGCAGGCCGTCGCCAATCCGGACGCGAACGCGGGATTAAAACAATTCGATCAGGCCATCTTTGGTCATATCGGTTTTACCATCAGTAATGTAGTACGCACCTTGCTGCTCGGGTTGAGCAATGCACGCCTGTGCCGGGCGCCCCATGCGGATGACACCGCAAAGTATTACCGGCAACTGACACGGATGAGTTCCGCCTTTGCCATGCTCGCCGATATGGCCATGCTGATACTGGGT
>JAENIZ010000052.1 GCA_016844485.1 Gammaproteobacteria bacterium | reverse complement strand
CGAGGGTGGTACATCCGGGACGATCAAGGTCGAGCACGGTGACGTAATCCGCCATGAAGTTGAGGGTACTGGTGGGGTACCACTTCAGGCCGATGCGAAAGTCCTCTTCTCTGCCACCCCTGATGCCGGTTCCGGTTCCAGTGGCGAAGTCGTTCAGGTCCATGACGTCATAGCGCAGGGCAACCTGCCAAGCGCCGATGCCGCCCTTGCCGACGACACCAAAGGGTTTCACGCCGCTGAACTGCCCTTCGGCCGTCTTGAAGTTCATTGACTCGCCGGTCAGGAAGAAGCTGGCATCTACGTAATAACCTTCCAGGGTTACGTCCCCTGTGTTTGTTGTGCTAAAAGAGGTGCTTGTTTTCGGCGAAACATCCCAATGGGTGTACTCGCCCTGCAGGTGGAAGGGACCCCACACCATGAGGGCCTCGGCGTTGAAAGCGAGGACGTCTTCGGTAAGGCTGGTGCCGAAGTTGGCGTCGATAAACCGGTTATCGGAAGAACGGATAACGCCAGGACGCTGCCGGATCCGCAGAGCGGTATCGTTTGGATCTTTGTACCACACCGCGCCGCCCAGGTGCAGGAGATGAGTCTTGTCCTTGATATACGGGTTAAAGGTACCGCGGGCTGCAATATTCAACTCTTCAAAAGTATTCGGATCCGATACGGGATCCTCGTCGGCGCCGAACACACCGGCCTGGAAGTTCCAGGTTTCACCGCTATTGATAAACCCGGAGATGCCTAACTGCCGGGACGGCTGCAATTCGCAGTCGGCCATCAAGGGGCGTTCCAGCAGGACGAGATACTTGGAGCTGGACATCGTCGCCAGACCGAAGGGTATGTGGTGCTGGCCAACTTTGACGTTCCAACCGCCGTTGGAGTACTTGTCCTCGTAGCCGACGTAACCGTCCTTCAAGGCGTTTTCTGACTCCGCTGAGAAATCATATTCGAGCTTCCAGATCCAGTGCTGCCAGAGCTTACCCTGCATGCCGAGACGCATACGGCGGAATGCACCTTCGGTATCAATCTTCGCTAAACTATTGGCAGTGGTATCAAACGCCGGTATATCAGAGCCAGCGATATGGTAATCGGCCATGAGGCGGCCGATGAATTGCCACTGAAAATCCCCATCCTTCGAGGTGATGACAACCTTTTCTTTGGTGTCGATCGTGGGCATGTCCTTGGTCTTGGCCTCCAACTGAATTTTCACGTCCTCGACGACCTCGGCGTCCGCCCTGGCCTGGTTGGCCAGAAGTTCATACTCTTCCTCCGTGATACTGCCCTTTGCCTTCAGGATCTTGAGCAGATCCATAATGGCATCGTTGCTGGCAGCGTAAGCCGGTGTTGATAACGCGGCCAGGCACCCCAGAATGATCGAGCCGTACAGATTTTTTATAAATGTTTTGTTAAACACGGTTGGTCTCCTCATTAAAAAATTGAAAAACCAGCTTTGAAATATGACTTGCGCTAATTCCCCATCTGCAAGCAAGCCCCTAGTCAATACAGGGATGCATCAAGGTAATGAGATACTGTTGCAGTGAAATGACGTTTATGTGACGAAAGGGTTAAGCAAACGTGACGGACATATGACTAATTCAAACAAACTGCTGTAAGTTCGATTGATATGGAAATAAGATTGTGATCCTTATAGATACTGTAATGAAAATGTAATGTGCGTGATTTCTAATATCATGCATGCTCAATGCGTTTATCGATGATATGAAAAGCAGAATTCTCATCGTTGAAGATGAGGCAGCCATCAGGGAGATGCTGGGATATTCCCTGATGAAAGCAGGTTATTCCTGCGAAGAGGCCGCCGATGTAGAGCAGGCGCGGACGCTCATTCATGCGCACAAACCCGATTTGATTCTGCTGGACTGGATGTTGCCCGGCATGAGCGGGATTGATTATGCCCGGCGCTTGAGAAACGATACCGATACACAGGGTATTCCCATCATTATGTTAACGGCCAAAGGCGAGGAGGCTGACAAGATCCGCGGCCTTGATACCGGCGCTGATGATTACATTACGAAACCCTTTTCCACCAAGGAACTTCTGGCGCGCCTGCGCGCCGTGCTGCGCCGCTATGCCGATGAGGCGCAGCAGGGCATTATTGAGGTTGAAGGGCTGGTACTTGATCCTGAAACCTACCGGGTAACCGCCAGGAACGAGATCATCGACATCAGCCCGACGGAGTTCAAGCTTCTGCATTTTTTTATTACTCATCCGGAACGGGTATTCAGCCGGGTACAATTACTAGACCAAGTATGGGGACAAAATGTCTATGTTGAAGAGCGCACGGTTGATGTGCATATCAGGCGATTGAGGAAAACGCTTGAGCCGTTCAGTTTTGATAAATTTATCCAGACAGTACGGAGCGTGGGTTACCGGTTTTCTACGCATTGAGCATGGTTGTTGAAAAATGAGAGAGGATATCTGGCGCTTTACCGGCGTTGTTCTTTTAAGCCTGCTGGCGGGACTGGCCACGGGTCAGATAATGATTTGTCTCCTTACCGGCATTGTCTTGTTCGTGATCTGGCAATATCGTGTTTTGAAGCAGTTATATGATTGGCTGCAATATCGCAATGAAAATGACCCTCCGGAGCTGCCGGGGATTATCAATGAAATTTGCAGTGGGATCGATTTCCTCAGAACACATTACAAACAACGTGAAGACAAACTCTCTGCATTTCTGAAACGCTTCCAGGAAGCCACGGCCGCATTACCGGACGCCGTGATTGTATTCGGAGAACATGGCGATATTGAGTGGGCAAATGAAAAGGCCAAAGACTATCTGGGTGTTCGCTGGCCACAGGATGGGGGGCAGCGTATATCAAATCTTATACGGCATCCTGAACTAACAGCCTTTTTAAACGATCAGGAACATCAACATTCGAGCAAGGCATTGCAAATTGAATCTCCAATTAACGCCGATCTGAAACTCGAATTTCGAATCACGCCTTATGGCGAAACGCAAAAATTACTGGTAGCGCGCGATGTTACAGCCATTCAACGCATTCATCAGATGCGCAAGGATTTTATCGCCAATGCCTCACATGAATTACGCACACCACTCACCGTTATCTCGGGCTATCTGGAAGGATTCGCCGACGATATGGAGGTATGTCCGGAGCCATGGAGGCCACATATCGAACAAATGCGCAAACAATCGGAACAGATGCAGAGACTGATTGATGATCTGCTGCAGTTATCTTCACTGGAAATGATTGCAGAACGCGAAGAAACAGAACCGGTGATGGTGCCTGACCTGTTGGCCGCGATTTATCAGGAGGCACAAACCCTGAGCGGCATGATGGAGCATATTTTTTATCTGGACACAGACCCCGATCTCTGGATACAAGGCAATCAAAGGGAGATTTATAGCGCCATTTCCAATCTGGTATTTAATGCCATTCAACATACTTCAGAGCGCGGCATAATTCGCATCCATTGGTATGCCGATAAGACGGGGGCGCATCTGGAGGTGGCGGATAATGGCGAAGGCATTGCGCCAGAGCACATACCCCGTATAACAGAGCGTTTTTATCGCGTGGACAAAAGCCGTTCCAGGGCGAAGGGAGGAACCGGTCTTGGCCTTGCCATCGTCAAGCATGTCATGACACGGCATGGCGGGAACCTGCATATTGAAAGCCAGCTTGGTAAAGGCAGCATTTTTCGTTGTGATTTTCCCGCCAAGATAGTTGTGTATAAGACAAAAAATGCAGATACAAGCTTAAGCGCCTGATCTGGAAAATATCTTTGTATTTCTATTGTTTTACGCATAGCCAACGCGCATAAACGCCTGTCTTGAAACTGTCATATTGTGTTCATTGATCTGTCATGTTAGCGCACCATACTCAACTAACAACAAAATAGAGATGACTATTTTTTCAACCGCAGTTTGGAGACAAAAAATGATTAAGCAGAGATTATTTATAGTTTATTTTTTATTGGGAGCGTTACTGTCACTCCCTGCATTGGCCGATGATAAAGTCGATCCAACGCTGGCTGATTACAGCAAGGCAAGTGGTGTTTCAGGCAATATCAACAGTGTCGGCTCTGATTCCTTGGCCAATCTCATGACCCTCTGGGCGGAGGAATTCAAGCGTCTTTATCCAAATGTGAATATACAAATCCAGGCAGCATGTTCATCCACCGCACCACCGGCCTTGACTGAGGGAACAGCCAATCTCGGACCCATGAGCCGTCCGATGAAGGCGGAAGAAATAGCCGCGTTCGAAACGAAACACGGTTATAAACCCACGGCAATCGCCGTCGCAATTGATGCCCTGGCTGTCTATGTGAACAAGGACAATCCGATCAAGGGCCTCACCTTGGCCCAGGTAGATGCCATTTTTTCGGCCACGCGCAAATGCGGTTATTCTGAAGATGTAACAACCTGGAGTCAGCTGGGTGTGAGCGGTGACCTGGCAAGCCAGCCGCTCCAGCTCTATGGGCGTAACTCGGTCTCCGGGACCTATGGTTTTTTCAAGGAGCATGCCCTGTGCAAGGGGGACTTTAAAGATACCGTGAATGAGCAACCGGGTTCAGCCTCTGTAGTGCAGAGCATTACAAAATCGATCAATGGGATTGGCTATTCCGGAATTGGCTACAAAACCTCCGGTGTGAAATCCGTGCCACTCGCTAAAGATGGTTCTGATTTCATCGCAGCCTCGAGTGAAAATGCCACCTCCGGCACATATCCGCTGTCACGATATTTGTTTATATACGTCAATAAAAATCCCAACAAATCATTGCCACCTCTGGAAACAGAGTTTCTCAAGATGGTGTTATCAAAGACCGGACAAAATGTTGTGGTTAAAGACGGTTACATTCCATTACCGGCAAAGGTGGCAGGCACGGAACTCGCCAAGATTTCCGGAGTTGATGTGGCAAATAACCCGTAAAGGAATATCTCTACCCCTCTAACAATCCATATAAACCCTCTGCAACTATGTTGTGCCCCGCTTTGCGGGGCTTTTTTTTGCTGCAATAACCGCTCTGAACAGGGTGTTTAACAGAATTGTCATAATTCAGCCCTACACTACTTTCATGTCCGATACCCATACAATTATTGCGTTATCGCAATTCAATACGGCTGCTGCCCAGCGTTACCGGCGCTGGCGGCATTTCAAGGACTGGATCACGCGTTATGTGATGGCATTCGGTGGTATCAGCGTTATTGTGGCGATAGCGCTTATTGCGTTTTACCTGCTGTATGTCGTTCTGCCGATGTTCTTCCCCGCGCATATCGAACAGGTGGCCAGCTATGCTTTGCCGGGCAATCCCGATGCGGAGTCGCTTTTCTATGCCATGGAAGAGCAACAGGAAATCGGTTTGCGCATCACAGCAGATGGCGCGGCAGTTTTTTTTGATACACGCACCGGGCAACCACAAACAACCGTACTGTTACTGGGTACCACGACTGCAACTGTCACTGCTTTTGCCGCAGGCGATCCAACCCAAAGGATTGTAGCGCTCGGTTTGAGTAATGGGACTGTGCAAGTGGTGCAGCACAATTATTCAATCAGCTACCCTAACAACGTGCGGGTTATTACTCCCAATGTTGTCTATCCTTTTGGCGAAACGCCGATCCAGGTTGATTCTCAGGGTAAAGCCATTCAGGAACTTGACGTGCAGGCAGATGATCAGCAGGTGACGCTGGTGGCCAGAACAGAAGAGGGGCGGTTGATTTTGTTGAATCTTGAAAAGGAAGATTCGAGCCCGGGAAAAGAAATGGCCTTTAACTGGGTCGAGAGAGAGATTGAGCTGATTAACTCCAGTATCGCGCAAGTGGCGCTCGATATTGAACAGCGCGAACTTTATGTGGCGGATAAAGCAGGATTCATCAGTTATTTTGATATCAGCAAGAAATCCGATCCGCGTCTTATCCAGCGCGTAAAAGCTGTCCCGGAAGGAGTTCAGATTACCAGTCTGGAATTTCTGAGTGGTGGTTTGTCAATTCTGGCCGGTGATTCGCGCGGACATATTACACAGTGGTTTCCGGTCAGGGACGCCGATAACAATTACACACTTGAGCACATACGGACATTTGATGCGCAAAAAGCGCCTATTATGGCGATCGCACCTGAATATTTCCGCAAAGGGTTTATTGCCGTGGATGCCAACGGTAATCTGGGTATTTATCACACCACCGCCCATCGCACCGTCAAGCTTAAGCACATCGAAGACACATCGTTTAAATTGATCGCAATTGCCCCGCGCGCCAATGCCGCCTTGATTGAAGATGCAAAACGGCAAACGCATTTCTGGAAGATCGAAAATAAACATCCTGAAATTTCCTGGCAATCCATCTGGGGCAAGGTCTGGTATGAGAGCCGTGACAAACCGGAGTATATCTGGCAATCATCTTCCGCGAGCAGTGATTTTGAACCCAAATTCAGCCTGACACCCCTGGTTTTTGGCACGATGAAGGCATCGATCTACGCCATGCTGTTCGCCATACCACTGGCGATCATGGGTGCGATCTACACCGCTTACTTCATGTCAATTCAAATGCGAGGTTTGGTTAAACCGGCCATTGAGATTATGGCGGCATTACCGACTGTGATACTGGGTTTCATCGCCGGCCTCTGGTTCGCCCCGTATGTTGAGCATCATTTGGCCGGTATTTTGTTGCTTTTTGTACTAATCCCGGTGGCTATCCTTGGCGCCGCGTGGATGTGGAGGCAATTGCCCGCAGGCATACAGCAAAGATTACCTGGGGGATGGGAAGCAGCGTTATTGATTCCGGTGATCGTCTTTGCCATGGCCTGTTCCATCTGGCTCGGCCAGTCTCTGGAATCGATGTTCTTCGATGGAAATATGCCCCTCTGGCTGACCCAGGAACTTGGTGTTACTTACGTTCAACGGAATTCCCTGATCGTTGGTATCGCCATCGGTTTTGCCGTGATCCCGACTATTTTCTCCATCAGCGAGGATGCGATATTCAGTGTGCCGAGACACCTGACTACAGGTTCGCTGGCGTTGGGCGCCACACCCTGGCAGACCATGATGCGGGTTGTATTGCTGACTGCCAGCCCGGGCATTTTCTCCGCGGTGATGATCGGTTTCGGCCGCGCCGTAGGAGAGACGATGATCGTTGTCATGGCGACGGGCAATACAGCCATTATGGACATGAATATTTTCCAGGGTTTCCGGGCGCTCTCCGCCAATATCGCCGTGGAAATGCCGGAATCCGAGGTGGGCAGCACACATTACAGAATCCTGTTTCTTGCCGGCCTTGTTCTTTTTATGGTCACCTTTGCATTTAATTCACTTGCGGAAATCGTCCGGCAACGGCTACGCACCAAATACAGCAACTTGTAATGGCTTCCAAGATAAAAACATGGTTCGGCAGTGGTGAGCCCTATATTTGGCTCAATGCAGGCGCGGTGAGCATCTCGGTTATCATGGTCATTGGTCTGGTCGGATTGATTGCCGTGCGTGGATTGGGCCATTTCTGGCCGGATTCCGTTGTGCAATTTGAATATACGGAAAAGGACGGTTCCGTTATCCCTGTCCTCGGTGAGATGTCAGATCATGAAAAAGTCACCCCCAGCCAACTTGGGATACAGGATGAAACATCTAGAAATCAGCTGGTCGGCCGTCATTTAATCAAAATGGGCAATCGTGATGTTTACGGTGTGGATTTTCGCTGGTTTATAGAACCTTCGATGGGGGTTAAAGAATATCCTGAAGAGGCCATGGTTATTGAACGCAGGGAATGGGGCAATTTTTATGGCTATTTGAAGGGGCTCAAGGCCAACGGTCAGCCAGTCAATCCGGACAGCAATCTGTGGGAAGTTTTTCAGAAGACAATTGAGGAAAACATGCAGACGTTTGATCAAATCAG
>JAENIZ010000051.1 GCA_016844485.1 Gammaproteobacteria bacterium | reverse complement strand
ACTCTGTTCCTGTTCCGGGCGGACGGCGCCGGGGCGGGCTGAGTCGGGTAATTCAATCGGTCCGGCACAGGCCAGACCCGAAATAAACACAGCCACGGCCACCAGACCGAACTGTGCGAGAACCTTTCTCCCCATCCCCCGTTGTCTAGGCATGAAACCTTAAGCAACCCTGATATGATTCAACATTTGCCTTAATATTCAGTTAGTTATCTGCAATATCCCCGCAAAAAAACGCGGCTATTATGCTTGTACCCGGCATAGTCTTCTTCTGAGTTTCGTACTATATCAAGATGAATGCCCATGAGTAAATAATTTCCTGCAAAGTAATACAATAATAATGTTTTGTATTTTATTGATTTAAAACGCTTAAAACTTGTGTCGCATTGCGATAACTTGGTAATTGGTGACTGGTGATTGGTGACTGGTAGCAAATTTTAACTAATCACTATTCACTAATCACTGAAAATTGAACGTTTAATTGGTACTTGAAACTGTTCCCGTCGGTATATTGGTACGCAGTTTTAATCGCCATTCTTCGATTTTTTTATCATCCAGATCAGCAGGATACGTAACTCTGGCCTGTTTATAAATCTCCTTTCGCAACTGGCCCCTGATCTGGGTATTCAGCAATTTTTTAATCTGATCCCGGACCTGTTCCAGAGCCACTTCATGTCTGGGTACGGTAGTACCGCGTTTGAAGATATGTATACCAGTATCCGTTGTCACCGGTTTGCTGATCGCCCCCTCAGCCAGGGCCATCAAGGGTTCCCGTACCCCGGGCCTGAGTTCAGTCACCTTGATCAATCCCATATAGCCATCATTGATCCGGCTTGCCGGGTGGCCGGAGTATTGCTGAACAATTTTTGCAAACTCCAATTTACCTTTTTGCAGGTCATTGGATAGTGATTCAGCCTGTTTTTTCAGTAATTCGATTTCCTTTTTATCCATGCCTTCAGTGATGGGCAGGAAAATCTGCCAGACATGAACGCGTTCCTCCACCACAAATTTGTCTTTATTCTGATTGTAGTAGTCCTTGACCTGTTGCCCGGTCGGGAAATCAGCGGGTATCTTGGAAGCAATCAGTTGATTCAGGTAGATCTCGCGCAAGACATTCTCAGCACCCCGGCGCGCGAGAAAGAGCGTCTTTTCATTCTGGTCAATCTTGTTAGCAATGGCCGCGGACAATACAGATTTATTATCCGCCTCGTTTTGCACAAAATTCCGGAATGCCTCTTCATCGGCCAAAATTGGCGCTCGCTGTTTTTCATCAATTAGCGAAATAACTATTTGCAGTTCATCATAATCCAGCCTGGCGGCAATATCGTCACTTCCCTGTTTAGGGGCGACCTGTGTCTTTTTCGCAGGATCTGCAACTTTATTTTCAGGTGCGGGCGCCTTTTCACTTT
Organism: Gammaproteobacteria bacterium; assembly: GCA_016844485.1. GTDB lineage: Bacteria > Pseudomonadota > Gammaproteobacteria > Eutrophobiales > Eutrophobiaceae > JAENIZ01. The sequence continues at coordinate 7,659 of JAENIZ010000051.1, read as the reverse complement.
TCGCCTCGTCTAGCCCCAACAATTCCCGGACGGAAATGGCCGAGACCAGACCAGAATAAATAAACAGGGCACTGAGTGCGGCAATAATGAAAAAAAACAACCTGGAAACCGGGGGTAAAGACATAATTAGTTTGTCCTGAATGTTACAAGTTAAACTGTTTTACAATGTTTGGAACAAGACCTTCAATTCGATTTTCAGGAAAAGGCCGGTTAATCCTACATGGCTGTATTTTCACTGACAACCAATAAGCCCTGATTAGTATTTTTCCCTTTAAGAATAATGGGGTATGATGATGACTGTATGCAATATAGAAGCTATGATTCAGCTTTAGCATACCTAAATCGGGCGGGACTGTCAGAAATTACTGACCGGGCGGGGGGAATCCTCAAACAGCACCTTAGAGATATACCTAACAGGTAATATTACTTTTCAGTAATAATATTAAGATAATACTAATTTTGGTGATGCCTGCCACACCTTATACATATGTCAATCAACATTATCTAGCCGGATAAATGGCACCGAAAACGACAAATCTCGCCATTGTGTTTGCCGATATCAGCGGCAGCACGAAACTGTATGAAGCGCTGGGTGACGCCATCGCCAGAAAAATATGCGCAGAGACGATTGAAGCGATATCCAATGTCGTAAAAAAGCATAATGGTACTGTAATCAAGATCATTGGGGATGAGGTAATGTCAACCTTCCTTACCGCGGAAGAAGCCGCCACTGCATGCATGTCGATGCATGAATCACTGGCCGAGGTCAATGCGAATATAGAAGACGGCACTATAATAGCTATACGCATCGGCATGCATTATGGACCGGCAATCATGGAAGGGGGTGATGTCTTCGGCGATGCAGTCAACCTGGCAGCGCGCATGGCGGCACAGTCCAAAGCCAATCAAATTATCACCACGCTCAGTACTATCGAAAAATTACCCGCCGTACTCAGGGCCAGTACCCGATTCATCGATCACGCGCCCATCAAGGGCAAGCAGGAGGTAATAGATATCTACGAGATTATCTGGCAGGAAGAAGACATGACACGCATGGCCACCGGCATGCTGGCAGACAAGAAAACCCCGGAAGTCAAACTGCGCCTGCGCTATAACGATCTTGACGTGCAAATAAGCAAGAAGAAATCCAGCGTGGTCCTCGGCAGAAGCAAGGAGTGTGATATGCCCATTAATGAAAAACTGGCATCACGCCAGCATGTGCGTATCGAACTTCGTCGCGACAAGTTCTTTATCATTGATCAGAGCACCAATGGCACCCATGTCCGCATTGATAACGGCGAAGACGCCTTCCTGCGCAGGGAAGAAATGCACTTAAACGGCAACGGCCAGATTAGTTTAGGGAAAGGGTTCAATGAAAATCCGACGGAAGTTGTCCGCTTTACACTTGAGACATCATGACCATGGATTGCAGCAATATTGTATTTATGGAAGCTCTGAATAAGTCCATCCTGGACTTCTCAGAGCACGGAAAGCGAAAAACGGCCGCTCCTGCGCATCCCTGCGCTCGCGGCATTCGTGCATCCTGCACAGCATGGTTTTCGCTTTCCTTCATTTTCAATGGCTTGACGCCATTAAAAATGACGGCACATCCCTGTACCGCAGGAACCTCTGACTTAATCAGAGGTTCCTTATTTAATTTTTTTATCCGGCAGCAGCGGCACGGATCGCTACACTATTCAGTTTTTTGAACATAAGGTAATGCCTTATGGATGCAATCAACCCCAAGAACACCACCAATTCCCTGTCCTGGACATCCTTTGGTATCAGTAATGTAGGCAAGGTCCGCAAACATAATGAAGACTCGATACTGGAGCGGCCGGAAATCGGTCTCTGGGCTGTGGCCGACGGGATGGGGGGACATGCAGCCGGCGACGTCGCAAGTCAAATGATTGTGTCTTCCCTGAAGAAAGTACATGAGGGCGTCAACCTTAACCGGTACATCGACGATGTGGAAGATCGTTTGATAGAGGTAAACAAACGTCTGGTAAAAAAAGCGCAGGACTCCGAAAAAAGAACTACGATTGGCAGTACGGTTGTGTCCATGGTGGCGTATGGCCGTTACTGTGTTTATATTTGGGCTGGAGACAGCCGGCTGTACCGGCTCAGGAATAATGACTTGCGGCAGATGACAACGGATCATTCACAGGTTGAACTTTACGTTGAAAAGGGTTTGATCACACGGGAAGAGGCTTCGGTACACCCTCACCTGAACATGATTACCCGTGCTGTTGGCGCCACCGATGATCTGTTTCTGGACATGGATATACAGGAAATGGAGAGGAAGGATCGTTACCTGCTTTGCAGTGACGGTTTAACGAAACATATAACTGATTTTGAAATAGAAGATATCTTGCATGAAGAAGGAAGTGGCGAGGAAGTATGCAAGACCTTGATCGATCTCACCCTGGAGCGTGGGGCTGTTGATAATGTCACAGTAATTGTGATCGATATTAACTAGAATATTATACAGTTTGGAGGTGTTGTACTGTGGCTAATTTTAAAACCGCACTCGAGGCCCTGGCAAAAGGCAAGCTGGATATTGATGTCTTTTCCAAACAGTTGTCCACCCTGCTGGATCAATCTCCAGGATATGCCACCAAAATGCTGTCAGAGCTGGACGCTATCTATGGGCAAAAAAAGATCAGTGATCAAATCTATGCGCGACTGAAACGGCAGATCAATGAATACCGGCGTGCCCATGCAACCAGGACAGAAGGTGATGGAGGCGGGGGAAAAGATTCGACGGTCTTTGCACAAGAGGACAATTTAGCCGCAAAACAAAGCAGTGCCGGACGTACCCAGGTTCTGAAAGAAAATATCAAGTCAGATACTGCTGCCTTTGATGTGACCGGTGGCACTGATCTGAGCGCCGTGGATATCGATATCAGTGCTGCTGGAGGTGGAGACATTTCAACGCCATCAATTACCGCCGGTACCGGACCTACGGGGACTGCGTGGTCTGACCCGTCGGCCAGCGTTCAACATGTCGGGGGCGAAATGGGCCCCGGTTCCATCATTAAACACCGGTTCAAACTCCTCGAAGTCCTTGGTGTCGGCGGTATGGGTAAGGTGTATAAGGGCATCGACCTGCTAAAGGAAGAGGCGCGCGATAAACATCCGTATGTGGCGATCAAATTGCTGAATGAGGATTTCCGGGATCACCCGGAAGCATTCATCTCTCTGCAACGTGAATCCAGCCGCCAGCAAAAACTGGCGCATCCGAATATTGCCACTGTCTATGATTTCGATCGTATCGGCGGCCCGGGCACACCGGTATATATCACCATGGAATTGATGGAAGGGATGCCCTTAAATGATTACATCAAAAAAAGTGTGCGCAATAAAGGCGGTCTTCCTTTCAAAGAGGCCTTTAATATTATCAAACAACTCGGCGCTGCCCTCTCTTACGCGCATCATCGGAAACTGGTGCATTCCGATTTCAAACCAGGCAATGCCTTTCTCTGTAATGACGGCATGGTCAAGACGCTGGACTTCGGCATTGCACGTGCGGTCAAGGCCCCAGGCTCGGCTGAAGGCGAAAAAACACTGTTTGATCCGGGCAAGCTGGGGGCGCTGACGCCCGCTTATGCCAGTCTTGAAATGCTGGAAGGCGAGGAACCGGATACGCGTGACGACACCTATGCGCTCGGTTGCGTGGCCTATGAATTGCTGACCGGCAAACATCCCTTTAACAAATTGCCGGCAAACAAGGCCATGGAAAATAACCTTATCCCCGCACCGGTCAAGGGCCTCAAGAAGAAACAGAACCGGGCATTGCGTCGCGCTGTTGCATACCACCGCAAGGATCGCAGCCCCACAGTTGATCATTTCATAGAGGAACTCGAAGCCAAATACATCTGGTATAAACATCCACCTACCGTCGCTGCGGCTCTGGTTGCTCTCATTGCCATCGGCGCCACGGTACCGGTACTGAATTATCTCCACCAACAGGAAATCGATCAGATCATCGTCGATATCAATACAGGTGATACCAAAACTATCGTTGACCGTCTTGCTGTTATCAGCGCATTTGAAAAGGCAGAACAGCTTTCCATTGCTGATGGGGCCAAAGATGCAATTCAGAATTATTTCAAAACCGAGATCAGCAAACTGATCGATACCAGCGGTGAGAACTACAATTTTCCGAATGCGGATAAACTGGTTGAACAGATTGCACTCTATTACCCTGACTCCGGATTCCAACTGGAACAGACTGAACTTGTTTCTACCAATAAAAAACAGAAACTCAGTCTACTGGGCGGTGAATATTCTGAAGCCCTGCAGGCTGCTGCGCAGGATCCTTCCCAACTGGATAAAACAAAGGCCATACTCGAGACGATAAGATTACGCATCGATCCTAAACATGCATTGCTGACTGACTCACGCCCGAGCAACCAGTACCGTGTCCTCGCCGATAACGAATTCAGTCTGGGTGATTATGATAAAGCCCTGGCGTTTATATCTTCAGGTTTAGCTATCGCACCCAAAGATCAACAACTGCTTGATACCCAAACCAAGATTGAACGGGCAATCAAGATCGTGGGGCTGCAGGAGAAGATCGGCACAGCCCAGGGCCAGCTTGCTGCACTGGCTGATTACAAGCAGATAGAAAAGGATGTCCTTGAGCTGGCAAGCCTGAGTTCAAGTGATCCCCTGCTCACATCACTGTCATCAGGACTGAAGGGGAATATTGATCAGGAAATATCCACCTTACTCAGTACCGGCTCACGCGCTGATGCTGAAACCCTGGCCAAGGAATATGGTGAACTGTTGAGCGCCCTGCAACTCGGGCATGAACTTTCCCAGATCAAACTGGCGCATTTACAGGGCGAAGAACGGACCAAGGCCATCCAGCAGATCGTCAGCGGTGATAAGGCAAATATTGAACAATTGCTGGCTAAACCAAATCTGGAAGATGACAAGTGGAAATTACAACTGGGGGCAAGTGTTCAGGAACTGGACAGCTTATCGAATGAAGATCCTTCGATCGCACAGGACCTTGGCGGGATACGCTCATCGATCGCCCAACTTTATATCGCCAAGGCCAATGAGTCCCTTACGGCCAACCGCTTCGATCACGCCACCAGTTTGATCGATAGTAGTGAGCGTTTCGCGCCGGGTCTCAGTGAAATACAATCCACACGGCAATCCATAGCCCTGGCCAGGGATACCCATGAAAAGCAACTCAAGATTGAAGGACTGAAGAAAGACTTTATCGCGCAAATTGAAGGTAACCAGGTCGTCAAGGCGCTGGAATATTTTAACAAACTCAAAGCAGAACTGCCGGCCGATGATCCCTTCGTTACGACCGAGGCTGTTGGGCTCATCGCCACCAGTTACGGCGCATTGGCCAAAAGCCGTTTCGAGGCAAAAGATTACACCAATGCACTGGCACTCGCCGATGAAGGTCTGAAATACAATGCCCAGGACGCAAAACTAAAAGGTGCACGTAATGAATACGCCGTAGAGGCAAATATCATTGAACTCGACAAGAGTTTCAAGACTGCAATCAGTTTCAATGCGGAGGATGTCAGACGCAGATTGGGTGAGATTGAAAGTACTGCGCCGGGCCGTTACAGCGAATTCAGACAGAACACCATCAATCTACTTGCTGACCGGATCGATAAATTAAAAGGAAGCGATCTGAACTCAGCCGCAACCCTGGCACAGAATGCCTCGATTATCTTCCCGGGAACAGTCCTGGAGAAACTCAAGGACGAATTGAAACCCGAACCGTGGCCGGAGGTTTCTGCCGCGAGGGCTGCTCTTGGCGCGGGTAAGCTGACTGAGGCCACTACAATCCAGCAAACGGCCGCCGCTACATTTACCGGTCATCCTGACTTTGTTGCATTTTCCAATGAATTGGCCGCTAAGAAAGAAGAAGCATTGACTGCCTTCCAGACCTATACGACAGGAAGAGAGGCCGCAGGCACTGACTATGAAAAACTTACCGCCGCCAGGAAACAACTCGTCAGGGCGCAGGCCATCTGGATCGATAACCCTGACTACAATGCCGCAGAGAAAGAACTCGACCAACTCATTGCGGCGAACAGTCCGACAGCAAAGAAGGTGATCCAGCGCGAAGAAGTTGATCTGGGAGATGCAGTCGCAAAAATAGAAGAACCAGGCGCGATCAAAAAAGAGTGGAAACCCATATCCAGCGGGCGGGAGTGTAATCAAAAACTTGCGGGCTATGGTAACCGGGCCAAAGCCATTTGTTTTGACATGATCAACGACGGCTGGCGTGGCCCATTTATGGTGGTTGTCCCCGCAGGCGGTGATTTCCAGGGCGGCTTTGCCATTGGTAAATACGAAGTCTCCGTGGGTGATTACAGTAAATATTGTGCGCTCACCGGAAAATGCAAACCCGTAACCGACAAAGCAAGAGGAATATGCCAAGTGGTTGTCAGAACGCACCGGCAAGACCTAACGGCTCCCGACCTCGGCCGAGTGGACATATGCCGCCAATGCCGAGGGCAAGCAACCCAAGAAGGATTTCAATTGCCGCGTGGCGCTGGGTGATAAGGTCATCAAGGGCACGGGCACCGTAGACGTGACCTCAGGACAGCAAAATGGCTGGGGGTTGAAAAACTATATCGGTAATGTCCAGGAATGGGTAACCGATGGTGAAAGTGTCAAGGCCCGCGGCGGCGCCTTTGAGGACGCCCACTCCAAATGTGACATTTCACTGGAACGGCCACATAACGGCGCTGCAGACAAGGCAACAGGATTCCGCCTGATTTTGGAAAAACCCGGTTAACCCTGTAGCTGATTACCAGACCACAAAGTGACTTCCAAAAACTTAAGGGCACTGGCCAAGGACTATGCTAATGGTATTCTGGCAAAAGATGCCTATCGCAAGGCCCGCAATGAATTGATAGAAGGCATTTTGTCCGGTGCGGTAGAGGTAATACCCAATAATTATCCACGGACCGTGGAACATCAGGATCTGGAATCCACGGGGGACAGGACTGCCATTTTTCTTGAGCGCGAGCAAAAACAAACTCCCTCTCCCCAGCCAACTAAACCATCTAAACAATCTCAGCCATCATCACAACAGATAACCAGTCATCCCTGGATTATTGGTAGTGCCGCCGTAGCGATCATCTGTCTCATCGTGATTGTCGTATTGTTCGCACAGCGTAAGGAAATACCTCCTCCCGTTGTTATCGATGCCGCCCCACCCACAGCAACGGCCGAGTTACCAATTCCGCCCATCCAATCTATTAAAGGCCAACAGTTAATCGAAGATTTCCTGCGGCAAAACAATTGGTCTGATGAGAGTCTGCAACGCTTTGTCACTGACTGGCAGGCGATGAGTCCGGTTGATCAATCTGACGGCCTTGCCTCCCCTGCAATGACACAACTTAAAAATGCCATATACCGGCAATTCTCGGAAGAACGCGCCTTGTTTAAACTGGGCGATGCCGAAAAGGTGATAGCCCGGCAAAATTCCCTGGCCGGTTTTGCCCAACAATCGGGGACTAATGATCCGCGACTGGTGGTGGAAGGCCTGGAAACACAAACTACTATTGCCATGCCTGCTGAAGATGCTGTTCAACCAATCGAACCCGCAGTTGAAGAAACGGCAGCCATCCCGCAAGTAACAGAGCCGCCTGAACCTGCCCCGATTGAAGA
>JAENIZ010000145.1 GCA_016844485.1 Gammaproteobacteria bacterium | reverse complement strand
GCGGTGCAACTGCATGACACCCAGGGCTTCGCCACCAAGGAGGCGTTCAGCGACTGGTTGTCCGGGAACGTGCAGACCAGGGCGGAAACCTACTGGGGCAGCGCCATTGCCGCCGCCGTCATGGGACCGCTGGGCAAGCAGGGTCTGGAGCCCTATGCCACCTGGCAGAAAGTACCGCAGGACTCGTTTATCAAACAATTCCCCAACGCGCAGAACATCCGGACGGTCGTGGCGGGCGGCAACACGGCCAGCGTCTGGTTCGTGACCGACTTCCGGGCGGGGCGGGGCGTAAAGATCGATGACTGGCGGTAATTGATCGCTTGTATCAGCCGCGCTGTAAAATAAAACGGGCCGGAGAGAAGATGTCCGGGATAAACTCAGGTTTCGGTGTCTTGTTTACATCACGCAGTAAAGGTCCCCATCACTACCAGAAATCACATCTATATTTGGTCTTCCTATAAGATAGCCATGCATGTAATCAACATCAAATTCATTGGCCATCATCAGCATCTGGGCATCAGATATATAAACAGCTATTATCTCGGAACCTTCATTTTTTATATCATTAACCAGTTTTCTAAGGGGGCCTCTCGGAAGTCCATGAGTCAGTAGATGAATGTTTAATTTTACATAGTCGAAAATATGTCGATCCTGTAATTTATAATATGTATTGATTTCAAATATGCCTGACAGGATAAATTTTAATTTAAATTCCGTGCCAACCGTGTTAACCAGGAGCTTAAAATCATCCGGACTCCTTATAATCTGATCGGCATCAGCTTCAATTAACAGACAATCGTTGGGTAAATCAGCTTCTGTTAAAAGTGTTCTAAGCCAGCTAATAAATGATGGATCCGTAAATGAACTCAGTGTAATTTTAACAGCCAGCTTAATACTGTTTTTATCGTTGCTATTAGAAAATTCTTTTAACAGACTGGCTGTGCTTCTCAGTGTCCACCTGTCTACAATACGTTTTGCATATGGATTGTCCAGTAATTTAATCAATATGTTATGAGAAATAGTATTACCTTTTGTGTCGATGAACTCTATTCTTACATCGTAAATGTTCTTGATATTTTTATTTACGTCCGATTGAACGTATATCCATGGTTGATAGTTGGCTAAAACTCTACCGTCTTTAATAGCATCCTCAAAATTAAATGTTTGTAGTACCTCGGAAAAACTTTGTGATCCAACAAGAGAATCAGGGTCCTTTATATTAATATCACCATAATTACAAAACTTTTTCTTCGAATCGGTTTTAACGGAATTACAAAGCACAAGGGCTATTGAAAGCAGTTCAAAATCACTCTTGTCCAGTTCTTTTGTTTCGAATGTTTGTGGACTTATTACGCCAACATGAATGGAACAGCTGTAGTTAATATTTCCAATAATATAACTTTTATTGTGTAATAGTTTGAAGATATCATTCAGATACTTTTTAAATGAATTAACTTCAAGAATTACTGCTATATATTCTTCCCTGTAAATAAAAATATTGTGAGAGATGTTTTTTGATTCCAGGTAATCATGAATTATTTCTGATACGAATTTAATATAACCATCCTGATGGTTAATTCCTTTTTGCTTGCCGATTTGTTGATAGGATTCCGGGTTAATCAGAAATAAATGATTGATTGTAGACTTTGTGTCTGTTATCAACCTGAGCCTTTGAATGAAGTTGGATTTATTGAAGACATCCGTCTGCTTTATTAAGGTTTCGAACCTGGTTCTTGCCAGACGCTTATTGGTAACACATTCCCTAATTGAATCAGTTAACCTTTCATTGTCAAAATGTTCCTTGACTATATAATCATCTATCCCCAATTTTATGGTCCTGACTGCAAGTTCCTCACTGCCTTTGGCTGTTAATAATATGGTTGCAGGAAGCACACCTGGTTTAAATTGTTTAAACCAGTCCAGCCCCGTGATTTCCAGTCCGAGGTGATAATCAAGGAGAATGAAATCTATATTGTCCCAGCAATATGATTCATCAGGCAATGCATCTGATAACGGATCTATTTCATTGACGATAATGCCAGGGAAAGAGCGACTGAGCTTTCTGGCTATAAGATTTCGGTAATCTTCATCGTCATCGATTATAAGCGATTGTTTTATTTCAAGGGTCATTGAAAAGCATTACATGGAAGCAAATATGTCCAGGAAAAATAATTACCTCTACAACGAATCAGATCAAACTATAAAAAACACAGTATCCTATGTATTAATTTTAGTAAATACACTAAAAAAATATTGATCTGAATCATTAATCTGCCTGGAACTGAATCCGGGCGTTTCATGCGGTAACGGACAGATGAAGCGAAATTCCCTCTCACCCGGTTGCGGGAGAGAGGGAAGGGGGAGGGGGAACAGAGCTGAGCGGTAATCGGTTACATCACTGTTGTGCAGGTGGTCTGATCATGGAACCATCATCAGCCGCCTGCGGCGAAGGAGTGTCGGGATTCAGGTTCACGCTCAGGGTGTGGATATGGTGAAATTTGCCATTCACTAGCCGGAAGGTATGGGAGTCCGGCATGCCCGTGCTGCTATTGCCGAAGCGGCAGAATACATTGACGACACCCTGCTCCTCATCAACCACGAAACTACGGTTGACGATGTACAGGACGCCCGGGGGAATACCGATATTGCAGGACGCGTCGGGTTTATTATCGCGATTGGTATAGGCGCCGCCTTCCAAACGGGCACAGGGCATACCCCAGGGCAGATCGATTTGCTTGTCGGCGAAGACATCCAGATAGCGGTTGGCCGCATCGATCAGAATCTGGGCCGGTGTACGTTCCGCGGGCGCGGGTGTGCTCCATTCCTCCGCTTTGGAATATTTAAGATAGGCATTGGCATTGAACAACCAGTCGCCTTTATCGGTGACCAGGCCATTGATTTCGGTGATTTTGCCGTCAGCAACATTGAGTCTCGTCCCCAATACGTACGGATGCCCGCCTTCCGTAACGATGACCTCGGTGAAGGTGCGGCAGCGGGAAGGATCGAGAATGCTGCGTGAAAAGGCAATCGGAAGGGCCGTGTTCCACAGGCCTTTGTCCCTGGCGACCTCAGCCATGTTCTCGAAGAACTTAGCGTCGGCAGCCAGAGCCATTTTGGATATATCACCGGCGCCCTGGGCTGCGAGATAGCTATCCACCGCAGTCTGTAATACGGGACGGGTGCAGGCAGACTGGGCCTGAACATTGAGGGTGACAAATAAAAGCGAGCAGACAATGGTAATTATTCTAATCATGGTTTTCTCCCCACTATGGGTAGTAAGTTTATACCGGCATATTCCGGGTGATCCAATCTGACATATGCCGGGCGTATGCTTCCGCTATCACGCCCGGTGTTAAATAATGGCTGGCGCCTTTCACCCAGATGAGCTCGCGCTGCGACGATGCAGTTAAGCTGTCGTAAATTGTCTGAGCATTCGGTGGCAGCGAGAGTTCGTC
>JAENIZ010000144.1 GCA_016844485.1 Gammaproteobacteria bacterium | reverse complement strand
CCGCGGGTACCTCTTCCCTTATAGGCAAATACTGGCATTAAATCGCAACACCTTTTTGTTTCGGATCAATCTGCTCGTCGATTAAAACATCAATATCAGCGGAGATACGCATTACCTCATCCATGGAAGTCAGGCCTTCAATGGCATATTGCAGGGCAACCATGTTGAGTGGCCGGAAGCCCGCCATACTTCTTGCCATATTGCCGAAACTGGCAGTATCTCCCTGGCTCAGCGCATCTGACAGTGCCTGATCAAACTCAAGCAGCTCGTAAACACCGATCCGTCCCTGATAACCGGTATAATTACAATGCCCGCATCCCATGCCCAGCTTGAACGTCGTATTGAATACACTTTCATTGCCATGAATTTTCAGCCATGCCTGTTGTTGTAAATTCAAATCCGCTGCTTGCGCACAACTCTGGCAAATACGGCGCACCAGCCGTTGCGCAAGAATGGCGTGTAGTGCGGATGAAAGCAGGTAGCCCTTTATCCCCATGTCCATCAGGCGGTTAACGGTACTGACGGAATCATTGGTATGCAGCGTTGATAGGACCATATGTCCGGTCATTGCTGCCCGTAATCCGATTTCTGCAGTCTCCTCATCCCGTATTTCACCTATCAGGATGATATCCGGGTCCTGGCGCAACGCAGATCGCAATACCCTTGCAAAACTCAATCCGATATCTATCTTGACCTGGATTTGATTAATCCTGGATAGACGATACTCAACCGGGTCTTCGATGGTAATGATCTTTTTTTCAGGTGAATTAAGCGTCTTCAACGCTGCATAAAGCGTGGTTGTCTTGCCACTGCCGGTCGGTCCTGTAACCAGGATCATGCCGTGCGGACGCCTGATCAGCCGTTCAAATCGTTTCAGGATTGTATCCGGCATACCCAGCGAATTGAGATCAAGCGTGCCCCCCGTCTGGTCTAATAAACGCATGACAACAGATTCACCATATTGCACTGGCATGGTTGAAATACGCACGTCGATATTATGTTCCTTGACATTGACGCTGAACCTTCCGTCCTGAGGCATACGTTTCTCAGAGATATCCAGTCCCGCCATCAGCTTGAGTTTGAGCACAAGCGAAGGGGCAATCCGGGTTTCAGTCATTGTATGTTCCTGCAATACACCATCCACACGTTGGCGAATACGCAGAACATCCTCGTCAGGTTCAATATGAATATCCGAGGCATGGATCTGTAATGCATCTTCAAACAACGAATAGAGAAGTTTGACAACCGGCGCATCCGTTACATCTGCCGATGATAATAATGCGCCAAGGTCTATATCACTTTCGGCGAGTTCATCGCTCAACTCTTCGGCAAACCCTGAAATTTCATCAGTCTTGCGGTAAACCGTATCAATCGTCCTGAGGAGATCAGATTCCCGAATAACTGCGAGATGAACCGGGCGTTTTAATATTCTTGTCAGCTCGTCATAGGCAAAAATGTTGGTTGGATCGGCATAACATCAGGATTAAAGTTGAAATGCACCAGATCGACAAACGGTATGCTGAGCTGTTTAGACAAGACTTCAAGCATCTGGTCCTCTGTTATATATCCGTTCTCTATAAGAACACGGCCTAATTTGCGGCCACTCTTCTTCTGTTCGGCAAGAGCGTCTTCAAGTTGAGTCTTGGAAATCAGCTTGCTCTCGACCAGCAGGTCGCCCAGCATGATTTTTTTACGCGGGATCATTGGCAAGCTGCTGATTGAGGAAACGGATACGCTGAGTAATATATTGATGTGTTTCAGGCGTCAATGACTGCCCGTTAAGCGCATTTCTATATGCAAACAAGGCATCCTTGTTTCTGGATATGGCCTCCAGCGAGATTGCAAGTCCCATCCACCAGATTCCATTATCAGGATACAATTGCAGCAAATTCCGGTAGGTGATTGCCGCTTCTTTGTGCAGTTCCAGCTTTTGCAGTAGTGCAGCATAAAGCGCATGATAATCCGGATCTCTGGAGGCGTCGGGGATTGATTCTGACAATATTCCTTTGGCTGTATGCAAATCTCCGGCATCTATATAGGCCTGTGCGAGCAATTTTGTCCACTCTGTTTGTCCGGGATAAAGGCGCAAACCTTCCTGGAGCACGGAATACGCCAAATCACGCTGCCCCTGTTCGATCAATTTTGCCGCAAGTGTTGATCTCGCTGATACATGACTCTCGTCAGCTTTTACTGCCGTATAGAATTTCTCCAGGCCATGCGTGATCTGCCCTTGCTGATAAAGTCTGTTGCCTTCATACAGCAATTTATCCGTTTCTGAAACTGGAATACCCTCATGAGGTATTTTAATAACAGCGCCTTGCAAGGCAGTCTGCACCTGGGCTATTGATTCATCAACTTTAACAAGTGGCTTAGAATCTTCTGCTTCCATTATTTCCGGTGCTTCCTTCGGTAACAAGGAAACCTGTAACTGGAATTGATTATCAATCTCTGTAATGTCGGTTTTTTCAATTAAAAGGGGTCTTTGTGATTCGAGTACAAACATAAAATTACCATCTTCATCAAGCCGTTTACGAACACCGGTGATGTAATCAAGCCGATTAATATCCGGTAATTCACCTGAATAATCCACATCATCAATTTCAAATACAGTCCTGTCAGGGGCTTCAAGCGAGTAAACAAGATAATCAGTTTCAATGGGAAGGAGAAATGTTAAGGTAATAATTTCACCATTTGACTCAATATTAATATTTTGAATGGCGGCTTTTTCTTTTGATTGTCCACTAATCGTGTCAAAAATTTTCTCGCTGATAAACTTCAATTCCTGATCGAGTTTCAGGCTGACATCATATCTATGAGTAATTTGACTATCTTCAGCGATATTATTTTCTTCAATTGTTTCCGGATTACGTGCAGATATAACATCAGTATTCACAATCATATCCGGGTGTGATTTGGTAAAATTTGCCGGTACGTTGATATAACTTTCTTTATTAAGATAGTAATTAAAATACGAGAGGGAAAGATATATAGCGGCGGAAATAAACAGAAGAATAATATAATAATATTTTTTTTTGCCCGGTTGATATCGCATTTCTACATCATAGGCGGAGTAGAGCCCATCCAGCACATAATCCTGATTATTGGACAGGTATGCCTGGCGGCCTTCAAGATCGTTGAGTAATTTATTAATGAGACTCATGCAAATAATCCGAATATATCATTCAGGAATCCACCGGCAACAATCAGTCCGATCATGCCCAACGCGCCAAACAACCACCTGGACCAGATTTGAAACCTTAATTTCATTTTTGGCTGATCAGAATATTTTGTTTCTTCCATGTCCTTTACGGCTATATAAACATGTGTGTGTGTTACCTTGTCAGCGCCCTCACCATAGGCGCTGATCAACGCCTTGTGACATATGATATTGATAAGACGTGGAATTCCCATACTATGTCTGTAAATCGTCTCGATCGCCCTTCTGGTAAATAAAGTCTTCTCTTGGTATCCGGCAATTTCGAGCCGATGGCGTATATAGGAAATCAATGCAACCCGGTTCAGGGGAAGCAATCGGTAGGAAAAGGTAATGCGCTGCTTAAGCTGCCTGACCGAAGGCTGGTTCAGCAACGAATCCAGCTCAGGCTGCCCGAATAAAACAACCTGGATCAATTTGCGTTTTTCAGTCTCCAGATTGGTAATCAGCCGGAGTGTCTCCAGGGTCTGAACCGGCATGGCCTGAACTTCATCCAGACACACAACAACCTGTTTTCCTTTACTGTGTTGATCGAGTAATGATCGGGTGATTAATTTAAGCAACGTATGCTGTGAAATGCGTTCTATATAAGGGACTGATAATGCGTCGGCAATTGCAAACAGCAGACTGTCAGGCTTGATATAAGGGTTATGGATATAAGCAATTACATAATCAGCGCCTAATGAGTTCATCAGCTTCCGGCACAGTATGGTCTTGCCTACGCCTACCTCGCCGGTCACCTTGACGAAACCTTCCCCACTACGCAAGGCCACCAGTAATACATTAAGCGCGTCCTGATAGCCGGCGCGATTCATGAAAAAGCTGGTATCCGGGGTTATGCTGAACGGCAGTTCATTTAAATTGAAATGCTGCAAATACATTTATTTTCCCTCTATCCACATCACTAAAATGTGCACATAGGATAATTACGGCTGTCCTTCTACCGGCTTGAAAAGATCATTCAAAAACGACTTGGGATATTTATCATCCATTGACTCGCGCAATTGGTTTATTTCTCCCCCAGATTGATTCAGGGCGCCATTCCATTCCTCACTGCCTGCGACCACGCACAATGGGTTTTAACAGAATAACCAGCTCGCTTTTAATGGAACGGTTCTTGGTATGCCTGAATAAATTCCCCAATATGGGAATATCACTGAGAACCGGGGCAGTGGCCTCGTTGTCATTGGTAAGGTCCTGCATCAATCCTCCGATTACAACGACCTGCCCATTTCGCGCCCTTACAATACTGTCTGATTCACGCACAGTGCTTAATGCCAGCGGTAACTGTTGTATCACGTTTCCTATCGTCACGGTCTTTTGTTGGTCCACCACCTCACTCACGGAGGGGTGAATATGCAGAGTGACATCGCCCCCCTGGCTGATCTGTGGCGTCACGTCCAGGGCAATGCCCGAGAAAAACGGGGTCAGCTCAATCGACGGGAAGACATTTGTCGTTACGCCGGTTGAAGAGACGGTATTTGTCACTTCAGTAACAAAAAATTCATCCGTACCGACCTTGATAATGGCCTTCTGATTATTCATTGTTGCAACACGCGGGCTGGACAATACCTGAACATTACCCTGGGTTTTTAAAAGCTCAATGAAGGCAGTGAAATCACCCAGTTCGAGCGCAAGCGTAAAGACACCTCCGAATGCCTCCGTAAGAGCGCCTGCAATGGGTACTAAATTACTCGGATCGAGATTACCCGGTTCCCCCTCAATGGAACTCACACCCGACTCATCAACCAGTACACTGCCGCCCCCGATATTTGCGGCAGTAACGGCATCGTCACCAAGCAATGCGGCCCAATTGATACCTGTCTGATAATCTTCCTTAAGTCTCACCTCGAGGATTTTTGCCTCAATAATAACCTGGCGTTGTACTATCAGTTGCGTGGCCTGTAGAAATGCCTCGACTTCCCTGAGTTCGTTCGGCAACGCCCTGACAACGACCACCCCCGATTGAGGGTTGACCACGACACTGCGGCCTTCCCCTGTACCAACGATTGCCTGAACAGAACTTTGCAGTTCACTCCAGAACGTTGTTGGTGGTTGTTGTGTACGTATCTGTGAACTTGTAGCAGGAGTTACGTTTTGACCCGATCCATCCGATGAACCACTATCACCACCGCCATCTCCATCTGATGAATCACCACCTGCCTCACTTTGCGTAAGCGACCCGGAACTGACCTGCGTTTGTGAACTGCCTGAACGTTCCACATTCAGATAGTTGATTTGATATATTCGCGCGCGCAAACGTCCGGGCAACACCTGGAAACCATAGGGAGTACTGACGAATTCAAAGCCGTAGACATCACGTGCCGCTTCCATGACATCCGGTATCGTGACATTGCGCAGATTCAATGTGACAGAACCCCTGACTTCCTGGTGAATAACCATATTGTATTGTGTTCCATCGACCAGGCTCAGGAAGAATTGTTCGGCCGGTACATTATTGACGGAAATATCAAACCGCTGCTCATCTTCAATTTGTGGGACTCTCGAGATGTCCAGATTAATCGTTGGTACCAGTGCCTGGGCAATATTTTCCGGCACCTCTTCCTGCTGTGCATTTGATGATACCGATTGTTCAACATCCGCTTCCATTTTACCAACAACATCCTGTCGTGCAGGACGTGTTTCACATCCATATATGCAGATGATGATTGAAATTAATAATGCGATTTGTATTTTTTTGATATTCATAAATGTAGGCTGCTATTGCTTTTCTCTCATTTTCTTTTGTACCATGTTATTGAACAATCTGACGACCACTTGTGTTTCATTATAATCAAGAACAATGGAAATGGGTTGTATCTCAAGAATTTTTGCCGGGCCAATCTCATCTCCCTCCCTGACCAAACGCCCATTGACTATCGCACTGCGATCACTGCCTGCGATACGAATTGCCGTAACATTCCAGTCAATCAGTTCCTCTGGTAATTCTTCTATCACTATATTTTCAGGAATGGAAACATAATCCGCAGGACGCGTAGGATCAGGTAATCCTGTGGTAGCAAGCAAAATGACAGGAAATAAATTCAGAATTGTAATCATGACCATTACTGACTGTTCATATACCGTAACTTATACATCTATCCAGTTTTTATCCAGGCTTAAGGTAAATACCTGGATAGTTGCCCGTGATTGAGGATATTCCTTCACTTCCAGTTCAAACCTGTCCCAAAAGAATTTCCACTCCAGTGATTCCAGTTCCCGCAAATAATCGAGTGTTGCCATGTAATCTCCCTCGAATTCTATCTTGAGCCCGTGCTTATAGGCATTCCCCATATTAGTATCTGAAGGTTTTTCATTCTCTTCCTTTTGCCCTTCAGTTTCCTGTATCTGTTCAATCCCGGCTTTATCAATCAGTGGATTTACGCCAAGCCCTTTGATTTCAACCAAATCAAGACCCTTTGTTTTATGCAGGACAGTTTCCAGTATCTTTGCCATATTTTTAGGAGAAACAAGATGCGCGGTTGATGCTTGTATCGTCTCCTTTATTTTCATTATTTCCGATTTCAATGCAGCCAGCTTTTCCTGGTTTTCCAGATTCGGATCTTTGCGGCCGTCCTCTATGATTTTTTGGATCTGCATATTGAGCCCTACCTGAGTCGCCTGCTTTTGCTGCAGCTCAGATGTAATTATCTTCCGTTGATTCTCCAAAGGCTGCATGAGCAGTGTATTCCAGCCGGTATAAAGCACTGCAAGAATACCCAGCAGTACCGCCGCGCGCTCCCGGATACTTAAATTATCAATCTTGTATATGAGGGCTGTTAATTTATCCATCTATGCTTGTCCATCTATCCTGGCCTGTTAATTTGTGCTGATTTTGAACACAAGTTGGTGCGCTTCTTCTTCCTTTGACCGATGCAATTCCATGACATTAAATGATGAACCTGAAAGTGTTTTTTCTTCTGCAAGTTGCTGGATATAGATCGGGACGAGTTCAGATGAGAGAGTTTTACCTTCCAGTCCCAATACTGTCCCTCCACCGGTAATCGAAACCCTGGTCAACCAGGTGCCATCTACATGTTGTCTCGCAAAGGCCTCGAGGTAGGAAGAAAATCCTGTGGCATTACCGAACTCGTGATTGGTAAGGATAAGTTGTACGCGCATAAGCTCTTAGTTGCGCATTCATCTCTGTTAAATTCCTGTCCAACTTTAATACCTGCTGTTGAAAAGGTTTTATCCGGTATAACTCATACCCGTACAGTCCGCCTAATACAAAAACAAAAAACAGAAAGATTTGTAACATCGTCATGGCAGAAAAGACCTTCTTCTGCTTGCGGAACATGGGTTGATAAAGATTGATTTGCTGAATCATAGCGTCCTTGACTCCTGTCGCAGGGCCGCGCCGATGGCCAGCAGGCACTGTGACTGCATCTGCGAAGAAACGGGTGCAGCAACATCAATCAATTCATTCACGTTCAACATTCGTGTTGACACACCTAATTGACCGGAGAGATAGGCAGGCACATCCGGCACTTCCCTGCCAAGAGGCGCGACAACAATTGATGACACCTGTGGTTGGGAGAAATGACTTTCATAATAATCAAGCGATCGCTGGATCTCGATGATGATGCCATCCAGCCATTGATGAATGACATTTTGATCATTAGCAAGAATGGCTTTTTCCGGCAGTCTGTTTAAACCACTTTCAATACGCCGTGATAAATACAGTATTGATTGCCGGGTAATGGTAATCAGGCCGCTATCTTGTCCGATATAGACCAGTGCGACACCACCGACGTCTTCAGGTAATAAGGAGGTAATATTGCGTAATGAAAGTTCCGGTATATCAATTGCACCCAGATTGAGCCCCGCTCTGGTCAGTTGATCAACTCGCTGCTGGACTATCTCGGCCCGGGCAACGACTGCATACATCAATTTGTTCCGGCCGGCGGTCTTTTGATTTGGTACTTCAAATACGTCTACGACTGCATCATCGATATGGAAATCAATAAGGTCCTTGATCTTCCAGCGGATAGCTGCCCTCAGTTCATCGGGTTGGACATCGGGCGCCTCGACCAGCAACAGGTTGTAATTACCCAGTTCGAGGGAACTGACGCAGTTGTAATCGCCCAAATGATGGACCCTGGTCAGTCTTGCAATTTCAGCCCCCTGTACTGAAAGATTCTCATGCTCCTGAACTTCACACAAATCAAGCATGGGGGGCACATCCTTTTCGCGCCGTATACGCGCGATGGAAATCGCATGCTCATCAGAGCACACGGCAACCTGAGCATCCTTGCGCACTTTTTTCTGCAGAAAACCCAGCACCCAAACACCTCTCAACCGTGTTTAATTATTAAAGAATGATATTCCCCAACCCGGCGCCAAATTGAATACTGGAAAACGCTGGTATTAAGCGACTCGGGTATTAAGTACAATATATTACACTTAACTTAAGTTTTTCACTCTAACTACTTATTGTCAATGTAAATTTTGAAAAATACAAACTACAACAATAGGAAGAATTGCTTAAAATAATGAGCAATATATGCCATGATCGATTGAAAATTAGACGAAACGCACCGGAACTGTGCACGGACTGTGTTACTGAGCTAACTAGTTGATTTTATTTAATTACTACCACGGTTCACGGATATAGATAAACTCCTGGGGCCCCGCGAAGATGCCGAAGGTCACGCGCCCGCTGGGGTTATCATCGAACATCAGGCCATCCGGCGCCGGGTTGTCTATCCCGTCCCAGTCATACAACAGGTGGTCCAGGCCCGCGCCGTCAACGTCCACCAGCACATCGATGAAGCCCACGTTACCCGCCCCGGGCGCACTGAAGGTCAGCGTGTCCTCACCACCACTCAACGCCACATCCCCCGAGGTAATGCTGCTGGTACCCCCACCCACCGTCATCGCGGTGGTCCCCGGCTGTGGCGCGCCACCTGAAGTCTGCGGGTTGCTCAGATCGATGCCGCCAGCCAATGTCAGCGCCGTGCAGCCGTCATCACTATTCGTGGTATAGGTCGTACCGTCGAAATACTCCGCACGCAGCAACAGGCCCAGCGGCAATAGTTCCGACCCGGAGGCATTGACCGCTACCAGCCGGCCGAACCGCAGCACGGTGTCTGCACCCACGCTCACATGTTCGT
>JAENIZ010000143.1 GCA_016844485.1 Gammaproteobacteria bacterium | reverse complement strand
CATTATCTTCATGCCGGGCTATTCCGGCAACCAGTCAAACAACAGATTCCTTTGGTTGTATTTAAAGAATGTCAGGTTTCGCTGCGCTCTACCTGACCTACGGTATAGAAGCGTAGGGTGGGTAGAACGAAGTGAAACCCACCATCACAAACTGCATACCCGTCGCCCTTGCACATACGCCGGTCTTTCCGTCACCCGCTTACGCCAGGCAACGACATGCTTAAAGGTGTTAAATTCCAGGACCGCGCCGGCCTCGTAGAAGCCGTCCAGACAATCCACCCAGGGCACCATGGCGATATCCACGATGCTGTAGTCCGTCATGATGTAGTCCCGGTCAGCCAAGCGGTCGTCCAGCACCTTTAACAGGCGCCTGGTTTCATCCGTATACCGTTTTACGGCGTACTCATCGCTGGACTTGTCCCGGGCGAATTTTTAAAAATGTCCGAACTGGCCGAACATTGCGGGCGGCATAATCTCTGGGTAACAGCATGCCGGTCTTGTCCGCCAGGTAAGTCAGGATAACGATGCTCTCGCACAGGATAATGGGCGAGCCGCCAGGCCCTTTGGGATCAATGATAGACGGGATCTTGCCGTTGGGACTCAGTTTTACATAATCCGGGTCCTGCTGGTCCCCTTGCAGGATGTTGATCAGGTGCGCCTCATAATCCAGCCCCATCTCTTCCAGGCACACGCTCACCTTCTGGCCATTGGGCGTGGCCAGGGAATACAACTGGAGCACGTCCGGCCGCAGCGGCGGCCAGCGTTCGGGAAACCAGACTTTTGAGGTCATTACTCACCGTCATACCGGCGCATGCCGGTATCCAGTAATACAACTGCGCGTAAGCGCACTCTAACACTTATAACTTGTAGCTTGTAACTTGTGGCTGTATTCAAAACGCACTCCTCACCACACCACCATCTACGCGCACCGCGGCACCCGTGGTGGCCGAGGCCAGGGGGCTGCACAGGTAGACCACCATATTGGCCACCTCGTCGATTTCCGCAAAGCGCTTGATCAGGGAGCTGGGGCGGGCATTTTCAATGAACTGTTGCTCCATCTGTTCGACTGATCCGCCCTGTTTCTCGATATTATCTTTCATGCGGTCAAAGAATGTCGTCTTGGTCGGGCCGGGCAGAACCGCATTCACCGTGATACCGGTCCCGGCCACCGCTTCCGCCAGGCCGCGGGATACTGCCAGTTGCGCCGTCTTGGTCATGCCGTAATGGATCATTTCTTTCGGGATCTGCACGGCACTTTCACTGGAGATAAAGATGATCCGGCCCCAATTCTTGGCTTTCATGGCCGGCAGGTAGGCACGGGACAATCTCACCCCGCTCATCACATTCAGATCAAACAGGTAATACCAGTCTTTATCCGGGATCTGTTCAAAATCATGTAACGTGGCCGTGCCGACATTATTCACTAATATCTCAACCCCGGGATGGGCGGCTACCAGGCGATCGATGTCCTCCACTTTGGACATGTCACCGGCGAAACCGATCGCCGTCTTGCCCGTTTCCTCCTTAAGCTTTTTAACAGCCCCGGCGATACTCTCCTCGCTGCGGCCATTGATAATAACGGACGCCCCTTCATTGAGCAGGCCGCGGGCGATCCCGTAACCGATGCCGCCCGTGCTGCCGGTGACCAGCGCCAGCTTCCCTTCCAGTTGCAGATCCAGGGCGCTGGCGCAGGGCACATAGATAAAGGTAATGGCAAAAATGACGACAGTGTAAATTCTTCGTTTCATAAGTATTCCCCCATCAGGAATTGTTCAGCAGGTTTAAACGATTTTAACAGTGCCTTATGACGCGATTAAGGAGAAAAATAGCAAGTAACGGATACTGTTGCATTTATTGCAACAACTGCCGACTGGAGCCCGATCACTCGCGTATATACCTGGATACCAGGTCTTTCGGAGTATGTGCAAAATTTGCACATACTGAATTCCGATCCAGTTCGCATTAAATTACTTTCTTTCATTAATTGCGTTGATTATAGGTTCAAAAAACTCTACTAACGAATTGATTGTGTTTTTTAGATCGAGCCCGTTTTTAATCCCATTTTTACGAATAAATGCAATCCATTGCCTGTTTTTAGAATCGTCTTTATAAAACTCATCAGTCAATGCCAGTGGGATCGCTATTGGTATGGCTGTTTTTCTTCTATTAAATGTTGCCGATATTGCGTCTGGTAAAATATTTCTATTCAAATCGAACTTCTGTTTTAAAATCCATAGGTCATAAAAATCTTTCATACGGCTATTTGCAATGCCTAATTTAACCATCGTTTCAAATTTCTCCGCAATAACCGTGTAAACCGGATAAGCTTTTAATTCAGGCGCCTCCTGATCCAATATTGTTGGATAAATAATATCTTCCGGTCCCGGAGTGACTGCATCGCCAAATCCGACATCAAACTGCAACCCGATGTTTGCGCCTGCAAGTTCACCTCTCAATAGTACGCGTATCCCTTCATATATATTGTTCTCCCTTATTTCCTCCGCTCGTACTGTATCGGAGTTGAATTTAATTCCATCATTGATAACTCTGAGATTACATATAGATTTAAAAATTTTAATCAACTCATCAATCTCAGGTTCCATAAATCCTAAAAAATCCGCGTCCCGGGTTGGCCGATGCGGCTCATTGTGCCAAAGTGTAAATAACATAGCCCCTTTCAGTAAAAATAGGTCACGCCACTCCGATTTGCCCAGACGATAAAGCATCCGTTCCAGACCATAGCGGGTAAGGACCAGATTAAAATCTTCCCCCGTTTCTTTCGAAATATTCAATAATCGTTGGCGTACCGATGCCGCAGTATCTTTTTTAGGTTCCCCGCTCATGTCAGCGTCTCAAGATAAGGTTTCATGATATTCGCGACACGGCATATTTTTGAATATTTCGAAAGGTCGTCCATGGAAATTTTCCTTTGTCGCCATCCATCCCGAAGCGCCTCTATAGCTACATCCAGCCCGATTTTGTTTCTATATTTAAAACAATCTGCAACCGTTTTCGCCGGATTATAAACTTTCACCTCTACCCCCTCGATAACGTGTTTTTGGATTCCTTCCGAATAGGCAGCCCCAGAAAATCTGAACAATCTGATTTCAGGTTTCTCCATGCGCGGAGTGGCTGCACGCCGTTCGATTGCCATCCATATCTTATAGGGCATCTGAGTGCCAATGTCATGAAAACGTAGCGCGGTTACCAGGCAAATAACCGCATTGGGTACCGCCTTGGCCACAACGACAAGACTATGGTGTTCGCCGATAATCGTATCCGGCAGAGCATACTGTCCCTTTGCCAGCTTAATTAGTTGCCCTTTGTCACAAAGACGCCGGAGATATTCGGGATGAATGCCCTTTTTACGTAGATCGCGGACCTGAATAACCCCCCGTTTTTTTGCAAGTTCCAGGATTTTTTTAAATATATGGGTGGTATCACGCATGTGTATAATTATTGACAGATATTAATAAATGTCAATATTTGTACACAAATAGGTGAGGAATGATTGACTCTCCTTGATATTTATTTCTGACTCCGAAAAAAGCCAAAGGCTTTTTAGTCAGGGCCTTATGGCGCGATTAAG
>JAENIZ010000142.1 GCA_016844485.1 Gammaproteobacteria bacterium | reverse complement strand
AATCAGGCATTAACGGATGCCAAAAATGGTATTCCAATAAAAGCGAAACAATGCCCCAATCCGGTGGAAAAACAATTTTTACTGGGACAGCAGTTTGGGGTCAGAGGGACACCCGCAATTTATCTTGAGGATGGACAGGAGTTATCCGGATATACGCCGCCGGATGAACTGCTCAAGATTGTCAGGAAATAATTAACCAAAACTAAAGTCCTGTCAGTGATTCAATTACGGCCGTAATGATCAGGCCGTCTTCCTCGGTCTGTTCGATCTTGACGGGTAAATACTGAAATTTGGGGGCACACCAGAAGATCACTCTGGTTTGAGTGCTGTCATTCGGTTTATGCCGTAATACTTTTATTGTATGTAAGTCACCCAGAGGTGTATGTATCGTTTCTTCTCCCAGCCGTTCAAAATTATAAGTTTTTATTTTACCGCCGTCGGCTATGACATAGGAATCAGGGAAATATCCATTTTGCAGGTCACGCATGATTGCATACTGATACAAAAGTTTATCCAAAACGCCGGATTCAAGCTGCATTTCCCAGGTCTGACCATTGACCCGGTTGGTGATTAAATTGTTATCCCAGTCAAAATGGATGTTTACCTCACGATCTTTTTTGCCACGAGTGCGCACATAGGAATAATCAAGCGGATATAATTGATGACCCTCAAGTTTCCACAGAGATTCTTCCACAATGTGATCTTTGTGAAACAGTGAGGCAATCCCTATTGTATGACTCTCGGACCGGTAAATATATTTACCGTCGTTGGAATTACTTACAGTGCGCTCTGCCACAGCGAATTCAATCCCGCTACTATACATTTTATAAGATGCATAAAATAATAATGGTTGCTGTTCACCCGCGAAAACAGGGCCAAATGACAATAAAACTGCGTTGAGAAAAAGATACTTTATGTGCCACATATTAGGCACTTGGACGTAATGGGTGTGTTAAGATTCAACATATTAATAATCCATGATCCGGTGAAAATATAATCGCTATATTACGACAATAAGTTAAATCATGAACCAGTTATTCGTCCCGAAAAGTACAGCAAATGTCCTGGTGGTGGGGGATGTCATCCTTGATCGCTATGTGTATGGTGATACTACCCGGATATCACCCGAGGCGCCTGTCCCCATTGTGCATGTGCAGGAAACGGAAGAACGTCCGGGAGGTGCAGGAAATGTCGCCCTGAATATAGCCCGCCTGGGTGTCGGTTCCTGCCTGATAGGAATTATAGGTGATGATCCCGCTGCGGATACCCTTACCAGGTTATTGTCGAGCTGTGGCGTCAGCTGCAAGTTTGTCCGGCAAAAAGGCTTTCCTACCATTACAAAATTACGTGTCTTAAGCCAGCATCAACAACTTATACGTCTGGATTATGAGGCGCATCCGGAACGGGTTGATGCAAACGCATTATTTGAACTCTTCAAGTTGCAATTGCGGGATGCAGATATTGTGGTTTTGTCTGATTATGCTAAGGGCAGCCTGGCGAATATTGAGGCATTTATTCGTTCCGGCAAGGGCGCAGGGAAACAGGTGCTGATCGATCCAAAAGGGACGGAATTTAAACGCTATCAGGGAGCAAGTTTGCTTACACCTAATTTCAAGGAGTTTGAAGCGGTAGTTGGTCCTTGCAAGGATATGGATGCAATCGTCGAAAAAGGACACAACTTGTGTAAGTCCCTGGCGCTTGATGCAGTGCTGGTAACCCGGGGCGAACATGGCATGACATTGTTACGGCATAATGCCGCTCCGGTGCACCTCACTGCGCAGGCACGGGAAGTATTCGATGTTACTGGTGCGGGCGATACCGTAATCGCCACTTTGGCTGCGGCACTGGCATCCGGTCACGATATTGTTCATGCAACCGCACTGGCCAATCGGGCCGCGGGTCTGGTGGTGGCAAAACTTGGCGCGGCCAGTGTGACCGCAGATGAATTAAATGATATAGACACGGGGGCACGTTCGAATCACACAGGGATCCTGAATAAGGCGCAATTACCAGAGACGCTTGAAAAAATAAAGGCACAAGGCAAGACGATTGTGATGACCAATGGATGCTTTGATATCCTGCATGCCGGACATGTCAGTTATCTGCAGCAGGCAAAACAGCTTGGGGATGTTTTGATTGTGGCCGTGAATGATGATGATTCTGTGAGCCGTTTAAAAGGTAAGGGAAGACCCGTTAATCCCCTGGAGCATCGGCTTGCGGTATTAAGCGCACTGAAACCGGTAGATTGGTTAGTGTCTTTTTCTGAAGATACACCGGAACGGCTGATCCGTGAAATTTCACCTGATATATTGGTTAAGGGCGGGGATTATCAACCAGATAAGATTGCCGGATCTGATTTTGTAAAACAAAAAGGTGGAAAAATTCATATCATTCCTCTGCTTGAAGATTATTCGACGAGCCGCATCATCGACGCAGCACGCTCAGGGGGGGAACAGAAGAAATGATTATTGTCACAGGAGGCGCAGGTTTTATTGGCAATAATCTGATCCGGGGACTTAATGCAAAAGGCCGGGAAGATATCCTGGTTGTAGATGATTTAACCGATGGCACAAAGTTCAGGAATCTGGTGGGTTGTCAGGTCATGGATTATTGGGAGGTCGAAGATCTGGGTTCATTTATAAAAGAAAACAAATCCTTTCCAGGGAAAGTGGATGCAATATTCCATCAGGGGGCCTGTACAGATACGACAGAATGGGATGGACATTACATGATGCAGAATAACTATACTTATTCAAAACAACTTCTGCATTATTGTCTCGATCATGCGATCCCTTTTATCTATGCCTCCAGTGCCTCTGTCTATGGGACGGGCCGGACTTTCAAAGAGAGTCAGAAGAATGAATCACCCATCAATATTTATGGGTATTCAAAATATCTGTTTGATGAATATGTGCGGCGGGTTACACCCGGCGCTAAAACACAGGTTGCCGGTTTGCGTTATTTCAATGTATACGGCCCCAGGGAACAACATAAGCAGGCTATGGCCAGCGTTGCCCTTCATTTTAATCAACAATTATCAATCTCGGGCCGTATAAGATTGTTCAAGGGCAGTGGTGGTTACGCCGACGGTGAACAACGCCGTGATTTCATATATGTAAGTGACGTGGTT
>JAENIZ010000141.1 GCA_016844485.1 Gammaproteobacteria bacterium | reverse complement strand
CATCACGAATCACTCGCCGCTCCAGCGCATCCATGCGCCCGCGGCATTAGTACATCCCTGTACGTCATTACTAATCACTAATTACTGGTTTTCATGCATCCAGAATCTTATGCCTTATCGCCAGACGCGCGATCTCTGCGACCGTTGTCACATTGAGTTTGCTCTTGATCTGGGTGCTGTAATTCGCCACGGTCTTGTAACTCAGGGACAAGCGTTTCGCGATCTCGCTGGTGTTAAGCCCTTCCGCCAGCAGGCAAAAGATTTCAAATTCACGCGTTGATAAATTTGAAAATGGAGAATCCTTGCCGCGTGCTTTCTGGAAGGCAAGTTTTTGTGCGATCTCCGAATCAATATGTGATTTACCCGAGGCCAGTTCCCTGATGGCCTCCACCAGTATTTCAGGCGCACTGCTCTTGGTGATATAACCCTGAGCACCGGCCTGCAATGCCTGTTCAACAAAGACCGTATCTTCATGCATACTGAAGACCAGGATTTTTGCATTGGCGTCACGTGCTACGATGCGCCGCATCGCTTCAAGCCCGCCTATACCTGGCATGGACAGATCCATGACAACGACATCCGGATGGTGATCGATATAGGCCTTGCACGCCTGTTCACCTGTTTCCGCTTCGGCGATGACCTCGATGTCGGCAGAATTTTTTAACAGCATCTGATAACCTGCACGCACAACGGCATGGTCATCCACCAACAGTACCCTGATCTTTTTATCTATTGCACTCATTATAAAACTTACAGTTTGTTAAGGGGCATTACAATACGTATCCTGACACCATTACCGGGCCTTGATGTCAAACTAAATGTGCCATTCAAAGCCTCGGCACGTTCACGCATGCCGAGCAGCCCCAGTCCCCGCCGGGTTGTTTTTATATCAAAACCCATGCCGTTATCCTGAATAACTAATTCTACACACTTGCCGTTGGACATTTCAGTACCCTCAGATGAATCCAGCAGGGATATTTTAATATCAACATTACTCGCGTGCGCATGTTTTACAGTATTCGTCAAACTCTCCTGCACGATACGATACAGACTGATGCTGATTTCTTCGCCCAGATCATTCAATTTCCCCTCAAAACTGAAACAACAGAACGTGTCCTGATGGCGTGTATTCCAGTCATCGATCATATCCTGTAGCGCCGTTATCAGACCTAATTCGTCCAATATCGGTGGGCGCAGCCTGCGCATCATGTTACGCGCCACATCATACATGCGATTGGATACTTTCTTAATCGCCTCAGCGCTGTCAACAATAGAGCCACGGCTGTCAGATGATTGCTGTTCTATAGACACGGCCACCGCCTTGATAGCGGTAATGGACTGGCCGAGTTCATCATGCAATTCATAGGCAAGATTACGCCGCTCATTTTCCTGAATCGCAAGTGAGCGTTGTGTCAGAAAACGATTTTCCTCCCGGCTGCGTTCCAATACCTCCGCCATCAGATTAAATTTTTCTGAAATTCTGGATAATTCCTGTAAATTAAATTTTGGCAGTCGCAGACGATAATCGCCCTGTTCAATACCACCAAGTCACTTGAGGATGATTTCAATCGGCGCAAGACCGCGGCCCAGTGTGAAGTACACCAGCATATTGGCAAGCACGGCAAATAAAACCAGGATCCCCAATATCCCCCTTGTTTCGGCCCATGCTTCCGTTATCTCATCGGAAGGGTTTGCCCTGATCAGGATCACCGTGTAAGGGGCGCCAGTTCCGGGGATACTATGACGATATTCAATGGGCGGTGGCTTGACCATTTTAATAAACCATTGTGGCGCGTCCGCAGAGATTGGAAATTCATCGTCTGGCGGTATCTTTTGTTCGGTGCTGTATGATTGATAGAGTTGAATATCCAGATGCCTGGTGCTCTCAAGATGGGCGATCTGATTGAGGACCTTTTCCCTTAAATCAAACCTGACATCATATACGGTGCTGGCAAACGCAATTTCAATCAATTGCAAGGTAAGATGCGCTGTGGCCTGGATTTCATCGCGGACAGCCTCGCGCGCATTGCTGATTATAATGACACTTCCACCCAGCAAAATCAGCGCAAACAATAATGTGATAAACAAATTCAGGCGCAGTCGCAGGCTCAGCATGGTAAATAAATGTGATATATCAGAATCACGGCCAGTTCGTTATAGTTACCGGTAATATAGTACGTTGCGCCCATTGCATTATATATAAGTATCACTTTGAATGATTGAATATCATGGCATAGAACAGATATCATTTATTTAGTGAAAAAACCCAGTTAGGAAATTATCCTGATGAGAGCTATGAAATATACCCTTAATCGTACATTGCTGTTTTTAATGCTCATCCCTGTGTGGACATTTGCAGCCACAGACCCGTTAGAAACGGCGGTGCAGGATTCGCTGCAAGCAAATGAAGAGGCACAGAAATCTCAACAACATATTGATACTCTCGCAGATGAGACCAGCGATTTGTCGCAGGAATACAGAGCAACATTAGAAAAGATCGACAGCTTGAAAGCGTATAACGAACAGCTTGAAAAACTGATAGCGAAACAGGATGAAACTCTGCTGTCTATATCGCCCCAATTGGGCAATGCTGAGGAAACACAGCGTAACATTATCCCCATGATGCTGCGCATGATAGAGACACTGGAAGAGTTCATTGCTCTCGATATGCCATTCCTTCGGGAAGAACGCCAGGACCGTCTTGGGATTATTAAAGAAATGATGGATCGGCCTGATGTGTCCCTGCCAGAAAAATACCGGCGCATCATGGAAGCCTATCAAATTGAAATGGAATATGGCCGAACCATAGAAACCAGCAGCGACACTGTTTTTCACAATGGCAAGGATAATATGGTCGATATATTACAAATAGGACGTATTGCACTTCTGTATCAAACCATTGATGGCAAGGAAAGTGGTTATTGGGACAAGAAAGAAAAAACATGGAAGAAACTGCCTGATGACTATAATCAGTCGATTGCACAAGGAATTTCAATCGCACGGAAACAGTCTTCTCCCGATTTCTTCAAAATCCCCGTCGAAGCGCCGGAGCAATCAAAATGAGACTATTCATATCTATTTTCATTTTGATGTCAACCCTCCCCTGTGCCCGGGCAGAACCACCGAAGACAC
>JAENIZ010000050.1 GCA_016844485.1 Gammaproteobacteria bacterium | reverse complement strand
GTGCAGCATCTGCAACGGCTTTTTCACGTTGAGCACGTTCCAGTTCTTCGTTGGTTCGGGCCATTTCCTCGACCAATTTCCTCCGCTCCTGCTCAAGTTTGACTTTAGCTTCTGCCTGTATCGCTTTTTCCATGGCCTGCTGTTCTGTACGCTTTTTCTCGGCTTCTTTATCCAGTGCCTGGCGGGATTGTTCGATTTGTTTCTTCAGGCTATCTACTTCTTCGAGCTTCCTTTTTGCCTCGGTGGATTCCTTTTCAAGTTTTTCACGCTCTTTTCTGATATGTTCCTCTGCTTCCTTCTTCATCTTCTGAAGTTTTTCCATCTCAATGGTATTACGTTTATAAACCTCTTCGAGTTTCTTCTTTTCCTCTGCCAATCGTATCTCGGCTTCCTGCTTCAATTTTCTGATCTTTTCCTGCTCTTGCTCCTGTGATTTCCTGGCTTCCTTTTCAGCGGTTTTCTTTTCTTCCTCAAGTTTCTTCTTTTCTGCCAGTAGTTTTTTCTGTGTTTCTTTTGCTTGCTTCGCTTTGGCGTCGTCTTTTATCAACATCTGTCCTTGTGTCTTATCCAGATCCATATTGGTTTTAGCCAGGTCTGCCTCCAGCACCGAGGCACGTATACCCGCGTCTATTTCATCATCATGTCTATCGTCCTCTACCTTGCTTTCCTTTGCTTGTACAGTTTTCTCGGGATTGGGGGACTCCACGATCTTGGCCACCTGCGGAACAGAAACCAATCCATCTGCAAGATAACAGACATTGAAGCCGCGATTAGTCAAAAGAAACGCGGCTGCAGAGCTACGGCCACCGGTATCACAATAAATGACATATTGCTTGTCAGGTTGAAGTTTATCGGTTTGCATACGCAATACATTCAAAGGAATATTTATACTCCCATCAATATGTGAAGCCTCATGTTCATTCTGGAAACGGATATCCAACCAACACGCTCCTCCCTCAACCAGTTTCTGTGCATCTTTAAATGACACCGTGTTGAGAGTAGGTTTCTTGATCAAATTAATGAAATTATCTTTACTAAGCTGCATTAATACGCCATTTGTCAGCATAGTAATCGATGCGTTGCGTTTTGCGTTGGTGAGTAACGCCTCCTCACCGAAACTGTCACCGGAGTGCAGTTCCGCGAGTTTGATTGGTTTCGCACCAGGAGATGGGGAACGGGTTACTTCGCAGCGCCCTTCCTGAATAATATAGTAATGGCCTCCTACATCATCTTGTTTGATAATGGTGTCACCCGCCTTGGCTTCTACCGGCTCAAGGAGTGCGAATAATTGGTGAATATTTGCCGTTGGCAGGCGGCAAAACAGTTCCGATTGCAACATCTTCGTCATCCAGTCACCGGAGTCTTCCTCTCCTATATCACTGACTTCCATGACAACGCCGCTTGAAAGATTGTCAGATTTCCCTTTCTCATCCAGTACCATCATTCTGTCCAATGCTGTCCTTTCCAGTCTCAGAACAGTAACTACCGTTTTTGCCCTGGCTGAAAATTGACGAGGTTGCAACTGGGCCATAGGATAGCGTGCGGTGTCTGTGCCGCTGACAATCGTATTTTTCAATTCTTTATTGGAAAGTAACTCTATTTCACCTTCGAGAAGATAAAATGAATAACCGTCCTTTTCGCCCTGTTTGAATACCAGGTCTTTTTTCTTATAAGAAAGGATATTTGAAATCACAACAACTTCATTTTGCAGTTGAGGCGGAAAGTCATTTATAGGCACAAGCCACTTGATTGTTTGAATATATTGTTCTTTAGCTACTGACATGACGTATTATCCCGTTCGGGCAGGAATAGAATGCTATATCTGCTTCTTATAAATGGCTGTAATCCGTGATAATTATATAACTTGCATCCTGAATAGGATACTTAAAACAATATGCATATTTGAAGCACCATTCATTTGCAAAGATGCTGCAAAGACTTCTTGAACTGGAGTTCCAAATCAGTATCCCTGTGCTCCTGATAGCACTGCTGGGAATGCTGTTCATCTTCCTGTCGATCAACAGAATCCGGCAACGGCGTATATTTTCCGCAGGATTGGCCGGGGCTGTTGGACTCTGTTTGTTTTGCCTTGGAATGTTATCCCTGGCTGTTGCACTAAATCTGTATACCTATCAACGACTTACTCATGAACAGACCATCGCTGTACTGACCTTCAGGCTACTTGGCCCCCAACGCTACAATGTTGTGCTCAAACGGCAAGATAAGGTTGAGCAATATCAGCTCGATGGTGATGAATGGCAACTCGATGCCAGAATATTGAGATGGGAGCCACCGGTGCAGCTGCTGGGATTGAATTCACTATACCGTCTGGAACGGATAAGCGGGCGTTATCAGGATCTTGCGTTAGAGCGTAACGAACCACGGACTATCTATATGCTTGCGACACATGACGGACTTGATATCTGGTCTCTCGCCAGACGATATCATGCCTGGCTCCCCTGGGTTGATGCCTACTACGGTAGTGCAACATATCTTCCCATGCAGGATAATGCGCGCTACACAGTTGCAATAAATCAATACGGCCTGATTGCAAGGCCGGATAACGTTGCTGCCGAGCAGGCTGCTTCTTCCTGGAAATAGGCAACAATAATCTGTGCCCTGGTAATTGACATCACTGCAATTAATAGCTATTAGTTATACTGTGCGATTATCTCAATATCTCATATTTGCCCTGGCGCTATCTGTACCTGTGACTGTTACAGCAACAGACACTAATGAACAGTCTTACTCGGCCCATGAGCAGCAGCCAACTGCAGAACAGATGATCATTGACGGTCTGATTTACCGGCCACTATTCCTTGCCGGCACAATTGTGGGGACTGCTATATTCATTGCTACATTACCCTTCAGTCTCCCGGGTGGAAATGCAGACGATGCCGGTAACAGGCTTGTTATCGAACCTGCATCTGCGACTTTTGGCCGTTGTCTCGGATGCTTGCCCGAATAATCCATTTCCAGGAACAAATAAATTATTTATATTGATGTGCAAGAGAAAGACGTTATTACGTTCCGGTTTTCTGTTGTTTCTAACCATGTTATTGCCAACTGCCGTAGCTGCTGATGAACTCCAGGAACTTGCTGAAAAAAGCAAGGAGTTGATCCGCATATTTTCCGGGCAACTTCAATCAGAATATGCAAAGGCTGCCCAGGAAAATAACCCTGAAAATGCCATGAGAGTATGCACGATTACTGCGCCTGAAAAAGCGGTTGAAATATCAAAACATGGCTGGAGTATCCGGCGCATCAGCCTTAATCCTATTAATAAAAATAATACTCCTGATCAATTCGAGGAGAAGATATTGAAAGACTTTGAAAAGAAAAAATCCGCAGGCTGGTCAATTGTCCAGTTGTCCTATGTTAAAATGACCGAAATCGCGAATCAGAGTGAATTCAGGTACCTCAAGGCAATCGCTGCAGAGGAATTGTGTTTGGCTTGTCATGGAAGTACCGTCCCTGAAAATATTGCGTTAAAACTTGATAAACTCTACCCGGATCATCAGGCTGGAGATTTTAAATCAGGTGATATTCATGGCGCCTATGTTGTGGAAAAAAAGGAAACAAAAAACTATATTTCTGAACCAGCACGATCAGATGAACAATACACTTTGCCGGAATACCGGGAATGAAATAATTACCTTGGAAAGACAAGGCTGAAACAGACACCCTTTCTTCCAGTCAGATTATATGCCTTGATATATCCACCATGATATTCCGCGATCGTTCTGGCAATATAAAGGCCTAAACCGAGATGTGGATCATTACTTTTGTTTTTATCCCGTACGGATACCATGGAGTTGAATAATTGCCCCTCCATTTCTCCTGACAGAATTGAACCATAATTGATGATATCCAGTTTAATGGATTCGTTGCTTTCGGATAATTTAATATTGACCGGTTCTGTCTGGTCACTGAAATCAACTGCATTTGCAATAATCTTATCGAGCATTTGCAGATATAGATCGGCCGATATACTTTGAACAACTGTCTTTTGTGGCACGTCAAGATTAAATCTGGCCGATTTATACGCAAGTTGATACCCTTCAACACAGTGGGTCAATAATTTACACAAATCAATTGTTTCGATTTCAGCTGATTTTAAGGCCTGCTCCAGCCTGGCTGATTCACTGAGACGTGTTATCAACAAATTTAATCGCTGAATGCCTTGCTGCGCCCTCTCCAGATATTGTTTGTCCTTATCCCGAATTTCTGTTTGCAGATTATCCAGAGAAGATTGTACTACGGCCATTGGTGTGCGGAGTTCATGTGATAACCTGCCCGCCAGACTTTCCAGGTAGTTATTATACTGTTTGAGTCTGTCGAGCATCGCTGCATAATTTCTCGATAGATCACCTATTTCATCACTGGCCCCGCTCACAGACATGGTCCCGGTGACCCGCCCGTAATCGTCAATAGCATTCGATGCTTCATTACTCAAACGATGCAATCTGATTGACAGGCGCGTTGCGAATAAAAGCAATAACAGGGTAATTCCAATAAATATAATGAGCGTTTTATTGAAGAGACTGACCATGGCATGTCGTTGAAGCATCTGGATATTATTTGTTGTTTCTTCTACAACAACTGCCCCTCTGACCTCATCTGTTATCCAGACGGGTGTTGCTGCAGAAACTATCACTGCCTTTTGATCGGGTGACAAGCGCCAGCGTGATTCCGTTTTCCCCCCGAGTGCGGCCATAATTTCAAGGCCCTGAAGTCTCGAGGCGCCGGCAAGATCATCCTGGAAACGCTCTGATATCGAAGGGAGAATTAAAGTATAAAAAATATTCAGGGGATGTTGGGATGATTCACGTTTAAGACTTCCACTGCTCGCAAGCACCTGTCCCTGACTATCCAATACCCAGATCCTACGGCCTTCAGTGGTATCAAGCCGTTTGATTAATTGTTCGATTTGATTTGAAGGTTTCAGTAATCTGCCGGGGTGATTTTCCGTATCTGTCCCCGCAGTGCCGATTCTTTGTTGTACAGATCTGTCTTCTTCATTGTCTACGTCACCGACAACAAATCCCATCCTCTCATCAATCATATGAAGAGGCAGAGATAATTCGAGATTATAGCCTTTATCTGTCTGCTGCCATTCTGCAGCAATATTTGTAATATAACGAATATATTCCTTCTCTTCCCAGTCATCAGAAATTTTCTCAATTTGTATGGGATTAAACCTGCCCTGGGCGGAAGGTGTAAAAAAATAGCGCTGCATTACAGCATAATTATCACCAAGAATGATCTCAATATAATCACTGTCAACTATCTGTTCACTGGTCGGTTGATGATATATAACGCGATCATCCTGCACCTGCAATAATGCATAAAGATATTGGTCATATCTGCCCAATATCAATTTATATGAGAGCGTAGAAGGTGCATTTACTTCATTGGTGCCGGAGGACGAATGATATGTATCGGACCAATCTATATAATTAATCCAGTCCTCTGTATAACCATCAATCTGAATTGGATAGTTTAAACTGTGGATGAATAATGTGTGCTCAGGTTCTGATTGAACATATGGAAATAATCTGTAACTCTCATGCATGGGTGCGGCTATGGCGCGCGCCGCGTCAACCAGGGAATTCTCCAGACTACCTCGCAGGTACCGCTCCAGTTCCCGCATATATTCATAGCCAATATACGGGATGCTCAATATAGCAAGAGACAATATAAACAACTTTACGCGAATCGTAAATCTAAAACGTGCGCCTTCAGATTTCTTTGAATGCTTCATCGTAAATCATATTTTCAGCCAATATTCCAGCGATAACCCATTCCGTACATTGTTTCAATACAATCGAAAACAGGATCGATTGCCTTGAATTTTTTACGTATGCGTTTGACATGAGATGTTATAGTACCTTCATCAACAAAAATCTTTGCGTCATTCATTAAGTGTTCACGATTCTTCACATAACCGGGGATATGTGCCAGTGAATAGACAATCCAGAATTCCGTGAGTGTGAGATCGATCTTTTCCCCTTTCCATTCAACCAGCAGGCGATTTGTATCAATCATCAAGTCACCTTGTGTAAGTCTTGTATTTTGATTTACAGGTGCACGCAAGGCCTCCAATCGTCGAAATAAAGCTGCAATACGTGCAAATAACTGTGGCATGGTAATATCCTTGGTCAGATAATCATCCGCGCCAAGGCGAAGACCGGAGATAGCATCAAAATCCGAGTCATGTGCTGTAAGAAAGATAATTGGCAAGGTTGGTGACAAACTACGTAATTCCCTGCACATATCAAACCCGCCTTCCGGTTCATCTCCTAACCCGATATCAATCAGGATCAAATCCGGCAGACGAACCCTGAATCGTTTCATGGCATCATGTCGATTCGCATAAGCAGCCACGTCATAACCCTGTTTGCGCAAGGCGTCTGCGTAGTTATCCCGAATAGCCGGCTCATCCTCAACCAGGGCAATATGTTTACTCATTAAATTATCCTCAACACCCATTTTTACCCGCTAATGTATACCAATCTCATGCTGATTTGTTACTGCCGTAATAAATTTCCATATTTTTGCCACAATTCATCCGCACATTTCCATATTTTCAACTGATAAAAACCATGTTCAGGTGCTTAAATAAACACCGTCAAATAACACATTTATTCAAGCCCATTAATAGAGGAAAAATAAAATGAATAGATTCTGCACAATTTTGTTGATCTTACTGGAGCTGTATGCACCGTTAATCATGGCAGCGGAAAACACATCAACCACATCGCATAAGGAAACTATGGGGTTCGGTATTGGCGCCCTGATAGGTGGATTGATCGCCGGTCCTCCCGGTGCCGTGATAGGCGCTGCTGGTGGCACTCTGTTCGGCAATCACAGTGCTGAAAGAGATAGCACCATAGTAGATCTTGAAAAACAACTGCAAGATAAGACCATTGAACTCGCTTTTTTGCAAAATGAATTTGCAAACGCTCAATCAGAATATGCCCAAACCCTGCATAAGGTCAAACTGGAGGACAAGCAGGCTGCGCTTAAAGAACTCAGTGTAGGCGTTTCTTTCTCAGTCTTTTTTCGAACGGACAAGGCAGATATAGATCCCGTACTCTACCCACATCTTCAGGACCTGGTGGCCCTCATTCGCGAACTCCCTCAAATTAAAGTACAACTTGAAGCGCATGCGGATCATCGGGGGAAACCCGAATACAACATGACATTGAGTGAATCCCGCGCCAAAACAGTACAGACAGAACTGATAAAAGCCGGATTACCTGCTGATCGGATTCAGAAACACGTTTATGGAGAATCACGGTCCCGCGCCAGTGAAAGAGATTATGAAGGGTATGTATTCGATCGCCGTGTAGATATTCATCTCACACTGGATACAGAAGTTTAAAACGCTGATAGCGCAAAGATAATAAAGATGAATATCCAAAAACCGGCTTCTGTATTAACCAGCACATTACAATGCATTATCGCCGGTATTATCAGTGGTCTCCTTATCGCGCTTTTATTAGGCCTGGTTGTCATATTGTTTTCAAATTATGCAGAGGCACATACCCTGGATGAAGCGGCCAGATTAGACACAGTATCAGGATTACATCCGGGGAATCTCCTGCATGACATATTACTATTGATGGGCCTGACCCGTTATATGTATGCGGCATTTAAGAAACTGTCCGTTTTGTTTCTCATGATTAACCTCCCCCTCTGCGGCATGTGGCATATAGGAGAATGGGCCTATATCCACATCAAGGCAATTCTTGCACACTCCTCCTTAGGACGATTCGTATCAACACACTCGAGGTCAAAATGAAGGTAAAACCCTGGCCTTGGGCAAACCTGATCTGTCAATCGTCTTACCGTGCCAGCCTTGATATTTGCCGCATCGTCCTGGCCGAGGACAAGTGATTTATCATTTGTCTTCGGTCCAGGACATCTTTTTGGCGCGGCCATGTCAAAAATATCAGCCACTACGACCATTACAGCCATTGTGATACGCAATTCATCATTCTTCTGACACATTATGAAAGAATATGACTTGATAATTGTGGGGGCATCATTCACAGGTCTTGCTTGCGCCGAGACAACAGCAAAACATAACCTGCGTACTCTGGTAC
>JAENIZ010000140.1 GCA_016844485.1 Gammaproteobacteria bacterium | reverse complement strand
ATTGGTAATCTTCTCAACATATTCCTGGTTAATACGCGAGGCGCGCTCGAGCAGGCGTGAATGCAGATAGAACACATCACCGGGATAGGCCTCACGACCCGGAGGACGCCTCAATAACAGGGACACCTGCCGGTAGGCCCAGGCCTGTTTGGTCAAATCATCATAAATAATGAGGGCATCTTCGCCGCGATCCCGGAAGAATTCTCCCATCGTACAACCGGAATATGGTGCAATGTATTGCATAGCGGCCGATTCCGAGGCGCTGGCAGCGACAACAATGGTATGTCCCATCGCATCGTGCTCTTCCAGTTTGCGTATGACGACACTGATTGAGGACGCCTTCTGGCCGATAGCAACATAGATACACTTAACACCGGTGCCTTTTTGATTAATGATGGTATCTATCGCCACCGCGGTCTTGCCGGTCTGGCGATCACCAATGATCAATTCACGCTGGCCCCGGCCAATAGGCACCATGGCATCAATAGATTTAAGACCGGTTTGCACCGGCTGTGAAACGGACTTTCTTTGAATAACACCGGGGGCGATTTTTTCTATAGGTGAGGATTCAGTTGCTTCAACAGGGCCTTTCCCATCTATCGGATTACCCAGTGAGTCGACAACCCGTCCCAGTAACGCCTCGCCAACGGGTACTTCAAGGATGCGCTTGGTACATTTAACTGTGTCACCTTCCGAGATGTGCTGGTATGGCCCCATGATCACGGCGCCGACGGAATCCCGTTCCAGGTTCAAGGCAAGTCCATAAGTATTGCCGGGGAATTCGATCATCTCGCCCTGCATAACATCACTCAGTCCATGAATTCTCGCGATGCCGTCACTCAGACTGACGACAGTGCCTTCCGTGCGGGCCTCTGTATCAAGATCGAGCCCCTTAATCTTTTTCTTTATCAGATCACTAATTTCAGTTGCACTGATAGACATGGTATTTCCTCTTGGTTAATTATTCTGCAAAATTATGGCTTAACTGTTTTAATCGTCCCTTTAATGATGCATCGATAACGGAATCTCCGGCACGAATGACTGCGCCGCCGATTAACGATTTATCAATGCGGGTAGTAATATCGATCTTCTTGCCCAGGCGTTTTGCCATGATCTTTTTTATTTTTTCCTGCTGATTGTCGTCCAGTGGATAGGCCGAGATCACTTCCACCCCGGCGACACCTTCCGCCCTGTCTTTTTTCTCTTCAAATAACGCGTGAATTTGAGGGGCGACTGAAATTCGGCCTGCATCTACGAGCAGGTTGACAAAATTCCTGCCTGATTCGGTCAAATGTTTTCCGCAAATATCAAGAATCAATTCGGCGAGTTTTTCACGTTCCAGTCTGGGATTTTTAATTACCGATTGCATGGCCGGATCCGACACGATTAGTTTCAATAGTTGCAACATCACAGACCATTCTTGCAGATCGCCTTCTTCCTGGGCCTGTTCAAAGACGGCCCGCGCATAGGGTCGTGCGATTGTCGTGTTTTCCTGCATAATCGTTCTTTAATTGCTATAAGTCTGCGCTTATTTTGTTTAACACTTCATTATGGGCATTACGATCCACTTCCCGCATCAGGATCTG
Source organism: Gammaproteobacteria bacterium (assembly GCA_016844485.1). Lineage (GTDB taxonomy): Bacteria > Pseudomonadota > Gammaproteobacteria > Eutrophobiales > Eutrophobiaceae > JAENIZ01. The sequence goes on along the minus strand of JAENIZ010000140.1, from coordinate 3,833 downwards.
CTCAGCACCGAGCAGCGCAAGTTGGGCCACCTGTTGCCTGAGGTCCTGTCTGGCAGTTTCTTTTTCCTGTTCGATCTCGCCTCTTGCTCCCTCAAGTATACGTTTCCCTTCTGTCCTGGCCGTCTCCTTGGCTTCGTCAATGATCTCATCACCGCGCTTCTGCGCCTGGGTAATGATCTCGGAAGCCTTCTGCTTGCCCTCATGTACAAGATCAAGCAAATATTGCTCTGCTTCCTCCAGTTTTTTTTCGCCTCTCTCTCCTGCTGCAAGGCCATCGGCAATACGTTTTTCACGCGCTTCCAGCATGCCCAGAAGCAGCGGCCAGATAAATTTCATGCAGAACCAGACGAAAAATATAAACGCAATTGTCTGACCCAGGAAGGTTGCATTGAAATTCATATTACTTCCCTCAATATAATCGGTTTAAGCTTTTTAGTGACCTGCTGCTGCCTTCAATGCTTCCAGATACGGATTGGCAAAAGTAAACCACATGCCGAAACCGATACCGATCATAGTCACGGCGTCGATCAGGCCGGCGACCAGAAACATCTTCACTTGCAACATCGGCGCGAGTTCCGGCTGACGTGCCGCACCTTCCAGAAACTTGCCGCCCAACAGACCAAAGCCAATTGCGGTACCGAATGCACCCATCCCCAGTACAAGGAGTACACCTAATGCCGTAAATGCCAGAATTGTTTCCATGACTTCCTCCGAATTAATGGTTAACGCGTTTAAATTAAACCTCGATCAATGATGCTCGGTTGCCATACTCAGATACACGATAGTCAGCATCATGAAAATAAAAGCCTGCAGGATGATGATCAATATATGAAACACCGCCCAGATAAAGTGTGCAGGCAATTGCCAGTAACCCAGCATGGCGATCAATATAAAGATCAATTCACCCGCATACAGGTTACCGAAAAGCCGCAATGCCAGTGAAATTGGTTTTGCAAGCAGGGCGACACCTTCCAATAGAAGATTCGGCAAAACAAGAAGTATTTTTCCGATGATATTTTTTGATTCAAAAGGATGTAATGTGAGTTCTCCGATAAAGCCGCCAATCCCCTTGGACTTGATACTGTAGAAGATGATCAGGACAAAGACCGATATAGATAACGCGAAGGTCGCGTTAGGATCGGTGGTCGGCACCACCTTGAAAAAGATATGCGGATCGCCCGAGATCAGTGCGGCCGCCTTGGGCAACCAGTCCACCGGAACCAGATCCATCAGGTTCATTAAAAAAACCCAGCAGAAGACGGTCAGGGCCAATGGCGCAACTACGTTGCTCTTGGCATGAAAGGATTCCTTCACGCATTTATCCACCAGTTCAAAAACCCATTCCAGGAAATTGGCCCACTTGCCCGGTGTCGCAGTGGTCGCATCTTTGGCGATACGGTAGAAACAGAAGCAGAAAATAATGCCTAGTACAATTGACCAGCCCAGTGTATCCACATGCCAGGCCCAGAACCCCATGGCCTTGGCCTCGGCGGCGCTGTGGGCCAAGGTCCACATGGCCTGATCCAGTACTGTACCCTGCAGGCAACTGCCCATAGGTCATGTTTTGTATATGATGCTGGATGTAACTGGTGGCTGTCAGGGCTTCAGATGACATTATTTAATCTCTCTCACCAATATTAAAAATTATTTATAGTTAAATTATTTTTTCGCACTTATCAGCGCCAGTCCTGCCAGGTTAACAATTATCATCATTATGTAGGTCAGAAATAATGCACCCACATGCAATGGTTTAACCAGCAAAAAACACAAGGCAAACACGATGCCAGTCAAAACCAGCTTGCCAGTTTCGCCGAGATAAAATCGACTTAATATTAATTGTGGCGTTGATTGCCCGGAATCCCTGAATGCAAGTCGAACAAACCAGACATTCGGCAGAATATAGGCTAAACCACCCAATAAGGCTGAATACGCTGACTCACTCCCAATGTATGCAAATAACAGAGATGCAATCACAATTGTCAGAACCAGTTGACTCCATACCAGTCTGTATGCGGCGGCCTTGTTTGTTGTTATGTCTGTTTGCGCATTCAACCGCCACTACCCCGGGAACCATGCTGGAATCGCCTACCCTGATCCACTGACTTCTTTAACAGGTCAGTTCTTCAATCTTCCAGCATAAAAGCGGCAAGTATAATAATCTGGCCCTTTGGAATCAAACGTTACACTGCACAATAACGGGACTTAACGCTTCTTAATCCTGGCCAGGATACCGTCCAATTCATCCAGCGAGCTGTACTGTATCTGTACAGTTCCCCTGCCTTTTGTATTGTGTTTGATGGTTACCTGTGTGCCCAGACGCTCCGACAGGTCATCCTGCAAACGGCGTATATTGGGGTCCTGCCTTTTCTGTGTTTGTTTCTTTTTACCCTTATTCTGATAATTACTTACCAGCCGCTCGGTCTCGCGCACCGAGAGACCCTGCCTGACGACGCGCCCGGCAATCTCGGGTTGCTGCTCGGTAGGCAACGCGACAATGGCGCGCGCATGTCCCATTTCCAGCTGATTTGTCTCCAACATGGCTTGCACGTCACGATGCAGATCGAGGAGGCGTAACAGATTGGTGACAGTGGAGCGGGAACGGCCTACGGCCCCGGCCACTGTTTCATGGGTCATCTTGAATTCCTTGAGCAGCCGTTGCAAGGTGCGCGCCTCTTCCAGCGGGTTCAGGTCTTCGCGCTGGATATTTTCAATCAACGCTATACATATCGCGGTTTGATCAGGGACATCGCGAATAACAGCAGGGATCTCATGCAAACCTGCCATTTGTGCTGCACGCCAACGACGTTCACCGGCGATGATTTCGTATTTATCAGGGTCGCCCGCCAATGGACGAACCAGTATCGGTTGTACCACCCCCTGGGCACGGATCGAATCTGCAAGATCCTGCAAGGCCTCCCCGGGTTCATGGCCTTGCGTGGTTGATACTGGCCACGCTTGATGAGATCAACGGGGAGCTTGCGCAGCTCTCCTTCTTTACCAGGCTCAGTAAAATAAGTTACTTGTCCGAGGAGTGCGTCTAGGCCTTTGCCGAGGGCGCGCTTTTTTGTTGTCATTTAATTTCCCTCCCTCACCCCTACCCTCTCCCGAAGGGAGAGGATGGAAGATTGAGCCCTCTCCCCCCGGGAGAGGGCAGCGTCACGACTGCATGGACGCAGGAGGTAGATCAACGCCGGGAGCAGTTGCCGAGCGGGTGAGGGTGTTGCTGCCTGTGCTGACAATTAGTTTCTAAAATCATTTTTATTAATGCTCCAGTGTCAGGCGGCCATGTTCTCACGCCGCAGCATTTCTCCCGCGAGCGCGAGATAGGCCAATGCGCCACTGGAAGATTTATCGTATTTCAGGATCGGCAAACCGTGACTGGGGGCCTCGGCCAGCCGGACATTTCGGGGGATGATCGTCCGGTAGACCTTCTCGCCGAAGTGCTCAAGCAGCTGGGCGGAGACCTGGGTGGCCAGATTATTACGCGGGTCATACATGGTGCGTAACAAACCTTCGATCTTGAGCTTCGGGTTCAGGTATTTTTTGATCTTATCTATAGTCGCAAGCAGGGAGGTCAACCCTTCAAGGGCATAATATTCACATTGCATGGGGATAATGACTGCGGTGGCGGCCACCAGTGCATTTACCGTCAGCATATTGAGCGCCGGGGGACAATCGATAAAGATAAAATCATAATTATCCTTGATAGACTCAAGCGCAGTACGCAGGCGGACTTCCCTCGCCAATTCATCCAATAAAGCAACCTCTGCGCCCGTCAGATCAGAATTGCTGGGCAAGAGATCATAACCACTCGCTTCAGACCTTGTGATGAC
>JAENIZ010000139.1 GCA_016844485.1 Gammaproteobacteria bacterium | reverse complement strand
GCCATGTCCCAGAAGACAAGCTGCTCATCAAAACTCATGCTCAAGCCAGGTAATGCATCGGTCATTTCCTCCGCCGCATCAACCAGCTCATGCACTGTTTCGATCAGGAGTTGAACGTGTTCTACCCGCATATCCTCAATCTCCATCGGGGCCAGTTCCTTTTCATACGTCAATTGATTCAACCGCTGCATGATATCCCGCAGCTTGTCACTGGATACGGCGTGGGGCACCAGTTTTTCCATCTGTTGCGGCGTGTTAGACTCTGATCTGATCGTGCCTGTACAGACGAGGGAAATCATCGGAATCGTTACGATGTAAGGTATGGCTCTTTTCACTCAGTAATAACTACCTGTTACGGAATAAACTATGGATTTATTTATGTTATATTGTAAGGGAAAATATGTTGCAAAAATATCATCCTTTTTCTCAAAATGCCTGTTCTGTTAAAATGACATAATGCAACGGCATAGAGACAATTCAGAAGGTATTAATCTATGGGTGCCCGTACTGATTGTTCTCGTGGTGGTTGCTGCACTTTACTTATGGCAGAAAGATGAAGAACCGGCAGACGGCGCCCAGGTTGAACAGCCCGTTGTTCCGCAGGAAGAGACACAATTGCCTGGGGAAATTGTAAAGCCCGCGATAAAATATCCTGTGCCAGAAACACCCGCCCGGATTCAGGAAGAAGAGGAAGTTGTTCCTGAACCGGTTGAACCGCCAAAACCACTGCCGGCACTGGATGAAAGCGATCCTGTCATGCAGGAAGAATTGGTCCGCCTTTATGATCAACAGAAGTTTGGTGAATTATTCCTGTTTGAGGCCATCGTGCGTCATTTTGTCGTAACCATAGATAATATGACGGGACCCAAACTGCCACAGCGCTATGTTTTCACCAAACCGCCCACGGGAAAATTTGCCGTTAGAAAAGACGCGAATGACAACGAATTTCTTGATCCAAATAATTATAAACGTTACGCAGATTTCGTAAAATTGGCGGAGACCGTCGATACGCGCAAGTTCGTGTCACTGTATGTACGCTATTACCCGTTGTTGCAGAAGGCGTATGAAGAACTTGGCTATCCGGGCCGATATTTCAATGACCGTTTCATCGAAGTGATCGATCATCTACTGGTGACACCCGAGGTCAAGGGTCCCGTCAATCTGGTGCGGCCAAAAGTTTATTACCAGTTTGCCGATCCTGACCTGGAAAAGTTTTCCGCCGGACAGAAAATATTAATCCGCATCGGACCTGATAATGCCGTGAAGGTAAAGGCCAAATTGCGGGAACTGCGACAGACACTGACAAAGCTCAAAAAATAATAATCGTCGAACCGCTAATGTTACGGCGTATGACACAGTTCTTGCCATTTGGATGACTGTTTCCTTCCAGTTCATCAGATCTTTCAGCAGAAATTACTTGTCGCGAAATAAACTATGGCAGGCAATACACGTTTGGCTCAACCGTTGATAGGCCGGTTCAATGAGCTTGTATTCATAACCATTTGCAAGTTGCTGGATATCCAACGCTTCGGTATACAGTTGACTGGCCATGGCCCTGAAGGTGACCAGCTCACTTTCATTCAAATTCGATTCGGGAAGTCCCGCTGATAATAATTCCGCATGGAATAACAGCTCCTCCACTGCCTCGATCAAATCTGCCATGTCCTGCATGCGTTTTTCATCGTGTTGCGGTTCGCCGTTTTTGGTTTCACTCACCCACAAATTTATATTTTGCATAATCTCGCGCAATTTTTCGCTGGAGATAGCGTGTAGTCTGGCCTCGTTCTCCAGTGATGTTGCGCCCGCCCCCGCATCTTGCTCTTCAGCAATCAACGTACTGGAACTCAATAATAATGCCAGGAGAATCAATAATTGTTTCATGATTTTAAAATTTCTGTTTCATTTGTTTCCCATTTTATGTGAAAAACAGGTTCAGAGTCATTTGTTAGTGTTAGCGTTATCTCAGGCCGGCAGCATACATCCTGAGAATTGATATCGTCAGAATACAACTATTCAGCCTGTATCTTATTGCACCTGCACCGGACGATACGATTGTTTTGAGAGTGCCTTTGACTATAATGGCCCTCACTATAATCAATAAGTAGTCAGCAAAATTGCCTCCAACCGGCGCTGCATTGGCCGGCTACAGGAGGGGGAAAGCGAGGCTTCCATTTGCAAACATCCAGCACTCAACGTGAGTCCGATGCTCCGGAGATGATCCCCGTCGTTGATATTCTTTCCGGGCGTAACCGCGGCCACAGGGCGACGCTCACCCAGAAAACCTATTGCATTTTGATGGGGCCCGGTGAGGCATTGTTGTTCATGGAACCGGACGGTGAGCGCACGCGGGATTATTACGCCACCTTGCATCGTGCCGGCGATACCTACGAACTGGAAGTCGAACCTGAGTGCAGTGTTTGGGTGAACGGTCAGGAAGTCAAAGTCAACCGGATGTTGCAGTCAGGTGATCTGCTGGAAATCGGCCACGGAGGGCCGGTCTTCCGCTTTCGTTTGTACCCTGCGGGAGCGGCATTGACGAAGACCATTGCCGAAGCGGTTGTCGATTCTATGGAAGGTGCACAAGTCGACGGCCATACAAGACTGGGCAAAACATCCAGGTTTCTGACCAACATCGCACGGAATCTGGTGACTGAAACTACATTGTGGTTCCGTATCTGGATCCTGATCCTCCTCACCGTTCTGGTCATCACTGTTGTAATACTGACGGTGCAGAACCTGCGCCTGGAAAAGCGTGTCGCCAGTGAAGGTACCCGTATCGAGAGTATTGAGAAAGTTTTGGAGCAGCAGCGCGGCGCCAATACATTAAGCCAGCAGGAATTGCTCGCATTACAGGCGGAGGTGGAAAATCAACTGGCTGATACATACGAACGCCTGGCAGTGCTTGAAGCCAGTCCGGGTAAGGCTTCCAAGGTGATTGCAAAGACCTCTCCCTCGGTAGCGCTATTGCTCGGCGCCTATGCATACGTCGAACCCGACACCGGACGGTTCTTTCGCTATATCGAATCGGGTGACGGCGGGACGCGGTACACCCTTGAAGAGGAAGGCAAGATCGTGGAGTTTGCCTTCACGGGAACGGCATTTATTGCAGCTGAGACCGGTATGCTGTTGACAACCATCATGTCGTTGAACCCTGGCA
>JAENIZ010000049.1 GCA_016844485.1 Gammaproteobacteria bacterium | reverse complement strand
GCGAAAGAGCGACGTATGTGCATGACAAGAGTGAGTGCAGGAGCACACGAGGGGTGTATTTATGTACAGGATGTACGGTATGCCGCGGGTGCATGGATGCACAGGAGCGGCGCACAGGGATGTACTGGCAGATATTTGCTCGACAACCAGTTCCCGACGTTGTCTACCGCTTACATCCATGTAAGCGTCCTGCAATATCTGCACTTCCGCCATCCATGGCGGTCGTATGCCGCTTGTGTCGGGAACACACAAGCGACGAATGTACAGGATGTACGGCGCTCCACGTTGTCTTGTTATCTTGTATCATACGAACATCACATATTAATTTTGGTTAACATCTCATATGATTAAAGCAGGTGTTGTCGGTGCGACAGGGTATACAGGTCTGGAATTACTGCGTTTGCTGGTTAAACACCCGCAGGCAACGATCCATGTTGTCACTTCACGTGCTGAGTCAGGCAAACCGGTCGCGGATATCTTCCCCGGTCTGCGCGGTGAGATCGATCTTTGCTTCAGTGAACACGAGACTTCGTTACTTAAAGATTGCGACATCGTTTTTTTTGCAACCCCGAATGCCACCGCGATGCACCAGGTACCTGCATTACTGCAGGCGGGTCTTAAGATAATTGATTTGTCTGCGGATTTCCGGTTGCAGGATGCACAACTTTGGTCCAGGTGGTATGGACAGACTCATGCAGCGGAAGAGTTATTGGATCAGGCGGTCTATGGTTTGCCGGAATTACACCGGGAAAAAATCGCCAAGGCCAGTCTTGTTGCCAATCCCGGGTGTTATCCGACAGCCGTAATACTCGCACTGATCCCTGCACTCGAGGCGGGCATTATTGATCCACAATCGATCATTGCAGATGCGAAATCAGGGATCAGTGGCGCTGGCCGCAAGGCTGAATTACACAATAATTTTTGTGAGGCCAGCGAAAACTTCAAGGCCTATGCCGTGCCTGGACATCGTCATCTACCTGAAATATGCCAGGCATTGAATACATTAGCTAAAAAAACTGTCTCGCTGACTTTTGTACCGCACCTGGTGCCCATGGTGCGTGGTATACATGCCACTGTTTATGCCCAGCTGCTACAGAAGAAGATCGACATTCAATCACTTTACGAGAAGCGTTATAAGGACGAACCTTTTATTGATGTCATGCCCATGGGATCACATCCCGATACACGCTCGGTTCGCGGTTCAAACTATTGCAGGTTGGCTGCGCATACGTCACGGGAGAGTAATACTCTGGTGCTATTATCCGTTATTGACAATCTGACGAAAGGAGCGGCCGGCCAGGCGATTCAGAATATGAATATCATGTTTGGACTGGATGAAACGGCAGGACTGACTTTCCCGCCTTTGTCCCCTTAAAGGAACTATTAGTATCTGCCAGGTGACATATCTTACTTAAAGCCAGGCCAGAAAAATATTATTGATCTATGTCATTATTAAATAGCAACTGTCTGATTTTAAAAATGATCATTGATTCCGGATTAGTGGTATCGATAGTAATTAATGATACCGGAATGCTTTTTGCCTCAGATTTATGGAACGGCTGATAATAAGACAGCACAGGCCTGTGCAATTGTTGATGGCGGTTATTATCGTCTGCCTGTTGTTATCAACAACAATATGGTTATTTCTGGATGAAAGCCATTGGAGTTATATCAAGTCACGTTATTTGGCTGGTCAGAAAAGTAAAGAGCTCTGGGAGATCAATCGTAGTCTCGTGGCTGAAAATAAGGAATTGCAGGAACGTGTAATAATGTTGGAAAGAATGACCCAGATCGACGGCCAGACAGCAGCTGGGTTACAGGAAGAGCTGAAAAAACTACAGGACGAAATCTACATACTGAAAGGAGAACTGGAATTTTATCAAGGTATTATGGCATCAACCCGTGTATCCCAGGGTCTGAGTATTCAAGGTCTGCAGATTGAACCGTTGTCACAGTATCATAATTACCGATTTAAACTTATACTAACTCACGTTACTAAAAGTGATAAATTGGCAGAAGGCATTATTAATATAGATTTGGAAGGATCGCAGGATGGGACTGCCAAATTATTGAATTTCAAGGATGTAGCACCCAATGAGCCCTTGGATTTGTCGTTTAAATTCAAGAATTTTAAACGGGTAGAGGGCAATATGGTATTGCCTGACGGATTCACACCACACCGGATCATTGTCCGGTTGCACCCCAAGGACGGTAATTTGTCCAAGATTGAAAGAATATTTGACTGGCCGGAGATTACCAGTCAGATATGGAGGCACAAATATTATGTGGGGTAAACCTAGAAAACAGAAGACAACACGCATTGATACCTTGATTGGTCAGCATACGGAAGTCACAGGTGATATAAAATTCACAGGTGGTTTGCATATAGACGGGACAATTAAGGGCAACGTCATTGCTGAAAATGACGGCCGTTCAATGCTATCCTTGAGCGAACAGGGTACTATTGAAGGCGAGATTAATGTCCCCTATGTAATACTTAATGGCGTTGTAATAGGTGATGTCCACGGCGGCGCCCATGTAGAGTTGTCCTCCAAGGCCAGAATAACGGGAAATGTCTACTATAATCTGATTGAGATGGCGATAGGGGCTGAGGTCAACGGCAAACTGGTTCATTTCCCTGCCGGAGAGGAACTGCCCTTGGCGCTCGGACATGGTAACCCCCTTGGTGTATCAGATTAATTTTATTGAATAGGTAATTGACATATGAGTGCAGTACACGAAGAAATCCCAAGCCCATTAATTTTTACCAATGCAGCGGCGATCAAGGTCAAGGAACTTATTGACGAAGAAGGCAATGATGCGCTGATGTTGCGAGTTTTTATCAGCGGGGGAGGTTGTTCCGGCTTTCAATATGGATTCACTTTCGATGAAAAGATCACTGAAGGCGATACCGTTGTTGAGAATGAAGGCGTTAAATTGTTGATTGATCCGATGAGCTATCAATATCTTGCCGGCGCTGCAATCGACTATACGGAAGGGCTGGAGGGCGCGCAATTTGTGATTCGTAATCCGAACGCTACAACCACCTGTGGTTGTGGTTCATCCTTTTCAGCCTAGTTCTTTTCAATACTCAAATTAATTGCAGGGTGTATCCCTCTTGGCAGATCCCTATTATATTGAAAATTCCCTTGGCAGGGGCCAGGGTGTTTATACCAATCGATCTTATGTTGCTAATGAATTTGTCATGGACTTTACAGGACAAAAAACACATATAGGTCAGATTAAGGACTTTACCCACTATTTGCAGATAGCGCCGGATTTGTTTTTAAGCCCAAGCGGAAATGCAGACGATTTTGTTAATCACAGTTGCGAACCCAATTGCGCGCTTTATTTTGAAAATAATGGGCTTGTATTACGTGCGATTAAGGATATCGAGCCGGGTCAGGAATTATCATTTGATTACGGAACAGTCATGTTCAGTGAACCTACTACATTTCAATGTGAATGTGGCAGCCCGAAATGCCGCGGCATGATCGGAAATTTTTATTCCCTGCCGCAAGAACTGCGAAAAAAATACCAGGAAAAAAATATGGTGCCGCTGTTGAGCCGTTATTCCCTGAAAGAAATACAGACAGCGCAGAACGCATAATCCTGCTGATTGAGATATTCAGGCATTACTAGCAGAATAGATTGCACCAAGTACGCAAGGTAATTTCGCGCCGGTTACAGACGGCAAATTTCCTGGCAGCCCCTCCAGCCGGCATTTGGCCAGCCAGGCGAAGGTCATGGCTTCTACCGCATCAGGATTAATGCCAGATTCTTCGGTGGTTTTAACGATGCAATCTGCAAGTTGCTGGCTTAAGCATTTCATGAACTCAAGGTTATGCACGCCGCCGCCGCATACGTAAATCTCCCGCGCTGTTTTAGCGTATCGTTCGATTGCAGAAATAATGCTTGTAACCGTCAATTTTAACAGGGTGGCTTGAATATCCTGTGGTGATAAGGATTGTTTAGCACATTCCAGTTTATGTTCCAGCCATTTCATATTGAAATAATCGCGGCCGGTACTTTTAGGCGGGGGCATTTTAAAATATTCATCGTCGAGCAGACTGTTCAAGAGATCATTATTGACTTTACCCGTTGCCGCCCACCGGCCATCTTTATCAAACTCCCGGCCGGTATGCCGTCTGATCCATGCGTCGAGTAATACATTACCCGGACCAGTGTCAAAACCAAGAACAGGGTGATTCTTATCCATTGCCGGCAGCACGGTAATGTTGGCCATGCCGCCGATATTCAGAATCACCCGATCTGTAGTTTGATGATGGAACAGATAGGAATGAAAGATAGGTGCCAGTGGGGCGCCCTGGCCACCTGCGGCGATATCCATACGCCTGAAATCAGATACCGTCTTGATTCCGGTCATATGCGCGATGATATTCGGATCGGCAATTTGCAGGCTGTAAGGTTCCGGGGTTTCAGGTCTGTGCAAGATGGTCTGGCCATGACTGCCAATAGCTTTAATATCATTGTGTTCAATATTATTTTTCTTTAACAGTAATAATGCTGTTTCCCCGAATAATCTGCCCAGGCGGACATCAAGTCGTGATATTTGATCGATGGTGGTTTCCCCGGAGAATTCTTTCAGGGCAGTGCGGATATTCTCGGGGATGGGGTATTGCTGATAATCAATTAACTTGAAGTTGTTGTCAGGAAAATGAACCAGCGCACCGTCAATGGCATCCATACTAGTCCCCGACATCAATCCTATGTAATACACCGTATTTGTAAAAAACTTTTTCTAGTCGGGGACGCTGATTGCATCAGATTCATTGTTCACTGTAACAATTGATCGATTGCGAACAGAAGTTGCAGTATAGGCCGCCTTGCCCGTGAAAATATCCAGTTGCGTCAATAATGGATATGTCTGCGCCTTGAAGTCAGTCATAATTTCATCCGGAATAGGCAAGGCCTTGGGCAGATCTACAGTCAGAGGATTATGGTGCACATCATTGATACGAAATTCATAATGCAGATGTGGACCTGTCGCAAGCCCGGTCATTCCAACATAACCGATGGTTTGCCCCTGTGTAACCCGTTTCCCAACAGTAATATTGCGCGCTAATTTTGATATATGCGCATATAAAGTGGTGTATTTCCCTCCGTGTCTGAGGATAACAACGTTTCCATAACCTCCATTCCTGCCGGTGTATGTTACCACTCCATCACCAGCTGCATAGATCGGCGTTCCGGTAGGTGCTGCATAGTCGACACCATTATGTGCCCGCATTTTGTTAAGTATGGGGTGTTTACGACTCAGACTGAATTGTGAACTTATACGTGTAAAGTTGACCGGTGTTCGCAGAAATGCCTTACGCATGCTATAACCATCATCGGAATAATAATCGGCATGACCATCAGCATGCGTATAGCGGACAGCTCGAACAGATTTATCCTGGTTGATAAATTCTGCTGCCAGGATCGGGCCGTCTTTCACCTTGATGTCATCTTTATACTTCTCCTCATAGATCACATAAAAGCGATCTCCATCCCGAATATCCAGTGCGAAATCAATATCCCAGCCATACAGACCTATTAACCGCATGGTCAGGTTGTCAGATAATCCAGCACGTTGTGCTGCAAGGAATAACGAATCGTGAATTACACCACTCCTTTCCTTGATACGTGTTTCAAGTTCAGTGGTAATAGTCTGTGCAGTAAACTCGTTATCTTGCCTGGCAATATTCAATGTTTCTGTCAGGCTGAACTCATATTCCATCGCGGAAAGCTGGCCGTCCGTGATTTGAAATCTCAGTTCATGACCCGGATATAATCGTTTGAGTATCTCTGTTTTATCCCCTAAAGAGATAATCTTGTGCAGATCTTGTGGATTTAAATTTAAACGATCAAAGATCAAAGCAAGATTATCACCCTGCTGAACCTCTATGGTTTTCCAGGATGGATCTGGGAATTCATCATCCATTTCTTCTGTGTTTGTGATGAAATTATCTTTTTCCGACAACCATGATTTGCCTTTTGATAAATTCTTTATGGTTACCAGGGAATCGTGATGTCTGGATAGTGTTGAATGGGTGACTCGTGCGGCTTTAGATCCGGACAGATCTTGAGATCTCATTCCTAATATCAACGCGGTAGCACAGCAAAGAATTATAACTAACAGGCGATTCAGCAGGGGGCGGCTAAAAATGAAATTGGCGGAGCCCAGATGGATTTTCGGCTTATAGTCTTTTCTTATGTAGACTCTGTAAGTCACAGTGAACACTCAGGAATTTCTATTACCATATCCTGTGAATCGGAAATCGTCAAATATTCTCTATAACTGCGGCCTGGGTTTAACCTGTGCTAAGCTAACCAGGTTTCTAAGGTAACAATTACTCAAGGTATTAAAAACCCGCATGACATCTATTGCTGAAGCATTGGCTATCATAAGCCGTGGGGCCGAAGAAATCCTGCGTAAATCAGAGCTTAAGCAGAGGTTAAAGGAAAAAAAGTCACTGCGTGTCAAAGCAGGTTTTGACCCCACCGCCCCGGATCTCCATCTGGGCCATACCGTGTTGATCAATAAATTACGGCAATTCCAGGATCTTGGACACGAGGTCATTTTTCTAATCGGTGACTTTACGGGCATGATCGGTGATCCTTCCGGTAAAAGTACCACCCGGCCCGCATTGACGCGGGATGAAGTACAGGCCAATGCCCAGACTTATAAGGAGCAGATTTTTAAAATATTGGATCCAGACAAAACCTATGTTGAATTTAATTCACGCTGGATGGATAAGATGGATGCCTCTGATCTGGTCAAACTCGCCGCAAAACATACCGTGGCCCGTATGCTGGAGCGGGATGATTTCCACCAGCGCTACCTCAATAATCAATCCATCGCCATCCATGAATTTCTTTATCCACTGATTCAGGGTTATGACTCTGTTGCATTAAAAGCCGATGTTGAACTAGGTGGCACAGACCAGAAATTTAATTTGCTGGTTGGCCGGCAACTACAGGAAGCCTATGGGCAGGCTCCGCAAATTGTATTAACTATGCCGATACTTGAAGGCTACCGGGCGGGGTCAGAAAAAATGTCAAAATCCCTGAATAATTACATTGGCATAACTGAACCCCCTTCAGAAATTTTTGGGAAAATAATGAGCATTGATGATGAAAAAATGTGGCGCTATTTTGAATTGCTGAGTTTTCGTCCAATGACCGAAGTTAAGGATATGCAGGGAAAGGTAAGGAAGGGAACAAACCCCAGGGATATCAAAGTGCAGCTTGCTGAAGAAATCGTTACGCGTTTCCATGGGCCTGCTCTGGCAAACAAAGCGAAAGATGAGTTTATCAATCGTTTCCAACTTGGGCAGATGCCTGAGAATATGCGTGAAGTTGAACTGGATTCGAATAAAGAAGGCAATCTCTGGATGGGTCGGGTTATGACAGTTTCCGGATTGACTCCTAGTACCTCAGAAGCAATCCGAATGATAAGCTCGGGGGCCGTGCGGATTGATGGGAAAAAAGTGACAGACAAAGATACAAAAATAGCATCCGGCAATACTTATATTATTCAGGTCGGGAAGCGAAAATTTGCTCGGGTCACTATCAAATAATTAATTGAAATTCAGGCAATTTTTTATCTTAAAATTATTGACTTAATTGTATTGACCGCATGAAGACAGGGTGTATAATCCCGCGTTCTCGGTTGGGGCGTCCCAGCCCCGTTCTTTAAAAATTCCTGATTAAGAAATTTGTGTGGGCGCTTGCGTCGATGGTTTGCATCACCAGAAATTATCGATGGAAGCAAACATTAAGTTTTACGTAAATTTGCGACTATCGAGTCAAGATTTGCTGCCTTAAGCAGCAACAAACTTAAACTGAAGAGTTTGATCCTGGCTCAGATTGAACGCTGGCGGCATGCCTAACACATGCAAGTCGAACGGCAGCACAGTGTGTAGCAATACATATGGGTGGCGAGTGGCGGACGGGTGAGTAATGCTTAGGAATCTGCCCAGTAGCGGGGGACAACCCGGAGAAATCCGGGCTAATACCGCATACGCCCTACGGGGGAAAGCGGGGGACCTTCGGGCCTCGCACTATTGGATGAGCCTAAGTCTGATTAGCTAGTTGGCAGGGTAACGGCCTACCAAGGCGACAATCAGTAGCTGGTCTGAGAGGACGACCAGCCACACTGGGACTGAGA
>JAENIZ010000048.1 GCA_016844485.1 Gammaproteobacteria bacterium | reverse complement strand
CCGGCTGAATGATCAATGGCCTGATCAATAATGTCATTGTCTGTCGTAACGGGGGATGCCTTGTCATGCCGGTAACTGTCGATATGCAGATTAATTGCAATCCTGTACAACAAGGCGACGGGCGCACGCAGATCATTGCACACCACCTGGATGAATTTCAGGAAGGCCTCGGCCAGCAGATCATAGGCGCCGTCTTCACTGCAACCACGTGCGCGAAGAAATCGCCAGAGCCGGCCGGCCTGTGAACGGTAAAACGAATTGAAGGCCGAGTTATCCGATTGTCTGCAATATCGTTCCAGTAACTGTCTGGCCTGATCCTGCATAATAATTACTACTGCAATTCCGGTTTCGGGTCTCTTGATAACAACATCTGTACAGCGTCTGCCGGCGATGTGTCGCCGTGTAATACATTAAATACCTGTTCAGAAATAGGCATTTCTATTTGATATTTTTTTGACAGCTTCATTACTTCACTTGCAGTGCGTACCCCCTCGACTACCTGATCGATTTCCCTTAATGCATCATCAACATTTTTGCCTTTTGCCAGCAACAAACCCAGTCTTCGATTACGTGATTGATCATCAGTGCAGGTCAGCACCAGATCGCCCAATCCGGCAAGGCCCATAAAGGTTTCCTGCCTGCCGCCCAGTGCCACGCCAAGACGAATAATCTCAACCAGACCACGGGTAATCAGCGCAGCGCGGGTATTTGCGCCGAACCCGAGTCCATCAGCGATACCGGCTGCAATGGCCATGATATTTTTTACAGCGCCGCCAACCTGCACTCCAACAATGTCATCATGTGTATAGATGCGAAAAACGTCGTTGTGAAAATAATCTGCAAAATGTTCAGCAATGGCAATATCTCCGGAGGCAATGGTAACTGCGGTAGGTAAACCCTGCGCAACTTCCCTGGCAAAGGATGGACCGGATAATACAGCGGTCGGGATATCACCGAGACATTCCTGTACTACCTGGTGATTAAGTTTTTGGGTGCCGGTTTCCAGGCCTTTACATGCAAGACAAATATTCAGATCCGTATGACTGTTGTTTGCCAATACCTTTAAAATATCGCGCAGACTGTTACAGGGAACCGCGATAACGACATCCTTAACTTCTTTCAGATGATCTGTAAAATTGGTTACGGGGACAAGCAGCTCAGGTAATTCGATACCTGGCAGATAGCGTGAATTAACTCTCTCTTCCTGCAATAAGCGGATATGTTCACTGGCGATATCCCAGAGATAGACCTTATGATCATTCCGTGCAAGCACTATCGCCAATGCAGTACCCCAGGAACCGGCCCCGGCTACAAGTATTGGATAATTTTCCGAATTCTCCATAAACGTTTCAGGTTCAAAGTTTCGGGTTTCAGGTTTCGGGTTTCAGGTTTAACTTCAAACCTCAAACCTCAAACATTTTAGGTTTCACCAGTCACTCGCCGCTCACGCGCATTACTGCGCCCGCGGCATTAGTGCATCCATGCACGTCATCACTATTTACTAATTACATGGTTATCAGTGTTTGGTTTCAGCTTCTGTGCTTTTCTCTAATTCCCTTTTTTCGCTTTGCTGCTTCTGTTGTGCATACAGCACTTCAAAATTTACCGGTGCCAATAACAATTGCGGGAAACCTCCTCTCGTCACCAGATCTGAGACCACCTCTCGCGCAAACGGGAACAGTATATTAGGACAAACGGTTGCCGCCATGCGTTCGATGACATTCTGCTGGAAACCTTTTATATGAAAGATGCCGCCGATATGCACTTCGACAAGATAAGCGGTTTTTTCACCGAGGGTAACCGTGACGGTGACGGCCAACATCACTTCATGCAATTCTTCATTAAGAGATTTGGCTTCATTTGAAATTTGCATATTCACGGCAGGCGCCCATTCTTCAGTGAAAATCTCCGGAGAATGCGGCGTCTCAAAAGAAATATCCTTTACATAAATCTTTTGCAGTGAAAATTGACCACTCTTTTTATTATCACTATTGGCGGTGGGTTGATTATTTTCTGGTGAATCTGTCATTGGCTTTCTTCCGGATTAAGATGTCTGTTCGGCAGGATGTTCTCGCGTCAGCGGCAAGCTTGCATTGCGCCAGGCCTGTAGTCCCCCCTTCAGGCAATAGAGCTTTTCAAAACCATTGTGTTTCAGGATACGTGAAGCCTGCGCAGATTCTGCACCGTTATTACAAGATAAAATTACCGGGCGTTCCTTGTATTTCTTTATTTCATTCTGCCGTTCCGGTAATTTTTCGGAAGGAATGTTTATGGCATTTAAAATATGGCCATCCTTGAAATTATTTTCACTGCGCAGATCAAGCACGATTGCATTCTCATGATTGATCAGACGAGTGGCCTCCATCGGGATGACCTCTGATATCCCGCTCATGGTATTACCAAACAGGTTCCAGATCAGCAGACTGGAAATTGCAACAAGCAGTGAAAACAGAAACAGATGGTTTACGACAAATTCAGGGAAATGTTCCATAGTTGAGTATATCGTTTTATTCTGCCCCGACCGGCAATGGCACTGTAAATGAGCCGAGAATGATACGTGAATATCCGGCAGATGAAAAATATCCGGGATATGTTACTGAGGCCCGGCAATCAATATAGGCCAATACTTATTTCATGCTAAACTACGCCCGACCTAGAGTTAATGGGGCTCAATATCTCCTGCCACTATGTTGAAATTTTCAGCAGGTTATAAACTCCGGGCAAAATACAGGTTCCCGGCACCAGGCATATTACTTGACTGCCAATCCCCAATATCGACATGGTCTTTCAATGCCTTAATAATGTGTAAATGCGACCAGCAATCAAACCCATCGTCCTGATCATCCTCGACGGCTGGGGATATTCAGAAAATACCGTCTATAACGCCATTCACAGCGCCAACAAGCCCGTCTGGGAACGGTTATGGCGGGACTGTCCACACACGCTCCTTCAGGCCTCCGGGATAGATGTCGGATTGCCTGCACAACAGATGGGAAATTCTGAAGTTGGCCACATGAATATCGGCTCCGGACGTATTGTCGATCAGGAATTCTCCCGCATTACCCGCGCCATCGAAGACGGCTCATTTTTCAAGAATGCGGCCCTCATCAAGGCCTTCAAAAAGGCTGCGGCTACAAATAAGGCCGTGCATATATTAGGGCTGCTGTCACCGGGCGGGGTACACAGCCATCAGGATCATATTTTTTCACTGATGGAACTGGCAGACCAATGCCGCGTGGACAATATCTTCCTGCACGCCTTTCTGGATGGCCGTGATACACCCCCAAAAAGCGCAGAAGCATACATCCACGAGACACATTTAAAAATGAAGAAACTGGGCAAGGGCAAGTTTGCCAGCATCATCGGAAGATACTATGCCATGGACCGCAATAAACGCTGGGACAGGACCCAGGCTGCCTACGACCTGATCAGTCAGGGCAAGGCAGATTTTCGATCAGATGATGTCTTTATTGCCGTCGATATGGCGTATGCGCGCGGTGAAACAGATGAGTTTGTAAAACCAACGGCCATCACCCGTGCAGGTGAGCCTCCGATCCAGGTACAGGACGGTGATGTCATCGTTTTTGCCAATTACCGCGCAGACCGTGCCAGACAACTGGCGCGTGCGTTTACCAAATCTGATTTCAGGAGTTTTCCACGGGAACGCATTCCCAAACTCGGGGCCTTTATCAGTCTTACCGAATATAAGGCCAATTACGAATTCCCGGTGGCGTTTCCTCCGGAACATCTGGAAAACGTATTTGGTGAATACATTGCAAAACTGGGATTGCGCCAATTGCGTATTGCCGAGACGGAAAAATATGCACACGTCACATTTTTCTTCAATGGCGGCGAGGAACAGGTATTCAAGGGGGAAGATCGTATCCTGGTGCCCTCACCACATGTCTCAACTTACGACCAGAAGCCTGAGATGAGCGCCCAGGAGATTACCGATAAGCTGGTTGAGGCCATTGCAAGCCGTAAATATGATGCAATCATATGTAATTATGCCAATGCAGACATGGTCGGACATTCCGGCAATTTTCAGGCGACCATCAAGGCAATTCAGGTGATTGACAAATGTCTGGGCAGGGTCATAGAAGCCGCCGGTAAAACCGGTGAAGAAATTATTATTACGGCGGATCATGGCAATGCGGAACAATTGCGCGCCTACACCACGGAAAAGATCAAATCGCAGGCACACACGGCACATACATGCAACCCGGTGCCGATGATCTATGTCGGCCGTCCTGCCAAATTCAACCCTGACGGCGGTGTCCTTTCCGATATCGCGCCGACAATGCTATATCTCATGGGTCTGGATATGCCGGCAGAAATGACCGGTGAACCGTTGCTCAAGCTGGCTAAAGAACCCGCACAGGCCATTGTTGCGAAGTAATCTGAATCGCTTGAATAAAATCGTACCCCTCTTCTGGTTTACGTCCCGCCTCGTATTTCTGTTCGCCGCCGGTGCTGCCTGCGCCGGGGATAAACCTGCCCTTGAAGACAAGGCCGCTGAACTTGAATCTGTACGAAGTCAGATAAAGGACGTGCAAACCGGCCTGGATGCGGCCCGCGACGAGTCTGATAAATTGCAGGATCAGTTACGCAAAAACGAGATTGCAGCCGGAAAAGAGGCGTTAAAACTGAAGGGGCTTGAAGAACAGATCGTTTTGAAATATATAAAACTGGATGAATTGAATAATGCCATAGCCCGCCAGGAAAAAGTGCTGGAGACCTAGCGCCAGCAACTGGCCGGACAGATCCGGGCCGCCTACATGACCGGCCGGAGTGATTATCTGAAATTGCTGCTGAACCAGGAAGATCCGGCCCTTGTAGGCCGCGTGCTCGCTTATTACGATTATTACAATCGCGCACGCACCTCTTCTATCTATTCCATCAGCAGTAAAGTAGATCTGATCAGTCAACTGCGTGAAGCCATTCAGACTGAAACTGACGCCCTCGAGGAACTTAAAGTACACCAGCTCGCCAGGAGCGAAGAAATCAGGGCCTACCGGGAATCCCGCAGTGCAATTCTGGTGCGCCTGCAGGACTACATCACAGAACAGGGTCTGCAATTAAAGTCACTTCAGGAACACGAACAGGAATTGGCTTCATTGCTACAGGAACTCGATAAACGTGAAGATAGTATTGTCTTTTTTGAAGATATCCCGCCTTTCAATACACTCCAGGGTAAACTTAACTGGCCAATAAAAGGTAAACTTCTTAACAGCTTTGGCAGTATACGCCGAGGGGCCGCCCTGAAATGGCAGGGCGTGAAGATTAGCGGCGAACCCGGCAATGAGGTGCGTGCAGTTCATACCGGCAAGGTGATATTTGCAGACTGGTTTCGCAATATGGGACTGCTCATCATCCTTGACCACGGCGATGATTATATGAGTCTCTATGGCTACAATCAGAACCTGTTAAAAAAACCGGGAGACTGGGTACTGGCGGGGGAAATAATAGCCTATGTCGGAGACAGCGGCGGGCAGAAGGAACCCGGCGTATATTTTGAGATCCGTCACCGCGGTGAGCCTTTGAATCCTGCCCTGTGGTGTAAAAATTAGGCCTCAAGCAGACTGAACTTGTCACTGCACGTCTGCCGCCTGTATGCTTGCCATATATTTAATGCGCATGAACAACGCTGCTACATCCGTGTACCGAAACAGGTTGCTAAAAACAGATGTTTTCAGCAACCTGTTAATGAACGTTTAGCCGGTAAAGATAACTAAGTACCAGTGGAAGGATTAATCATCAACTGTAACGCTTCTGTAACTGTAACGCTTCTGTCGCATAGTCCACATGTGTATAAATGGAGTAAACCATGAATAGTTTTGTTCGATATTTTTTCATTTTATTGTTGCTGCTCGGCCTCGGGCTGCAAATCGCCATCGGCCAGAATGAGGCCAATACCCTTGAAACTACCAGTACTGAAGGGCTGCCGCTGGATGAACTCCGTACATTCACTGAGGTATTTTCCAAGATCAAGAATGATTATGTAGAACCCGTCGAAGATCGAAAGCTGCTGGAAGATGCAATTCGCGGCATGCTGGCCGGACTTGATCCTCATTCCGCCTATCTTGATAAAGACTCCTACAAGGACCTGCAGGAAGGAACCACAGGCGAGTTTGGCGGTCTCGGAATCGAGGTTGGCCTTGAAGACGGCTTTGTCAAAGTCATCTCGCCTATCGACGATACACCTGCACAACGCGCCGGCATCAAGGCGGGTGATCTTATTATTCGCCTGGATGAAACCCCGGTTAAAGGCATGTCCCTGGATGACGCCGTTAAACTCATGCGCGGCAAACCGGGCACGGATATAACGCTGACTGTGGTGCGCGACGGCGAAAATAAACCACTCAAGTTCACAATCACGCGTGATGTCATCAAGGTGGTAAGTGTCCGGTCGAATACCCTGGAACCGGGTTACGGTTATCTGCGTATATCACACTTCCAGGCCCACACCGCTGAAGACCTGAACAAGGAACTGGATAAACTGAAACAGGAAAATAATAATGATCTGAAGGGCATCATCCTTGATCTGCGCAATAATCCGGGTGGCGTACTGAGTGCTGCAGTGGACGTCTCTGATCTGTTTCTGGACAAAGGGTTAATTGTTTATACCGAAGGGCGTGTCAAGGATTCCCAATTAAAATTTAATGCGAAACCCGTTGATGTTTTCGATAATGGTCCCATCGTCGTACTGGTAAATAGCGGTTCAGCATCGGCATCGGAGATCGTTGCGGGCGCCTTACAGGATCATCAACGAGCGGTCATTATGGGTGAGAAGACCTTTGGTAAAGGATCGGTCCAGACGATCCTGCCCATGACCAATGAAGCCGCGGTCAAACTGACCACGGCGCGTTATTACACACCTAATGGACGATCCATTCAGGCCTCAGGCATCACCCCGGATATCGTCATTGACAAGGTAACCGTTGCCAAGGCTGATACTGAAGATGACACCATCATCAAGGAAGCCCATCTGAGCGGTCATCTGGAGAACGGCCAGGTGACTGATGAACCCGTCACGGATGAACCTGTTACAACGGGCGATCCGGAACTGCAAGAAGTGGAGGATGCAGAGAATAAAGTGGCCCTGTCCACCTCAGATTACGAACTTTACCAAGCGTTGAATGTATTAAAAGGTCTGGCAATACTGAAAAAGGGCGCAGGTTGAAAAACTAGGTAAACTATCATGGCCAAAGTACTTGTACCCTTAGCGCAGGGCTGTGAGGAACTGGAGGCCGTTACCATCATTGATCTTCTGCGCCGCGCGAAGATCGAGGTTACGACGGCAGGGCTGGATAAACAACCCGTCATTGCAAGCCGCGGCGTCAAACTTGTTCCCGATACCGACCTCGATACTGCATTAAAACAGGAATACGACATGGTCGTCCTGCCGGGCGGACTCCCTGGCGCCGATCATCTCGATAACGATCCACGCATCAAGGCACTTCTCAGGAAAATGGCCAATAGTAAAAAATACACTGCCGCCATCTGCGCCGCACCCAAAGTATTCGCCAACGCCGGCATACTGGATGGCAAGAAAGCAACAGGCTATCCCGGCTTCCTCGATACAATGGATTTACCGAATACTGAAATCAGTAATGAACCCGTCGTCAAAGACGGTAATGTGATCACCTCGCGCGGCCCCGGCACCGCCATGGATTTCGCACTGGAACTGATCGAAACATTGGTTGGAAAGGAAAAGCGCATCGAAGTCGAAACAGCCTTAGTTAGGCCATAAAATAACTCTAACGTAATTTCAGTATTAAAAATGATTAACGTATTTTGTTCTTATTTTGTAACAGCAATAATAGTTTTTGCTGAGGTATTATGGCTTGGATCGTGGCAAAAACAATTATCAACAAATATCCGTATTTTATGACTGTTAAAAATAGACTTATTACGGCAGTTATTGGTACATCATTACTCCTTATCGCAGGCGTAGGAAGACTTGGTTGGGGATCGTCTATTGTCACAATGGAAGGAAATACTTCTCCTGAGGAATGGAATAAATGGTTGTTTTGGATGTTTTCAACATTGGGCACGTTTCTAATATTTGTAGAGAGATTTTGTACATATCTCTATAACAGAATGTAGGCTCATTAAACACAAAAGAGAAAGAGAAGTTATTTATTTTCCCCTCCGTGTGCCTTGCCGAATTGTG
>JAENIZ010000006.1:19394-29329 GCA_016844485.1 Gammaproteobacteria bacterium | reverse complement strand
TAGGCCCCGGTGATTGAAGCGGTCCGTGTACCGCCGTCTGCCTGGATAACATCACAATCAATGACAATGGTCCGTTCACCCAGCAAGGCCATATCCACTACTGCGCGCAGGGCACGGCCAATCAGGCGCTGAATCTCCATAGTACGTCCGCCCTGCTTGTGTGTGGCCTCCCGGCGCATGCGCTGACCAGTCGAGCGCGGTAACATGCCATATTCGGCCGTCAGCCAACCCTGTGCCTTGCCCTTGAGAAATCCGGGAACACCGTCCTCAACACTGACATTACATATCACCCTGGTCTTGCCGAATTCCACCAATACAGACCCTTCGGCATGGCAGGTATAATGCCGTGTTAATCTGACTTCACGCAGTTGATCAGGTGCTCGTCCGCTTGGGCGCATGTTCTCCTCCCCCGTCAAAAGGGCCGATTATACAGACAAACCACCTGTGCACGGTATTTGCCTCATCCTGTCACCGCGCTAGAATCAACACTTGTGTCATGGATGACGTTTTCGCGTACTAAAATTATAACTAGAGGATAACACCATGATCACCAGCATGACGGCCTTTGGACGAACTGAAGAAACCGGTGATATTGGCCACGTCATCTGGGAAATCCGGTCGGTTAATCACCGTTATCTCGAAATCAGTATCCGGTTGCCCGACGAACTGCGCATGCTGGAGGCCGCTATCCGTGAACACATCTCCAACCGGATCAAACGCGGCAAGATTGACTGTAACCTGCGTTTTGAACCCCGTGATACAGCCGTGAATAATCTGCAAATCAATAATGATCTGGTGCAGGCAATCCTCAAAACGGCCGATGATATCTCGTCCTCCGTACCTGAGTTGGGCACTATCAATCCCATCGAGGTCCTGCGCTGGCCGGGCGTCATAAAACGTGAAACCCTTGATCCCGACATCATCGGTGGCCCTTTGTTACAGCAGCTTGATCGCACCATCGATCTCGTCATGGAAACCCGCAATCGTGAAGGTAAAAAACTACAGACGATGATCCTGGAACGCTGTAACGCAGTTACGAATATTGTTACGGGCCTGAGAGAGAAACTTCCTGAGATCATGGACAGCTTGCGCGATCGTCTGGTGAACCGTGCAAAAGAACTGCAGATCGAAATCGAACACGAACGTCTGGGACAGGAATTGCTGTTACTCGCGCAAAAATTTGACGTGGCAGAGGAACTGGACCGGTTGGATGCGCATATCAATGAAGTAAAACGTGTCCTGAAAAATGATGAGCTGGCGGGCCGCCGTCTGGATTTTCTCATGCAGGAGATGAACCGCGAGACCAATACGCTGGGCTCCAATGCGGCAAATTATGATTGCAGCAATGCCTCGGTGGAACTCAAAGTGCTTATTGAACAGATGCGCGAACAAATACAGAATATCGAATAAGCTGATGAATGCAGAGAAACCCAGTTCGGCACGGGGAAAACCGGGGACGTTATTTATCATCTCGGCCCCTTCAGGCGCGGGTAAAACCACCCTGGTGCGCGCCCTGTCGTATGGCGTTCCGAATCTTTTGATCTCGATCTCCTGCACCACCCGTCCCAAGCGACCAGCGGAACAGGATGGAGTGGACTATTATTTCGTCGATAACACAACCTTCAATGACATGATCGAAAAGGATCAATTCCTGGAGTATGCAACAGTGTTTGATTATCGCTACGGTACTCCGCACACCTGGGTCGAAGACCAGCTCAAGGCGGGGAATGATGTCATGCTGGAGATCGACTGGCAGGGGGCGCAGGACGTGCGCAGGCATGAAGCCGGATGTAAAAGTATTTTTATTCTGCCCCCGGCAATCTCGGCCCTGGAAAGGCGCCTGCGGAGCCGGAAAGAAGACCTTGATTCAACCATCAAACGCCGTACACAGGATGCACTGACTGAATTATCACATTACCGGGAATACGATTATCTGGTAGTCAATGACGATATCCAGACTGCCGTGAAGGAACTTAAGGCGATTATTGAGGCCGTCCGTCAGGGGATCCCCTATTCCGGCCCTGATTATCAGGATTTTGCCGAACGCCTGATGACAGAGGGTAGTGATATTCAGTAAACTATACGCCAACACACAATACGCGCTGGAGAATCAGCGTTTTTCAGCATCCTGTCCAGGTTCCGGTTCATGTACGGAGAAGACAGGATATTTCCCGATAATATTTGAGATGAGGTTTTGAATGGCCAGATTAACTATTGAAGATTGCCTGGAAAATGTAGATAACCGCTATGACTTGGTGATACTGGCGACCAAACGCGCCAGACAGCTCGCCTTCGGCGCCGAGCCTCTGATTAAAGACCTGAAGGACAAGCCGACTGTCATCGCATTACGGGAAATTGCTGAGGGCCTGATTACCCAGGATAATATCAATGAAATTGGCAAGCACAATCCCCTGGATGAATTCGACGAGGCAGGCAATATCAGATTTCCTGTCCCGGAATAACTGCAATCATCCCGTTATCACCTGCCGGGGTGATAACTGTTTTAATATTGCACCGTTCCCGGCGCGGCACAGTTACATTTCTCCTGCTGATCTGAAACGCGCCAACGCGTTAAACTCGTTATTACCATGCATCAGATAAATGATCTTGTCAGGCAGGTCAGTTCCTATTTGACTCCCTATCAGGTTGAAAAGATAAAACAGGCCTATTCATTCGGCGCACGGGTCCATGAGGGCCAACACCGCGTGAGTGGTGAACCTTATATCTATCATCCACTGGAAGTGGCCCATATCCTTGCTGACATGCACATGGATCACCAGACCCTGATTGCAGCACTTCTGCATGATGTCATTGAAGATACAGCGACGGCCAAGCAGGAGATCAGCAGAAAATTTGGCAAAAGCGTTGCGGAACTGGTGGATGGTGTCAGCAAGTTGACCCAAATCACATTTGATAGCGTTGCCGAGGCGCAGGCGCAAAATTTCCGCAAAATGCTGATGGCCATGAGCAATGATATCAGGGTCATTCTGGTAAAACTCGCTGACCGGTTGCACAACATGCGTACAGTAGCTGTGTTTCGCCCCGACAAAAGACGCCGCATCGCGCGTGAGACACTGGAGATATACGTACCGATCGCGCAGCGTCTTGGACTGAACAGCATCCGGCTTGAACTGGAGGAGCTTGGTTTCTCCTCCCTCTATCCCATGCGTCACCGCATCATGACCGAACAGGTCACCAAGGCACGCGGTCATCGCAAGGAGATTATCGACAAGATCCGCAATTCCTTGCGGCGCAGGTTGCGGCAGGAAAAAATTCCCGCACAGATTGTTGGACGTGAAAAACATTTATACGGCATTTATCAGAAGATGCGCGATAACGGTTTATCCTTCAATGAAGTGTATGACGTTTATGCCTTCCGTATTATTGTCGATACCGTGGACGTTTGTTATCGCGTGTACGGTATTATTTGGACCTTATGGCGTACCCATCGAAGTACAGATTCGAACACAGGAAATGGATGATGTCGGTGAAACCGGCATTGCTGCACACTGGTTATATAAATCCGGCGGTGGCGGTGATCGTACCGGTGCTCACAAACGTGCACGTGAATGGCTGCGCAGTATTATTGAGATGCAGCAGACGGCCGGGAATCCGCAGGAATTTCTGGAAAATGTAAAGGTCGACCTGTTCCCTGACGCTGTATATACCTTCACACCCAAGGGCAGGATTATCGAACTTCCACGCGGTGCAACGGCGGTCGATTTTGCCTATGCCATTCACACTGATCTGGGAAATACCTGTACCGGAGTAAGAATTAATCGCCGCCTGGCCCCGTTAAGCACGCAACTTACCACGGGAACAACCGTTGAAATTATCAAGTCGCCGGGAGCGCGTCCCAATCCAGCCTGGCTGAATTTCGTTATCACTACCAAGGCACGATCCCACATCCGCCACTATCTGAAAAATCTGCAGCAGGATGAAGCCGTGGCCCTGGGAAAACGTCTGTTCAACAGGCAACTGGAATTATTAAAAATTCGCTACGATGAACTGGATCAAACACAATTGCGCAAGGTGCTGACAGAGTACAAATTAAACGATGAAAATGATTTGTTCCGGGAAATTGGCCTGGGCAACCAGATGGCACCATTGATTGCCCGCAAACTTATGGCAAGTGATAAAAAGGACACGGGTAACGGTAAAAATGATAATGAACCCACCATGCCATTCGTCATTAAAGGCACGGAAGGAATGGTGATAAATTTTCCAAAGTGCTGTTATCCCATACCAGGGGACCCCATTATTGGTTTTGCTTCGGCCGGACGCGGCATCGTTATCCATCAACAATCGTGTAAAAACATTGCTGAATACAGGAACCAACCGGAAAAATGGATTAACGTGGAATGGGAAAACCATATCAACCGGGATTTCCCGGCGTATATCCGCATGAATGCCACCAACCAGCGTGGTGTACTCGCCACCGTGGCCTCTGCAATCGCCGACCAGGAGGCCAATATTCTGAATGTGGACATCAAGGACAAAGATGATCGCTATACCACACTGGAATTTATTATCGAGGTGCGCAATCGCCAGCACCTGGCTCACGTCATTCGCCGTATCCGGGGCATCAAACACGTATCACAGATAAGCAGACGATAAATAATACATCTGGCTACACGTCATCGGCGACATAAATTAAGATAGTTACCTGCTTTTTATAAATATTAGGAGTTCATTCATGGATCGTAAAATAATCAGCACGAAAGATGCACCACAGGCCATCGGGACCTATTCACAGGCAGTGAAGATCGGTAATACCGTCTATCTTTCCGGCCAGATCCCTTTGAATCCTGAGAACATGAAACTCGTCGATGGCGACATGCGCGCCCAGATCACCCGGGTGTTTGATAACCTCAACGCAGTTGCGAAGGCGGCCGGTGGATCACTTGCAAACATTGCAAAGTTAAATGTGTATCTGACCGATCTGACTCATTTCCCGTTGGTCAACGAAATCATGGCTGGCTATTTCAGTGAGCCCTATCCGGCCCGTGCAACGGTTGGTGTGGCATCACTGCCAAAAGGCGCAATGATCGAGATGGATGCCGTCATGGTGATCGAATAACAAAAAACCACCATTATTCCGGGACAGATTTGAACAATACACCCACCCCATCACTGGGCGCATCTGTTGCTTTGTTACGCGGTGTTGGCCCCCGGGCAAAGGAAAAACTGAATCGCCTGGGAATGTATACCGTCCAGGATCTGTTATTCCACCTGCCCTTACGTTATATCGATCGCACACGCATTACTCCAATCGGGGCCTTGCGGACTGGACAAAGCGCCCTGGTGGAAGGAAAAGTTGAACTGACACAGATCAGGTTCGGTAAACGGCGATCATTACTGTGCAGGATCAGCGATGGAACGGGTGCGCTGACCTTGCGTTTTTTTCATTTCTCAAAATCACAGCAGGATCGGCTACAACGCGATACGCGACTACGGTGTTTCGGCCTGGCCCGTCATGGCGCGCAGACACTGGAGATGATCCATCCCGAATATCAGTCGATCGCTGATGATGAGCTCAGGCCGGTGGAGGAAAATCTCACTCCAATCTATCCGGCGACGGAAGGATTGCAGCAGGGTCAATTGCGAAAGCTCGCTGCACAGGCGCTGAAGGCACTGGAGCAATCCAATACTGATCTCACTGAACTTTTGCCCGATCTCATACGGAGAAAATTTAACCTGCTTGAATTGAGAACGGCGATAATCTACGTGCACCGCCCGCCGCCGGATGCGGCAACACAATCTTTGCTTGATGGTGTACACCCTGCCCAGCAACGCCTGGCCTTTGAAGAACTGCTTGCACAGTATTTAAGCCTGCGCCGCCTGCGGCAACAATTGCGCAGTCATGAGGCATCTGCGCTTGCGGGAAACGGCAGTTTGACAACTGCCTTTATGCAGCAGCTACCTTTCATCCTGACACCTGCCCAGCGGAGAGCCATAGATGAGATCCACAAGGATTTGCAAAATAACATTCCCATGCTCAGGTTGCTGCAGGGCGATGTGGGTTCAGGGA
The DNA here is from genome assembly GCA_016844485.1 of Gammaproteobacteria bacterium. Lineage (GTDB taxonomy): Bacteria > Pseudomonadota > Gammaproteobacteria > Eutrophobiales > Eutrophobiaceae > JAENIZ01. The sequence goes on along the minus strand of JAENIZ010000006.1, from coordinate 23,298 downwards.
AGACCGTCGTGGCCGCACTTGCTGCCCTGAAGGCAATCGAAAGCGGTTATCAGGTTGCCATTATGGCGCCTACGGAATTGCTCGCCGAACAGCATTACAACACCTTTCAGGGATGGCTAACAACACTTGCCGTTCCGATCATCCTGTTGACCGGTAAATTAAACAAGGCAGAACGTCTTCAGGGACTTTCTGTATTGTCAAGTTCGACACCTTGCATCGCCATCGGGACTCACGCCCTGTTCCAGCAGGACGTTGCATTTGCACGATTACGGTTGATCATCATCGATGAACAGCATCGTTTCGGCGTACATCAACGGCTTGCTCTGCTGGACAAGGGCCAAGGGTTCCGCATTTTCCCGCATCAACTAATCATGACGGCCACTCCAATCCCCCGCACGCTCGCGATGACCGCTTATGCCGATCTGGACATTTCAATTATTGATGCATTACCGCCGGGCCGTCAGCCGGTGACTACTGTGGTGATCTCGACCGCCAAACGCGATGATGTCATCACAAGAATAAAAGAGGCATGCAATGACGGCAGGCAGGTTTACTGGGTCTGCACACTCATCGAGGAATCCGAGGTATTACAATGCGAGGCCGCCATTGATACCTGCCAGTATTTAACGGAAAAATTACCCGGTATCCGGGTGGATCTGATCCATGGGCGCATGAAAAGCAAGGGAAAGGAGTCTGTCATGGCCGCTTTTAAAGCCGGCGAAGTACAGATCCTGGTTGCTACCACCGTCATCGAAGTGGGTGTTGACGTGCCGAATGCCAGCCTGATGATCATCGAAAATGCAGAACGTCTCGGCCTGTTTCAATTGCACCAACTCCGTGGACGTGTCGGTCGTGGTAACATAAAAAGCGATTGCGTCCTGTTGTATCAGCCGCCCCTGACCGGGATGGCACGAACGAGACTGGAGACCATGCGCAATACAAACAACGGTTTTGAGATTGCACAAAAAGATCTGGAACTGCGCGGACCGGGCGAATTGCTGGGAACGCGGCAATCAGGTTTGCCTGAATTACGTATTGCGGATCTGTTACGCGATGCGAAATTGCTGCCGGACATTCACCATGCGGCTGATATCCTGATCAAGAATTATCCAGACCAAATCCAGCCTCTGATCAATAGATGGCTTGGGAAAGAAACTGATTACGGTAAAGTATAATATTTTTGTCTATGCGATGGCGGACAATAAAACAGACTAATCTGGGTTCCATACCAAAACAGTTGCGTGATTGTCTGCTTGATACCGGTTCATTGACACGGAAGCTGGAAAAATACTGTAAGGGAAACTTCAACCTGAATCTGAAAAATCAATCCTGGCGCAGACCACTGCAAGATGAAGCAAATGTACTGGGTTTACGCTCGGGAGAATATGCGCTGATACGTGAGATCTATTTCAAGTGCAATGATACACCCTGGGTATACGGAAGGAGTATTATTCCAGCCAGGACCTTGCGTGGAGCGCAGCGCAGATTGGCTTACTGGGGGCAACGATCACTGGGATCGTATCTGTTCTCCGAACAAAAAACATTTCGCGGGCAGATGGAAATTGCAAAAATTTCTCCTCCTGACACATTATTTCATCTAACCGTAAATTCTGACACCTGCCACGCTAACTTACTTTGGGGAAGACGCTCTGTCTTTTATATTAAAAACAAGCCGCTTTTGGTTGTAGAAGTTTTTTTACCTGAACTCATTACATGCATAAACACATAGAACGGATAATTCTTTTTGCAAAGGCGTGCGCGCACGCCGGCCTGATTTATCTCGGGATGATATGGAATGCTTCTGTCAAAATTTACGGTCAGATCGTCAATACAGTAAAAAAATATTGGCCAATATTTCTACACTTGACGATGCAAATATGGAGAGTATTTGTAGAACTTTGCCGGCGGATCGCCGGATGGATAAAACAAAACTCTATAACTTGTAGCAAAACACTCTGGCGTTCATTTATAAAATTCTGTCGCTGGATCGCCATTCAGATAAATCGCTTTGTACAGTACTGCCTGATCTATAACAAGATATTCTGGCGCGCATGTGTGTATCTTTTCTGGTGGATCACCGGCCTTGCAATACGCATTGCACAAAGTTGCCTGATCATCAGCAAGTTATTCTGGAGCACACTTGTAAAATTTTACATATGGATCGCTATCCAGATAAAACGCCTTGCACTGGGCTGTTTGGCGTTCAGCAAGATACTCTGGCACGCATTTATAAAATTCTGCGGTTGGGCCGTCGTTCAGATAAAACGTTTTGCATTGGGTTGTCTGGCCTTCAGCAAAGCGTCCTGGCGTATCTTCGTAAATCTCTGTTTGTGGATTATCAGTCAGATCATCCGCTTTGCACAAATCTGCCTGGAAATAATACAGCTGCTCTGGCGTACATTCCTAAAAATCTGCATGTGGATTGCCGTTCAGGTAAAACGTTTTGCACAAGGCTGCCTGGCCTTCAGCAAAATTCTCTGGCATACCATCGTTAAGCTCTGTGAGTGGATCACCCGGCAGGTAATTCGTTTTGTGCAAAGCTGCCTGATATTTATCAAGGCGGTTTGGTACGCATTTTCAAATCTTTGTCTGTGGATATTCAGACAGATAAAACATTTTGTAGAGGGCTGCCTTGAAACCATCAGATCAGAGTGGCCACCTGTCAAGGATCGATTGTATCAATATATTCAGCTTACGCGTCTGAATAAACCCATAGGGATCTTCCTCTTACTCTGGCCCACTTTGTGGGCACTATGGATTGCTGCTGAAGGTGTCCCTGACCTGCAAATATTGTACGTCTTTATATCAGGAGTCATCCTGATGCGATCGGCAGGGTGCGTAATCAATGATCTTGCTGACCGCAATCTTGATGCCCATGTCGCACGTACCCAGGATCGGCCCATCGCCTCCGGTAAAGTCATGCCGCTCGAAGCTATAGTGATAGCCGCCATATTGATCTTCAGTTCTTTCATACTTGTCCTGAATCTGAATCCACTCACGTTGAGGCTGTCAGTGATAGCCGTTGTCCTGGCCATCATCTATCCTTTTATGAAACGCTACACTTATCTGCCGCAGTTTTTCCTCGGTCTGGCCTTCGGTTGGGCCGTGCCAATGGCATTCGCCGCCGAGACCGGTTCCCTGCCTCTGATTGCCTGGCTCCTGCTGTTTGCAACGGTATTGTGGGCTGTGGTCTATGACACCATGTATGCCATGGTGGATCGCGAAGACGATATCAAGGCGGGTATTAAATCCACTGCAATCCTGTTCGAAGATGCAGATCGGGCTATTATCGGTGTTATCCAGCTGCTGGTGTTGCTTGCATTGATACTGGTTGGTAACAGATCGGGTTTGGGACAATTTTATTTCGCGGGGATTGCCATTGCGGCAGTGCTTTCGATCTACCAACAATACCTGATCAAAGATAGAATACCCGAACATTGCTTCGCGGCCTTCTTAAACAGCAACTGGTTTGGGGCAATAGTTTTTACCGGGGTATTCCTACACTACCATTTTAATTAACTGATGCGTTTGAAATCATTTCTAGTCGCTGCAGGCCTGTTCATGCCTTGTAGTCTTGTTGCTGTATCTGCGGAAGACCTCATTCAAAATGAATGTCAAAGGATCTCAGACAAGCTTGCCAGTGTTGGTTACCAGGAATGCATCGACCGGAAGTTTGAACTCACCGATGGACGTTCAGTAAAAGATGCGCCGATCCTGATCAAGGAGTATCCCCCCTTGCCGGAACGCCGCAAACCTGTCGGCCGCGTCCTGTTATTCGGTGGGATTCACGGTGATGAATATTCATCTGTCAGCATCGTATTCAAATGGATGAGCATCCTCGATCAATACCATTCCGGTTTGTTTCACTGGCATATTGTGCAATTGCTTAATCCCGACGGTTTAT
>JAENIZ010000006.1:0-19357 GCA_016844485.1 Gammaproteobacteria bacterium | reverse complement strand
CGGTGTGGACCTCAACCGGAATTTCCCGACCCCGGACTGGGAAGAAGAATCTGAGCATTACTGGGTTGAAAAAACCAATCGCGACCCGCGTCGCTACCCTGGTGAAAGTGCACTAAGTGAACCCGAGACTCAGTGGATGGTGGAAGAAATCAACAGATTCAAACCTGATGTTATTGTGACCATTCATGCCCCACATGGCGTAGTTGATTACGATGGCCCCAAAGACGGGCCGTACAAACTGGGTCGACTATACCTGAGTTTATTGGGGACTTACCCCGGCTCACTTGGGCGCTATGCCGGGATTCAAAAACAGATCCCGGTCGTAACCGTTGAATTGCCTTATTCAGGCATTATGCCAAAACCGGACGAGATAAATGATATCTGGAAAGATCTTATCAACTGGCTGACCAAGCACCTTCCCGCAGGTACCCAGAGCGCAGAGCGAACCTAAGATACTGATCCTTCGTAAACAATCTTCCACTTGCCATCCTGTTCACGCCGCCAATACTGGCGTTTTATAAAACGCCTGTGGAAGTTATCACTCTGGTAATCCTGGTCAAAGGTTACAACCAACAAGCCCTGTTCACCCGGATACAGGAACATACTGGTATCTGAAATATTAACCTTGATAAAACCTTTTGACGGGGTGACGTGACGTTTATATGCAACCCAGTTCTTGTAATCCTTACCAAGCCCGGAATAGTCTTTTGCATAGTGACGTAAATATGATTCGACATCACGGCTTTCCCAATCACGGCGCCACTGTTCTATAAACTGCACATATTGTTGCTGGCTTGCCTGCCAGGCTTCAGTTGAAATCCATTTGATTTCATTTGCAAGCAGGACCGGTGTTTTACCTGCCTGCATATAGGGGGCCAGGGTATTCAAATCCTGATTACTGAGAATGACACAGCCATTACTGGCGCGGGGTGGCCTGCTGTAGGTGTCGGTGGGTGTGCCGTGCAGCCAGATGCCGTAACCAGTACGGTTATGACGTCTGTCCCAGACATTCGGGTAATCTATGGGGAAGGCGCCATCACCATAAAAATCAGGCAATATCTCAGGATCGATAGAATCTCCCACAAAATAAACACCAATCGGTGTCTTCTGGTCACCTTCTTCATATTTACCGATGCCGTTTTTGCCAATTGAGACGTAAAAATCACTTATCAGGCGCGGGGTACCTTTGTGATTCTGGAAGAGGTACAGGCGGGAGGCGTGCAGGTCAACCGTAATAACATACTCCTGCTCATTGCTCAGTTGCACAAGAAACTCCGGGATCTTGTCCTCATCCGGGGGAGAAAGATGATGTTGCCAGCGGGCGCGCGCCTCATCCCTTAACGCCGAGATATATTCATGGGGAAGCGCAGAAAAATTACCAAAATCCGTAATTGGCCGGCTACGGGAAAGCAATAGATCAGCGTAGATCAATTGTGCCAGTTTAAAATCCGGTTTTACCTTGACGAGATGCTTGAGATCGGCGAGGGCTTGATCAACCTGATTATCCCGGATATTTCCCAGGGCATTGATCAACATGGTTTCATAATGGTGATCAATATTGCTTGCCGGGATTGCCTGCGATACCAGATCATGCGCAGATAACCATACCGGAGAAACCCCCAGTAATATCGATATTACGATCCTTACAATCCCCATAGGTACCCTGATCATCTAATCAATAATAAACTCATTTGACCTGTTCTTGTATAATTAACCACTGATTATTCAGCTTTTGCATCAATAACGTCTTATTGATCGTGTCATCCAACGTATCCGACTTATAGCTTTGCAGGAAATTCACCTGTGCATGTTCATTTCCATGCATCAATATTACCGGCTTGATGACACTCACCTTGATGAATTTTGGATTACGCAGACGACTCTGCCGTTGTTCCACCCATGCCGCCCTGGAAAGGTTGCCTGCGGGTGTAAATTCATCAGCATAATAAGACAAATAGGTATTCACATCCTGCCTTGACCAGGCATCCGCCCAGTTATTGACGGTGTTAATAATAGTTTCCTTTATCTGCACGTCCTGATTTTCTTTTATCTCGGGCACGGACTCAGGTACAAGCTTTATCTCAGATGTGGACTCCGGTACAGGTCTTATCTCTGATGTGGATTCCTGTACAGGCTTTATCTCGGGTGCGGGTTCGGGTACAGGAGTTGCTGCGACTACATTTTCTGTTGTTCGCCGTGCGGGTTCCACAGTAGTTTCTTTTTGTACTACCTCAACCTTTTCTGCGGGGGTGGGTACTGAAAACAATTCACCGATCAGGGATAATTTTTCCCGCGCTGTTTCATTGTTTTGATCGAGTTCCAGTGCCTGGTTATAGGCCTGACTGGCCATCTTGGCATAGATATCCCCAATATTTTCATGGGCAGTGGCGTAACTGGGGTGGGTGTTGATGGCTTGCTGCAGGGCCTCTTCAGCCTTGTCATATTGCCCCTGGGCAGCATAAATAACAGCGAGATTATTATAAGGTTCCGGCAAATCCGGATGTTCCGTGGTCAGCTCCAGAAATACCTGCTCAGCCTTTGCAAGATCATTCAGTTTGGTCAAGATCAATCCCTTGATAAACCGCGCTTCAACACTCTTGCTGTCTTTAGCAAGAACCGCATCCGTGATGGCCAAGGCCTGTTTCAGGTCACCCTGCGCAATTAATGATTGGGCCTGTTTCAGTTCTGTGTCGGCCGAAACCGGTTGCAACGATACTGACAGGAATAAGGCAATTAATAAAATCAGCTTACCAGTATTTCTCATTGTATTTCAGCCACCCATTTTATCCATCAATTAAAGAACCTTTGATTTAGTCAGAGATTCTGTATCACAGGTATGCGCCGCATCATTATTCAGACACTTGTGTGTTTTAATAAATGGAGCCCCGAGAGGGAATCGAACCCCCAACAGGTGATTACAAATCACCGGTTATACCATTTAACTATCGGGGCCCTAAACCCGGCACAATCTTTAAAATTAACAATCAGTAATATTAAATGCGAAAACCACGGTATTTTAGAGACTAACTTATAGCAACGCAATTTCATCACATTTTACCGGGACAGAATTAAATCTGGCCGGAAAATCAGTGAACATGTCAGTCAGCGCACTTTGCTGGCCGGCGACTTTAACATCCACCCAGTAGATTGCTTTTCCACCACGATAAGGGACGACGATCGGCTGGTAGCCCTTATTTTTCAATTCATTCAATCGCTTGTTAACCGAGGCCTGGGTTGAAAACAGGCCCAGTGAAATAGCGTTCTGTAAGTCACCCGTTTCAATCAGCCGGTAGTCTTTTATCCCTTTGTTTTTTAATTCTTCGATCGCTGCCATGGCATTATCCCGTGAAACCTGGGGCGCCAGATAAATCCAGAATAACTGATGTTCTGTCTCTGTTTCCAAACGTTGTTGCACGGATATCTGTCGCTCTTCAAACCACGCCATGAGTTCTTTAGTTTGAAGATTGTCCGGGAAAGGGCCATACGAGAAACATAATTCCCTGACAGATTGCGTTTCATCATGGAGACCGGAGATACTGATATCAGGCAAACTGGTAACAAGTTCCCGGGTAAATTTTTCCTCGATCATGACATTCACTGCAGGTTGATCTGATTCTGCCCGCGGGTTAATTTGATCATTTGATGGTTCCTGATCCGGTTCAGTTGTGATGTTTTCCACATTAACTTCATCATCGTTACTTTCCTCACGTGAATGCTTGGACGGGGGTGGGGATGCCAATTCATGTAACAGGACGAGCTTCTTAACATCGGCAGGTACCACAAACGATGATACAGCATTGCTTATTTCAATACTGGTTTGTTGATCCAGTTCCCAACCGAAATATATGAGATTGAGCAATAATAAAAATATGAAAACCCACTTCATGAATTTCCCCCGGCTATTAATGACAGCCCCTGCATTACCAGATGAGGTTCATGAACAAATTCATACGAGACCAGATTGATAATATCATCTGCACCACCACCTGTGATGACACATGTTAATTTTTCATCAAATTCACTGCACATGTCATGCACTATTCGATCAATCAGGGCCGCAATGGCCATGCTACAACCGGTTACAACGCCTTGTGCTGTATTGTTGGCAAAACCCGAATTGACCGTAACGTCCCCCGGTTCAGAGATAGCATGTGTCTGTTGGAATAACGCTTGTTGCATTATCTCCCTGCCCGGAATAATCAGGCCACCCAGATGTTGGCCTGTATCGCCCAGTCCATCAATGGTGATTGCAGTGCCACAATCAACGATACATGCTGCAGAGTGATATTTATTCCAGGTTGCGATTACAGCCAGCCATCGATCGATACCCAATTGACTGATATCTGCATACGCATTCTTTACTCCATATGCAGTATTTGTCACTTCGACAAATTCCGGTTTCATTTGCCAGTGTTTAGTTGCCCAGTGGGCGAGTTTGGCCGCGACATTTTTACCGGCTACATTGGATACCAGAATACGATCCGGTGGGGATATGATTTTCCATCCCGTATCAAGTAAATCCGTAAAATCGGATTTATCGTAAAACACCGCTTGATGGGCTGACATACCGGCGGCATCATGCCGCGCCCATTTAATACGGCTGTTACCGATATCAACCAGCAGATTCAATGTTGGACCCTCAAACTGATCTCGCCTGAGCCGAACCGCCTTACCTTGCCATTTATTGACATGAGTAATGACCCATTATCGTCAATCCCGAGAGACATGCCCGTGACGGATTGTTCAGGCAAGAGTAGTGTTACCTGTTGCCCTTTCACGCAATCATATTGTCGCCATTCTTCAAGGATCCCGGGGGTCGTTTTTTCATTAAAGCCGGCCAATATACGTACTATCTCAGAGATTAATGTGGCGGTGAATGCATTACGGGACGGTAATGGTTGCTTGATGCCGGCTATATCAATCCATGGCTGGTCGATCATTTCCATCTCGGACTTTGGAAAAGAAAAATTGATCCCCACTCCCAACACGATATTACAGGGCCCCGCCGATTCACAGCGTATCTCAAGTAAAGTACCGCCAAGTTTACGTCCCCGCCAGAAAACATCATTAGGCCATTTCAGGCCGGCATCATTAATATTGAATTCTTTCAATGCGCGTATAACCGCGACACCTGCTGCAAGTGAAATTACTGTCAGGGGATCAGGTGCGGGATCATAATGCCAGCCAACAGAAAGACAGATACCCGTCCCAAATGGCGAGATCCAGGTATTGCCCCGCCGGCCACGGCCTGACGACTGAAATTCAGCCAGGGTGATATGACCATGAAATTCAGGACTGTCAGATTTTTCCAGGAGATACTGGTTGGTTGAATCAATCTCTGTATGAATTGTTATGGAATGGATAAGCCCCGAAGCTTCAGGGTCAATACAAGATAACAAATGGTCCTTTTCAAGGAACTCTATGGGTCGAGACAAACGATGCCCCTTACCCTTGATGGAATAAACATCCAGACCATAGCGCTGAAAAGACCTGATCATTTTCCATACGGCCGTACGTGAGATCGAGAGCATTCTGCCAAGCTCTTCCCCTGAATGAAATTTTCCATCGGACATCAGGCGCAATAAATTGATGCGGCTGTTCATGGATAATCCCGTGTATGAAACCCGCAAAGATAATCGGAAAAATATATCTGGAAGGCTAATTCAATTAACAGGTTGCAACCGGAATGTATAAATCATGAATCAAAACAGGTAGCTTATTTCTTCCCGTGGCCTTTTTCTGATTCATCGTCAATATCCATGAAATTATCAACCGTAATATCATCAAGACTCTCGTCCGGGCGGATAGTCGCGTCATCACTCTGGGGTGTTTGCGTTTCATTACCGTCATCATCCAGCATGATAGTTTCATCACCACCACCATCATCATCAGGTTCTGGTGCCGGTGATCCCTTGATAACAGTATCTTCTTCATCAGAATCTGGCCCCAGTGCCGAGGGAATATCTGTATCGAGATTAAAGTCCGGTTCAGGCAGATCCGTTTCATCCATTGCAGATTGTGCAGCCCCACCGGTGCTGCGTGCAATTGTTTGCTCGTCAGGAGTGCCCTTGGTTTGACCACCAAATACCGTTTTTGAGATTACCGTCATACCGGCATCAACCATCTCCGGCATGATAAATTCGAATTCCAGTTTATGTAACCTGATCCTGTCGCCATGTTTCAAGCGAACTTCACTGCTTATCAGTTGATCGTTAACAAATGTGCCATTGATACTGCCTTGGTCCACGATCCAGTATGCAAAATCCTTGTATTCAATCAATGCGTGCCGGCGGCCAATAGTTGTTTCCGGGATCACGATATAATTTAAATGTTCAGTATCCTTGCCCGCTACGCGGCCCAGCATGGTTGGTATATTGCCAAGCTTGTATGCAGCCTGTTTTGTGTAACCATTGGTATCATTCAAATAGGCCTCCTGTGCATATTCTTCATCGCCTGCCTTTTTACGGCTGCCACGAATAAGCATCATCACCATAATAATCACGGCAATAATCAGAACGGCCAGGGCGACGAGGATCATCATTGAGCGCAGCCGTTCTTCCTCATCCATGGCTTGCGTCTGTACCGGCACTTCAATAATGACGGGTTGTGGCGGGGCAACTTCCACTGGCTGTGGCGGGGGTTGAACCGGTTCCGGGGCAATAACTTCGGGTTCAGGACGCTTATTGATCAATGTATAAACTTGCGCAAAGACATTTTTCAGTTCTTCGGCCTGCAGTACCCGGTAATATTCACCGTTCGTGTCCTGTGCAATGGACTGGATTAAGTGAAAATCCGCATTTTCAGTATAGGCAATACCGAAAATCCGGATGGCAGATTCCGCTGCATCCGCGGCCAGTTCATCCTTGAGCCATTTTGCCTTTTCCAGATCCTGATCCGCATTACCGGTATCGACGATGCCATCCGTCATGAAAACGATAATTTTTTGCGCATCTTCCCTGCCATTCGTCTTGAGTTCGTAGATGGCCCGTTCAATCGCGGCGGGGCTATCGGTAAAGAGGCCCTTGTAATTGATCTGATCAAGACTTTGCAGAATAGTCGTCCGCGTTGCATCGCTCATCTGAGTCATGGGAACTGCCAAACGCACAGTTTGATCAAAAATAATCACCGCTACCCGTGTGGCTTCATCCAAACCACCGATGAATTCAACCACCGCCTGCTTGGCTATAAACTGCGGGTCATTCTTTTTCATGCTGCCGGAATTATCCAGCACCAGTACTACATCTTTTTGGACGGGGGATTCTGCGGTAATCGCATCGGTCTCTACAGCGGGGGGAGATTCAATTATTTCTTCGGGTGCGGCCTGTTCCGGAGCAATATCAGTTCCCGCTGCCGGCTCGTTTGCGCCCTCAATACCTAATGCCTGGACTGCCTCTAATGCCGGATCGGGAACCTCATTTGTGACCTCTTCCTGGGCCTGCAACGACGCCGACGCAAGATACAATGCCAGATAGAGAAAATATATAGGCCGATGAATCATTTTTTTATGTTGTTAATGATAACTCTTTATAAGATAACACGTTTTTGTGCGTATCTGTATTGATTAATAGTTAACCGGCCTGAAGTTAACTATTATCCCTAACCAGTGGCAACAGGACGATTGGCATCTGAACACCATTCACTCCACGAGCCTGCATAAAGCTGTGGTGCGGGCAGACCAGCATGGGCTGCAGCTAACAGATTGTGACAGGCGGTAACACCTGAGCCACAATAAAATACGGCGTCCCCTGCCGTTGTATCACCCAGGAAATCAAGGAATTCCTTGCGTAGCATATCAGGTTCCTTAAACAAGCCGTTGCTATCCAGATTATCCTTCCAGAAATGATTGATGGCCCCCGGGATATGGCCTGCCACCTTGTCCACCGGTTCTGCTTCGCCCCGATAACGGACAGGATCACGTGAATCAACCAGTAGTACAGCAGCAGTCACTTTATCGACGGTGACCAACCATTCCCTTCTGGATTGACCGTGGAAATTTCCCGGTCCGTTTATTTCCTCACCTGACGCCGTTGGCAATCCTCTCTGTTGCCACACTGGCCAGCCACCATCCAACACGGCGACAGCTTCATGTCCCATAAACCGCAACATCCACCATAATCTCGCGGCAAAGGAGCCTCCCGCATTATCATAGACCACCACCTGGATATCCTGAGAGATACCCAAACGTATAAATAAGGCCTGCATTGCTTGGGGTGCAGGTAATGGATGACGTCCACAATCAGTGACTGGCGGACCACTCAGGTCATCATGTAAATCAGCAAAGACAGCGCCAGGAATATGAGATTGCCTATAGGCATTCCTGCCCATCTCCTTATCAGAAAGATCATAACGGCAATCGACAATTACCCAACCATGATCGTTTAGATGTTTACACAAGACCTGACAATTGATTAATGTCTTATACATTAAATAAGTCGTATATCGTCAAACATAAAAAATGTGTCATTAATATCAACCATAATAAATAAAATGTAAAACCCTCCTTTTTATAACCAGTTTTTTAAATTAATGGACACTATAATTATAAATTTGCGTCGTTATACAAGCTTGTTGCTGGTAAGTTTCCTGGTTATTAACACGGCAGCTTGCACATCGCTGAGCTATTATGCTCAATCAATTCACGGTCAGCTTGAAATACTGCAAAAGCGCGAATCCATCGACGCATTATTGGCCCGCGATGAATTACCTGAATCTATTTCTATACAATTATCCAGGGTACGCCAGATAAGAAACTTCGCGAGTGCTGAACTCGGTTTGCCGGATAATGATAGTTATCGTGATTATGCTGATTTAGAAAGAGATTACGTTGTCTGGAATGTCTTTGCTACGCCGGACCTCTCGCTCAAACCTTTACAATGGTGCTTTCTGATTGCGGGCTGTCTTCAATATCGCGGGTATTTTTCCGAAGATGCCGCTCGCGAGTATGCACAGGAGCTTGAAAGACAAGGATATGACGTATTCGTCGGCGGGGTCGCTGCATATTCAACCCTCGGCTGGTTCGATGATCCTGTTCTAAATACCATGTTACGCTGGGATGAGGCACATCTGGCAAAGGTCATTTATCATGAACTGGCGCATCAGAAAATTTATATTAAAGATGACACCGAGTTTAATGAGGCATTTGCGGATACAGTGGCCCTGATCGGTGTTCAACGCTGGTTAGATAAGTTCGGGAAACCATCATCCCTGGAAAAATTTAAATTTAAACAGTCGCGGGAAAATGCATTTGTCGATCTTGTTCTAACTTACCGTGACCGGCTTGATATTCTTTATAAATCAAGTGAACAGGATGCGGCTAAACGAACAAAAAAAGCCATGTTATTGGGTCAAATGAAGAAGGATTATGGACATATACGGGCTGACTGGGGGGATTATGATGCCTATGATGCCTGGTTTAACAATGGTTTAAACAATGCAAAACTCATGGCTGTGGCTATCTACCGTGATTATCTTCCCGGCTTTAGGAATTTATTAACAAAGGTAAACAATGACCTTGATGCGTTTTATACGCTGGCAGGGCAACTTGGTCATTGCACTGCGGCGACACGCAGGCATATTCTTATAACAGGCCAGACACAATTTGAATGTTAGATCGATAATACATTTAGGCATCGAACATCTCAGTTAGCATGGATATCTCTATACAAATATTAACATTAGCATTATTCGGCTTCCTTCCCTGGCAGGTAGGTAATACTGCTGAATCTAGTACGCTTCGATCTGGCGATTATTCTCCTGTCGGCCTAGTTACTACTAACACCCTCGCGCAACCAAAGCAACCTTTGCATAATCCCAAACTGGCAAAGGGTGTCATCCTGATTGCCGGGCGCAATCTCAACGACCCTAACTTCAACAAAACGGTAATCCTGATTACCGATTTTAATGAAACCGGGACTGTTGGACTGGTAATCAACAAGCGTACGAAGATCCCTCTGGCGCAACTTATCCCGGAAATCGTGGAATTAACACCATTCCTCGAGTACCTGTATGTTGGTGGTCCTATAGCTACCAACAGTATTCGTCTGCTGGTTCAATCGGATCCCGTCCCAGAAGGTGTCAAACATATCCTAAGTGACGTTTACCTGATCGAGACAACTGAACTCTTTAATCAACTTATTCTCGGCAAGAAGGATAAGCAGAGTATGAAATTATATGCCGGTTATGCCGGTTGGGCTCCTGGCCAGCTTGAATCAGAACTGATTCGTGGCGATTGGTACCTCTGGCATGCCAGTGCAGAGATTATTTTCAATAAAATCCCGGAAGAAATGTGGGATGAACTTATACAACTCGTGACTGCAAAATGGGTCATGAAATGAAAAATAGCGATATTAGGGCTCTTTTACCTGATTTATAATTTATACCTTGGAGAATTTATATCGTCATTTAGTCACATTTATTATTTATTGATATACAATTCACTCTTTAAGTATAAAATCTGTGATTATGATCACAACTTGGCACTGGCTGGAGGCGACCGCTGTTTTATACTGTTATTCAATGACATACAGGGAATATTTCTACCATGTTGAATAAATTTTTTGCCAAACCAATGGAACTCACCATTGGAGAACAATTATTCAAATTCAGCTCAATACCTGATTTTGAATTCTGCCTTACCGGCAGGACATCCGTGCCTTCCAAAAAGTTCACTGATATGGTCAAGTTCTCGATCAAACAGCTCAAAACCGAGGCACATACAATCAAGGATATTGAAAAACGCTTTGTTGCAATCCTTTCCCGATCCATTGAGGATCCGAACAGTATCAGCCGGGCCATGCGAGAGATTGATCCCATGGTATTCTCGTCGGATCACAACTGGCGGGAAATTATCTCCGCTTTGAATGAGTGCGGCGACGATTATAATCCGTTTAGACGTATTGCCCTGGTCAAGTACATGCAATATCTGTCCTCCCGGCAGGAGATTATCAAGTATCTCTACTCTGAAAAGCAGAAATATACAAAAGAAAATGGCAAAGCGGACGAAGATCGTGATGTACCAGCTGATAAACTTAAAGACACCCTGATTCTGGAAAGCACCCTGTTTGAGCCGCTACCTGGACATGCTAAAGAAAATGAGTTCGAGCGTATGCCAAAGGGTGAGGTTGTTTCTATTACGCTGAAGCCGGGTAAAGAAGCCGACATTATGTTATCAAAACATAGATGCAAACTTTCCACAAAAAACGGGTTGGAATTTATTGATCAGGCAGGCAAGCACTACGCATTAAAGAAAGGACGAAACGTCATCGGACGGGATTCTGCCAGCACTGTGCCCATTGATTCGGCCCTGCGTGATGTCTCCAGACTGCATTTGATTATCGAGAATCTGGGAGATAATAGTTTGCAACTCACTGATCTCTCCTCACACGGTACCTTCGTGCATGGGGCATTACTGGAACAGCACACCGCCATTTAAGAAATCTCATTCTATCCATACCGGGATTTGATGCGGCCGACATCCTATTTGCCAATGTTCGCCTTGGTAATTAATGATAGAGTACACAGCGCAGTATTTA
Source organism: Gammaproteobacteria bacterium (assembly GCA_016844485.1). GTDB lineage: Bacteria > Pseudomonadota > Gammaproteobacteria > Eutrophobiales > Eutrophobiaceae > JAENIZ01. Next base: position 7,826 of record JAENIZ010000006.1, on the reverse strand, counting down.
TTTCAAAATATAATATAACTATAATTAGTTATTATTTATTGGAATATAGAGTATTTGCTAGGATTGCCCTTCTGAAAATTAACCCTTTGATAAACGACAAGGTAATACATGACTGTACAAGAATTTAACCCGGAACAACTCGCCAAAGAGTATATGCACAAATCACCAGAGGCCATTTTACAGATGGCACTGGGCAACTTTGACAATATTGCAATCTCATTCAGTGGTGCTGAAGATGTCGTTTTGATCGATATGGCAGTAAAAATTGATCCCAACATCCACGTATTTTCCCTTGATACCGGGAGGCTTCACTCTGAGACCTATCGCTTTATTGAACAAGTGCGAGAGCATTACAACATTAAAATAGATGTCCTCTCACCTGATAGTGCCGCACTGGAGAAATTTGTTCGGGAGAAAGGGCTATACAGTTTCTATAAGGATGGACACAAGGAATGCTGCGGGATCCGCAAAGTCATGCCGCTACGAAATAAACTCAGCGCGCTTGATGCCTGGATTACAGGTCAGAGAAAAGATCAGAGCCCGACCCGCGCCGATGTCCCCATGGTAGAAAAAGATGGCGCCTTTTCCACGGCTGAACACAGACTGATCAAATTCAACCCCCTGTCCAACTGGACTTCAGCACAGGTCTGGCAATATATCAGGGGGAATGATGTACCCTATAACGAACTACACAATAAAGGCTTTATCAGTATAGGATGCGAACCCTGTACCCGCCCGGTGTTGCCGAACCAGCATGAACGTGAAGGTCGCTGGTGGTGGGAAGATGCCACCATGAAAGAATGTGGCCTGCATGCAAACAACCTGAATAAGGTAAAAAATCAATAAAATATTATGACTATCTCCATGATCAAAAAGATCAAGGAAGATGGCTCACCCTGTCGTAAGTGTGCGGAAGTTGAAAAAAGGCTGGAAGATGCAGGACTGGCCGTCAGGATTGATAAAATTATTATCGCCGACGAACGTGATCCGGAAAGCGAAGGTATGCGCCTGGCGGCTCAATACAAGGTAGATCGCGCACCTTTTTTCATCGTTGAAGAAAAAGACAAACTCCCACGAATCTATACTGTTTATTTTCGCTTCCTGAAAGAGGTCCTTAACGCCAAAACCTCAGAGCAGGAAGAGATTACCGACATCATGGATCAAAACACAGACCTTGATTATATCTAATCCAGCTGCAAGCAACAGACAACTAGTCATAAATTATTGGTTGTTCATCTCTTGTAACTGACTCAGTGTATCGGTAATTCAAGATCTTTAAACAATCCCTCCAGCTCTTCATTAGAACGGGTTTTTATTGCGCCTTCAACCACCTCACGTGTCAGATGGGGCGCAAATAATTCCATAAACTCATACATGTAACTGCGCAAATAAATACCCCGACGAAAGCCGATCTTGGTAGTGCTGGCCGCAAACAGATGACTGGCATCGAGCGCCTTCAAATCATTATCCAATTTGGGATCATAGGCCATGCTCGCAACGATACCGACCCCGAGACCAAGCTTGACATAGGTCTTGATGACATCGGCATCCGTTGCAGTAAATACCACTCGTGGCGTGTAACCTGCGGCATTAAAGGCCTGATCGAGTTGTGAGCGGCCGGTAAATCCAAATACATAGGTAACGATGGGATATTCCGAGAGTGCCTTTAACGTTAATGACTTTTGCTTTAATAAAGGATGATCATGGCGGACAATAACACTGCGATTCCAGCGATAACAGGGCATCATGATAAGATTTTCGAATAACTCCAGCGCTTCCGTGGCAATCGCAAAATCCACCGTCCCCTTGGATGCCAACTCGGATATTTGTACCGGTGTGCCCTGATGCATATGCAATGAAACTTCAGGATAACGGCTGATAAATCGTTGTATTACACTCGGCAACGCATAGCGGGCTTGTGTGTGCGTGGTTGCAATAGATAATGTCCCCCGTTCCTTATCGCTGAATTCCTCTGCAATCCGTCGCACATTTTCGACCTTATCGAGGATATCCCCGGCAATTCTGATAATGGCCTGCCCTGCAGGTGTAATCTCCGTAAGATGCTTGCCACTGCGATGAAATATCTGGACTCCAAGTTCGTCTTCGAGCATCCGAACTTGCTTACTTATTCCGGGCTGGGAGGTGAATAAACTTTCCGCTGTCGTGGACACATTAAGATCATGTCTGGACACTTCCCAGATATAGCGGAGTTGTTGAAGTTTCATTAGTAGTTACAAGTCGTTTTATGCAATTATGATATAAAAATATACGTAATAATTACTTTTCAGTATAGAATACTCTTGCTACATTACAAGGTCTTTTGTTTACAAAACCTTTATCAGGATAAGCCTTCATTTGATGGATTTTGAATATTCAATCGCTGGTTTTATCGTGGGATTCATTGTTGGCCTCACGGGTGTTGGGGGTGGTTCCCTGATGACTCCTATCCTCGTGCTGTTCTTTGGTATCAAGCCTGCCATCGCAGTAGGTACAGACCTGCTATTTGCTGCGGTGACAAAATCAGGTGGGGTATTTGTCCACCATCGTCGCGGGACGATTCAGTGGGCGATCGTAGGGCTATTGTGTCTTGGCAGTGTGCCTGCCACATTTCTCTCGATCATGGTACTTAAAAAGCTTGGTGAGGCCGGGGTAAATTATGATCGACTGATTACCACTTCGCTGAGCATCGCATTGATCCTGACCTCTCTGGTGCTGCTCTTCAAGGGAAAACTGCAAACATTCAGCCAAAACGAACGATTTTCCAGTATCCGCATAATTCACCGCCGCATTTGTAAGCCAATGACAATTTTAGCGGGTGCCTTGATCGGTACTTTGGTGACCTTCTCATCTGTCGGGGCCGGTGCACTTGGCGCAGCTTTCCTGTTTTTCCTCTACCCTCGCATACCCGCTATATCCATAGTAGGCACAGATTTAGCCCATGCAGTACCCATTACTACTATCTCGGGTCTTGGTCACTTATTTCTGGGGACAGTCGATCTCATTTTGTTAATCAGCTTGCTAATCGGATCCCTGCCAGGGATCTATTTAGGTAGTCATCTCGGCTCGCAACTCCCGGAAAAAATCGTGCGCCCGGCCCTCGCCAGTATGTTATTTTTGATTGGGATACGCTTGGCAGTCTAAATGATTTCCCTGACATGATTTGATTAAAAACCCCACATAATGACCTAGATTCTGTGGGGTTTTTGTTTTTGCCGATCCTGTATCGGCAATATAATTAAACAACTTTTAAACGTGAGCCCGCCGATAATCCTCAATCATGTGGGCCATACGATCTTTCAATAACAATTTTTCCTTTTTCATATTCTCAAGCGTGAAATTATCAACCGGAATCGTTCCTGTATTGGCATCATTAACACGCTGTTTGAGTTCACCATGTTTTTCAAATAAACGTTTGAAGTCTTTATTTTCAGATACTAGAAAGTCAACTATTTCATGATCAAATTCAAACATATTCCCCCCTATCTTAATTATTTGACAATAGCTGAACCTGACAATCACAGGTTCTGAACCCTACATACATAACCCTAGCGCAAAATTCCAGGTACATCCAGTCAATAGACCCGGTTTCCAATAAATGCACTGAAAAATGCAGAAATAGAATATTTCATAAAATTCAATTAGTTAGAACATGTTCTTTTATATAAAATTGGCCATATGGACAGTAAATTATTGATGTTAATTAAGATTTAAAATTCGGGAATTTATCCCAGCCGCAAGGTGTTGTTATCGCAGTATCCTAACAAAATACTTCTCCTTAAATAAATGAATATTGAACGCAGAAGGTCTTATAACGTTCGGGGGATGAAAATCATCTAGATATAGATCGTCACGTAATTTAAGATAGAAAAATTAAATGAACATGGCTGGCAAATTTACAATTTCACTCCTGGTCACTATTACAGTAATTGCAAGCATTATTATTTTAAGTGGATCGAATTCTCCTACCAGGAGGGTAGCCAATAGTGCCGGTGCGATCAAACATACTTCATTCAGGATTATTGAAGTTACCCAAGGCAATTATCTGCATGAAGGTGTTCATGTTCGTTTCGATGATCCACAACATGATGATATTGCGAATATCGGGTTCATCCTCGGTGAAAAATGCGTTGCGGTCATTGACACCGGAGGTTCAGTAAAGATCGGCCGGGAGTTGCATGAAGCAATTCGTTCAATTACAGATTTACCTATCTGCTACGTTATCAACACACATGTCCACTTTGATCATGTCCTCGGTAATCTGGCCTTTGTAGATGAGAAACCGGCATTTATCGGACATGTGGGACTTGCGGATGCTATTGAGGCAAATCGTGCCTTCTTCCTCGAACAATTCACTGAAGATCTTGGACCTGAGCCTTCAGAAAAATCAGTTGTTGGCCCTGATAAAACCGTGGAAAATACTTTAGAGCTTGATCTCGGTGGAAGAACGTTATTGTTGACTGCTTACCCAACAGCACATAGTCATGCCGATTTAACCATTTCAGATCAAAAAACAAAAACATTATGGGCCGGTGATCTCCTGTTCAGGGAACGCATCCCCTCACTCGATGGCAGTTTGAAAGGCTGGTTGTCAGCCATGGATGAGTTGAAGGGTTATGATGTTGACTTTGTAATTCCGGGTCATGGTCCATCAAGTAGCAACTGGCCCGAAGTAATGACGGCACAAGAAATATATTTAAACATGCTGCTGGATGAGACACGACAAGCCATAGCCAATGGCCTGTTCATGGAAGAAGCAATAGAAACTATTGGTAATACAGAAAAAGAAAAATGGCTGTTATTTGATCAACATCATCGAAGCAATATATCCAGGGTATTTATCGAACTGGAATGGGAGTAACCACATCTTATAAGGAAACTCAGAATTAATCTTCGATCTTTTTCTTGAAATCCGGCATGGATGAAGGGTCCCCGGCCTTGAAATACCTCTTCTCATGATCAAGCGCTGTCACATTTTCAAAGACACCCTGATCCCGCCTGACCAGCTTTGTAAACCCAAGCTCCTTGAGTCTGGAATCGGCAATAGGAATAGAAATACTCGGAGCGGAAATAAGCTTTCTGATGGGCGCCATCGGATCAGTATCTCCAAGCGGGGTCCGGGCCACATAACATAACTCACCCCAGGTCTGAAGTGTCGCCTCGACAGGGTGATTAACCTCAACTTTTCGGCCGTTTGCCTCACATAAATAATCATACAGTGGCACGAAATTATTACCTCAAATCATTAATATTATTCATTTAGTATAATGGGTAATTCATATAAATGTTCAAGAGATTGTGTACACTATGGGCACCTGAATCAGCCCTTTATACCATCAATGAAACCAATCAATGCCTGACTCATTCACGCAACTTGAAATCCATATGTTTCCCTGTCTGTCGGATAACTATGGTTTTCTGCTCCATGATAAAAAACATAATTTAACCGCCACTGTTGATACGCCTGAAGTAGCTGCGATTGAAAACGCGCTCGCGGGGAAAAACTGGACTCTAACACACATCCTAAATACCCATCACCACTGGGACCACGCCGGTGGTAATCTGGAATTAAAAGAAAAAACAGATTGCGTGATTGTTGGGCCGCGCGCTGATGCAGCACGGATTCCCGGTATAGATATCCAGATTGGAGAAGGTGATGTATTTGAATTTGGCGATCATGCAGCTAATATCTATGACACACCTGGCCATACACATGGACATATCGTTTATCACTTTGCAAATGACCATGTCGCATTCGTCGGTGATACCTTGTTCGTCATGGGATGTGGCCGCCTCTTTGAAGGAAGCCCGGAGCAAATGTGGAATTCATTACAAAAATTAATGCTATGGCCGGACGACACAATAATTTATTGTGCACACGAATATACCCAGACCAATGCCCGGTTTGCCTTGACCGTTGAACCACAAAATCAGGACTTGATGAAAAGAGCACTTGAAGTCAACGAAATGCGTGCAAAAGGATTGCCTACTATTCCTTCAATAATAGGGCTTGAAAAAAAGACCAATCCTTTTCTGCGTCCCACGAGTACTAATATTCGAAATACACTGAACATGCAAAGCGCTTCCGATGTGGAAGTCTTCGCAAAGACCCGTCAGCTCAAAGATAAATTTTAAAATAATTAAATGAAAAAAAACAAACCAAAACGGAGTTTTTCGGAACGTCTAGTGCGGCGTTTTTTCTACAAATATTATGCAAGAAACCTCTTTTATGAACTGCAACTGCGTGCACGACGATCTTCTGCAGATTACGTCGAGGCGCACATGCCGGATGCGATTACCTTCTGGAGTCTGAGTGAAATACTCACTTACTGTGTGAAGAAAGCACCGAAAAACGGTCTTGTTCTGGAATTCGGCGTTGCCGGAGGCAAATCGATAAATATTATCGCCAATGCTGTCGGTAATCGCGAAGTGCACGGTTTCGATTCTTTTGAAGGGCTGCCGGAAGACTGGTCAGGCCACCTTGAAACAAAAGGTTCATTCTCAAAGAAGGGAAAACTCCCCAAGGTACGTTCAAATGTCAGACTTCATAAAGGCTGGTATTCCGAAACAATACACAAGTTCAAAGAAGAAAATAAAGAACCTGTCGCTTTCCTACATGTGGATTGTGATATTTATAGTTCTACGCGCGAGGTGCTTTGGAATTTATCTGACAGACTACAAATTGGAACAATTATAGAATTCGATGAATATTTTAATTATCCCAATTGGCAACAACATGAATTCAGGGCCTGGCAGGATTTCAGAAGTGAACACAATATTCAATATCGCTATCTGGCAATAACTGCCTCTGATGGCAGAGTTGCAATTGAAATAACTGCTATCGGGAATAATTAATACTTATCTCCGGCTCATTAAACCAGGGATTACCTGTTTTTCAGAAGTAAGGTGTGAAATATCAACAAATGAAAAACCCCTGATGTTTTTCATCAGGGGTTTAATATTAAAAGCCTGGCAGTCAAACTCCAGGATGGAGTGGGTGTCGCGGTGTACATGGATGTACGAATGTCGCGGGAGGCAGGGGTGCCGGGAGCAGCTGTGTGAGAGCGGCGACCTACATAGACAACATCACTGCAAAACAAAAGAAAAACCCCCGATGATTGCTCATCAGGGGTTTGGAATATAAGCCTGGCAGTGACCTACTTTCACATGGGGAGAGCCCCACACTATCATCGGCGCTAAGCGGTTTCACTTCCGAGTTCGAGATGGTATCGGGCACTGTCCGTTGTCAGTGGTGCTTTGTTATGTGTATGACAACGAACATACATTCGGAAAGCTGTAAAGTTATCGCATTACTCAGTCACAACATCGAACAGATGACAACTGAAATGACAAGTTATCAAACTGCTTGAGTGTTATATGGTCAAGTCTCACGGGTAATTAGTACTGGTTAGCTACATGCATTACTGCACTTTCACACCCAGCCTATCAACCTCGTAGTCTACGAGGACCCTTCAGGGGAATCGAATTCCCGGGGAGATCTCATCTTGAGGTAGGCTTCCCGCTTAGATGCTTTCAGCGGTTATCCCGTCCGTACATAGCTACCCGGCAATGCCATTGGCATGACAACCGGAATACCAGGGGTACGTCCACTCCGGTCCTCTCGTACTAGGAGCAGCTCCTCTCAAATCTCCAACGCCCACGGCAGATAGGGACCGAACTGTCTCACGACGTTCTAAACCCAGCTCGCGTACCTCTTTAAATGGCGAACAGCCATACCCTTGGGACCGGCTACAGCCCCAGGATGAGATGAGCCGACATCGAGGTGCCAAACTCCGCCGTCGATGTGAACTCTTGGGCGGAATCAGCCT
>JAENIZ010000138.1 GCA_016844485.1 Gammaproteobacteria bacterium | reverse complement strand
TGAATGGGCGGATGAAAAGGGTGAGCTGGGGCCGGTGTATGGATCACAATGGCGTGCGTGGAAGACGGCAGACGGGCGTACTATTGATCAGATCAGTCAGGTGATCGATCAGATCAAAACCAATCCGGATTCAAGGCGCCTGATCGTCAGCGTCTGGAACGCCGGCGAAATAGAGAAAATGGCGCTGGCGCCATGCCATGCCTTTTTCCAGTTCTATGTCGCCAATGGCAAGCTGTCCTGCCAGATGTATCAGCGCAGTGCCGATATCTTTCTCGGTGTGCCGTTTAATATCGCTTCGTACTCATTATTAACATTGATGGTGGCACAGGTGACCGGGCTCAAGCCGGGAGAATTGATCATCAGTTTCGGCGATGCCCATATCTATCTCAATCATCTTGAGCAGGTCGAGGCACAGCTAAAGCGCAAACCCTTGCCGCTGCCGGAAATGAAGATTAACCCGAAGGTAAAATCCATCTTTGATTTTAAATATGAGGATTTTGAATTGATCGGTTATCAATCCCATCCTGCAATTGCAGCGCCGATTGCAGTTTAATTGTTTAAGTAATAAACAAAGAATGCATCAAGATAAAAGATGCTTTGCGCCTCGAATCATGTTAAGCGGCAACACGGACGGGGCAGGATCGCACTCAATATACTGGATATTGCTGTAAGGGATAATTATTAACTTGTTATCCAGTTCAACGGCCATAGCGCTCCGAATTAATGATCGTTCGATATCCTCACCCAAACCAAGTTCTTTGGCTTCAGAAAGATGCACCTCGAATTTTATAGGTTCACCATGAATAAGGTAAACGGTAATTGTTAATATATCATTTTCACTCATCTGATTTTCTCATGGCAAAACAGATTGATTATTATTGCAGAGCCAGTTTCGTTTCTGCCTGTTCATGAACTGTCCATCCCGTTTTTTTCTATGGATATCTTTATGCCTGATGTTGGTGATAACAGGGATAAACCTCTTGATTCTGCCCGCCATTAGTCCTGCTAGTAACCCGGTGGCGGGTTAACAACCATGTAAGAGACGGTGCCTCCTGAATATGCCCGGTTGTACCAGGTGGGACCGCATTGATAATAAGTTACCCCGGTTACTACAAACTCAGTCACCGTGCAGGACTGCGAATACACGGTGTCATATGTCAGCGCGGTGCCAATGGCCACGGCACCGGCAACCACGGCGCCGGCCACTAAAACTTCTCCAGCATCCCAGTCGCCGTCACCCCAGTCATCATCATCCCACCCGTCACCATCGATCTCGTCTTCAGCAAAATCCTGCCTGTCTTCGCGTGCTTGATCCATGTGTTCCTGCCGATTCCCCTGATTGTCAGAAATTGATTGTTCCTGTTGAGCTTGCCGATCAGATGCAGATTGTTGTCGCTGTGTCTGCTGTTGAGCATCCCGGGTGGTCGGCCGGGGGCCACCACTAGTCCGCTCACCGCGCGAACGCTGCATGCTGCTTGATGAACTTCTATTTGTCGCCCTGCTTGCGTTAGACGAGTGGCCTCTGCTTAAGGAACCACTACTAGCAGTTCCACCCCGGGACATACTTTTTCCACCGCCCCCTCGGGAACCGCCCCCTCGGGCATCGGCATCAGTTGCCATGAATACAATAATGAGTAACCCCGCAAGCAACGCAACAGGACGAAACCGTAATGTTGATATCATGGTGTTTCTCCATTCGATGAATTTGTGTCAGATGGCGATTTTCTAGGCACGAAAGGAATACGCTCCGAATCCGGGGGTGGTGTGTACTCAAACAGGGAGTCCGGCACCTTGGCTGAGAGATTCCAGTCTGAGAAGTTCGCCCAGAATTGCGGTTCACCCTTCACATGCCAGTAGGTAAGCACGATCCTGCGCGGTAACGGGTGTCCGTCCTTGTCGATCCATATCTGCGCATCGAGTTCTGTGGAACGCAGGGCCAGGTGCTCACAACGGACGCCACCGAGGGTCTCTGTGCCCACCACGTTTGCACCTGTTACACGCTCCTTGAGTAACTTTGGCAGTTCACTGGAAAAGAGCTCACGCAGCGGCAGGCCTATCTCAAGTTTCTCGACCAGGTGTTCCATGGCGCTATCCGCGCTGCCGGGTTTTAGGTCGGTTGCATAGACCTTATCATCCACACTGAAGACGCTGATTTCCTTGCTGTTGAATCGGACACCTGACTGGGATCCATCCCGATTCACAACATCAACCCGGACACGGTCGGGACGCCGGATAGTTACATGGCGTACCGCACCGAATTCAATCTTCTGCCCCCAGCGCTGGACCGCGTCGTGCCCTGCGTCGATGGTTACACTTAATTGCTGCGCTCCGGACAGGAAGGTCGCCATCCGCATCAGCGATGCCATGGCCTCCTGTTCGATATCATCTTCCTGCGTCGCGGTATCAGGTTCTTCGGCCATTGCCTGGTTCAGCAGCATAATGGATAAAAGGGACACTGTTACGAAGAACTGTTTCATAGTGTCAATCATAGCCAACCTCATTAATTTATTCATAGGGTATTAAACTGAATTTATGATTTTAATATGTTGGTAATGATAATTTCGTCTCTGCCTGTTCATGAACGGTCCAACCCATTTTTCCCAGGGACTCTTTGGCAAGGTCACTTACGCTGCCAGTATTCCATAATTCTTTTCCGGTAACTCCCTCCATCAGGGCCACGTTCTGGGTAATAATGCTGGCAGCTGCGGCCATATTTTTCGTCCAGACCAGATGATCCAGTGGCACATTGAATATAATCTTTCCATCCTTGGTTTTAGCGGTTGAAATGTCGCCTATTGAAATAAAACTATCGATGGGTTGCACCGATTTGTTATAAGCCGCATACATTTGTGCCTGCCGCTGGCGGAAGAATGCAACATCCGGGTTATCGGTCAAGGTAGCAAACTTGATAAATTCACTGCGATTCGCCGTATTTTTCATATTATCCAGGGCCGCCACCAAAAGGGTTTGTTCCAGTGGTGTGTAAATTCCGTTTGCAATAAAAATATCAGCAACATCCTGGGAAATGCCCATAGCTGACAGTTTTTCGCGGTTCAACTTGCGTAAATCAGCCGGGGCACTGTCACGCATCACGCCTCCCATCAATTCGGTACTACCGGTGACCGAAACGGCCACGCCCGCGCCTCCGGGAACAGCCATCAATAAACCGCTCATTACCAATGTGCCGGTACCGCT
>JAENIZ010000047.1 GCA_016844485.1 Gammaproteobacteria bacterium | reverse complement strand
TTGAACCTTGAACGTTGAACATTTTCGGTAAGATTTCTCGCTGCGCCCGGAATAACAGGGTCGTCTACGGGTGAAATGACATAGACCTGCTTGCCCGGATTCAGTCACTGAGCGAAAATGCACGGCTTGCTCAGTACATCTTCTCCATAACCAGATAATCGTAAAGTTGCAGGAGTAATAAATGCTCTCCAGGCGTGAACTTGCCAATGCCATCCGTGCCCTCAGTATGGATGCGGTACAAAAGGCCAATTCCGGTCATCCGGGTGCCCCGATGGGTATGGCGGATATTGCCGAAGTGCTATGGAATGATTTCCTGCGTCACAACCCGGCCAATCCCAAATGGGTGGATCGGGATCGGTTCGTCATGTCCAACGGCCATGGTTCCATGCTGTTGTATTCTCTCCTGCACTTGAGTGGTTACGACCTGCCGATGGAAGAGCTCAAACAATTCCGGCAATTACATTCAAAGACACCCGGGCATCCCGAATACGGCCACACACCGGGGATCGAAACCACGACCGGCCCATTGGGACAGGGCCTTGCCAATGCAGTCGGTATGGCTATTGCAGAACGTGTGCTTGCTGCAGAATTCAACCGCGACAATTTTGATATTGTTAATCACTTTACCTATGTTTCGATGGGCGATGGTTGCCTCATGGAAGGCATATCACATGAAGCAAGTTCCCTTGCCGGGACACTGAAGCTGGGGAAACTCATTGGTATCTTTGACAGTAATGGGGTGTCCATCGATGGCGATGTATCCGGCTGGTTTACCGACGACACCGCAACCCGGTTTGAATCCTATGGCTGGCATGTCATTTGTGAAATTGACGGACACGATTCTGTGCAAATAAAAAATGCGTTTATCGAGGCGCGCGCGGTTATCAATAAACCCAGTCTGATTTGTTGCAAAACCATCATCGGCTGGGGCGCGCCGAACAAACAAGGCAAGGCCTCCTGTCACGGTGCGCCGCTGGGCGCAGATGAAGTGTCGTTGGCAAGGAAAAAGATTGGCTGGACTCATGCGCCGTTTGTAATTCCGGATGAATATTATTCCGCCTGGAATGCGCGTGAACGCGGCACAAAAATGGAAGCTGAATGGAACAGGAAATTTAAAGCTTACAAAGCCGCTCATCCTGGACTTGCTAAAGAGTTTGAACGGCGGATGAAGGGTGACCTGCCCGACAACTGGAACGAGGTCATTACAGCATATATCAAAAAGACCGCTGAAAAGGGAGAGGATGTTGCCTCCCGCAAGGCCTCACAGAATGCACTGGAGGCCTACGGCCCCCTGTTACCGGAATTGATTGGCGGTTCCGCGGATCTGACCAGCTCCAACCTGACCTTATGGTCCAAATCAAAGGTTATCAACGGAAATTCCAAGGGTGGCAATTACATATATTATGGTGTGCGCGAATTTGCCATGTCGGCCATCAATAATGGTATTGCCCTGTATGGTGGTTTTATTCCGTATGGCGGGACGTTTCTTATATTTTCCGAGTACGCGCGCAACGCCCTGCGCATGGCGGCAATAATGAAGATACGCAATATCTTCGTGTTCACACATGACTCAATCGGCCTGGGAGAAGACGGCCCTACACATCAGGCCGTAGAACAGGCAGCGACACTCCGGCTCATGCCGAACATGACGCTCTGGCGGCCGTGCGATACCGTTGAATCCGCAGTCGCCTGGAAGGCAGCCATTGAGAACAAGACCGGTCCATCGTCCCTGTTGTTTTCAAGACAGACACTGAAACACATTCCCCGTGATGAGGAACAGATCGAAAATATCAGCCGTGGGGGGTATGTGCTTATAGATGGTGCTAACAAGCCGGAAGTCATCATTATCGCCACCGGTTCCGAAGTTGGACTGGCTTTCAACGTCACAATGCAGATGAACAAACAAGGCCGCAAGGTACGATTGATCTCAATGCCATGTACCAATATCTTCGACGCGCAGGATGCTGCCTATCGTGATAAGGTGCTGCCTCCAAAATGCCGCAAGCGGATTGCGGTTGAAGCGGGTGTCAGCGATTATTGGCGCAAATATGTCGGCATCGACGGCAGGATTCTCGGAATTGATCGGTTCGGCGAATCTGCGCCCGGTCCCGATGTATATGAATACCTGGGGATCACTGAAACAAAATTGAGGGAAATGGTGGAGTCATTTCTATGATAAAACTTTGAGAAATTATCGGAGAATTGCGAATGACAATAAAGATCGGCATCAACGGCTACGGGCGTATCGGGCGTAATATCCTGAGGGCCCTGTATGAATCCGGACGGACGGATGAAATGCAGATCGTCGCGGTCAATGATCTGGGTGATGCCAGGACCAACGCGCATTTGACTCAATACGACACTGTCCACGGAAAATTTCCGGGCACAGTTAAAGTCGAAGGCGATCATATGATCGTGAATGGCAACAAGATCAAGGTCCTCTCGGTACGCGACCCGGCCAAACTGCCCTGGAAAGATCTGGGCGTTGATGTTGTGCACGAATCAACGGGTTTATTTACCAGCAAGGAAAAGGCCGGTGCACATTTAACCGCCGGGGCAAAAAAAGTCATTATCTCAGCACCGGGGGGGGATGATGTGGATGCAACCATAGTCTATGGTGTAAATCACAATACCCTGCGCAAGTCGCACACGGTAATCTCGAATGCCTCATGCACGACCAATTGTCTTGCCCCGGTGGTAAAGGTACTGCATGAAAACATCGGTGTGTTGCGGGGAGTGATGACCACCGTGCACTCCTATACCAATGATCAGGTCTTAACCGATGTCTATCATACCGATTTGCGGCGCGCACGTTCCGCGACCATGTCCATGATACCGACCAAGACCGGGGCGGCAGCGGCAGTCGGGCTGGTGCTTCCGGAATTAAACGGCAAACTGGACGGCTACGCCGTTCGTGTCCCGACGATCAACGTCTCCATGATAGATCTCAGCTTTCAGGCTGCGCGTGAAACCAGCGTTGAAGAGATCCATGCACTCATGCGTGATGCCGCCGCAGGGGCACTTGAGGGTATACTTGCCTACAATGATAAACCACTGGTATCGATCGATTTCAATCATGACCCGGCCTCAGCCACCTATGATGCCCCTCTCACCAAGGTGATAGACGGCATACTGGTCAAGGTCGTGGCCTGGTATGACAATGAATGGGGCTTTTCCAATCGCATGCTCGATACTACAGTGGCGTTGATGAACGCAAAGTAAACGGGAAAAATTTCAAGTGTTTGAACTGATAAAAATTTCCGATCTTGATCTGAGCGGCAAGCGCGTCCTGATCAGGGAAGATTATAATGTTCCGATCAAGGACGGCAGGGTGGAGGATGACACGCGTATACGCGCGAGTCTGCCTGCAATCAGGCAAATCCTGGATGCCGGCGCCAAAATTATAATCATGTCGCACCTGGGACGGCCCAAGGAAGGTGCCTATGATAAAAAATATTCGTTGGCGCCTGTTGCCGCGTGTCTGTCAAAACTGTTAGGCAGGGAAATCCCGTTGATCAAGGAATGGCTGGATGGTGTCGATCTCAAGTTAAACGATATCGTGCTCTGTGAAAACGTTCGTTTTCAGGCAGGCGAAAAGGCCAATGATGATGATCTGGCCCGGCGCATGGCGGCGTTATGCAACGTATATGTTAACGATGCCTTCGCCACCGCCCACCGTACCCAGGCCTCGACCTATGGTGTTGCCAAATATGCCCCGGTTGCCTGTGCCGGCCCGTTGTTGATCGCGGAATTGAAGGCCCTGTCCAGGGTCCTGAAGAAACCTGCAAAACCGCTCATTGCGATTGTCGGTGGCTCCAAGGTCTCGACCAAACTGACCGTCCTTGAATCCCTTTCCGAAAAAGTAGATCAGTTGATCGTTGGCGGCGGAATTGCAAATACCTTTCTCAAGGCCGTGGGCCACAACATCGGCAATTCTCTGTGTGAACATGAACTTGTCGACGCGGCAAAAAAGATTTTGAAAACAACCAAACAGCGCGGCAGCGATATACCGTTGCCAACTGACGTGGTATGCGCGAAAGAGTTTAATGAAAAGGCAGAGGCAACCGTCAAGATGATTGATGAGGTGGAAGATAATGATCTGATCATGGACGTCGGACCTCAAACCGCCGCACATATTGCTAAGCTCGTCGGTCAGGCGGCCACCATCGTCTGGAATGGCCCCCTGGGTGTGTTTGAATTCGACCAATTCAGTAACGGTACCCGAATACTCGCAGAGGCCATCGCCAACAGCAATGCTTACTCCATCGCCGGCGGTGGTGACACCCTTTCAGCCATATCCAGATTCGGCATCACGGAAAAGATCTCTTATGTGTCGACAGGCGGTGGCGCGTTCCTTGAATTTCTGGAAGGTAAAAAACTGCCGGCAGTCTCAATCCTGGAAGAATCCGCACGTGCATGGTCCGCCATGGAACGGGCGCGTGAGTATTAATAATACCTCTGATTGAGTTGTCATTTCGAGTGAAGCGAGAAATCCGCCTTAGGCGTCCCGAACGTAGTGAGGGATCTTATGGAGATCTCTCCCTATGGTCGAGACAGGGATTTCTCCCTATGGTCGAAATGACAAATACAACTTATTCAGAGTCTACTTAACAATCTTTAATATTATGAATTAAGATCACCACATATAATTAAATGAGAAGAACAAAAATAATTGCAACACTTGGCCCGGCGACGGATCAACCGGGTATGCTTGAAAAATTACATAACGCGGGCACTGATGTATTTCGCATGAATTACTCCCACCAGACCCATGCTCATCATGAAAAACGTACAAATGAACTCCGCGAGCTGTCAACGAAGCACAAACGTGCTGTTGGAATAATCGCTGATCTGCAGGGACCCAAGATCCGTCTCGAGCATTTCAACAACGGCAAGGTGCAGTTGCGGGAAGGCTCAACGTTCACCATCGATACCGACCTGCCACCGAATGCGGGGAATGAAAAACACGTCGGTGTAAGTTACAAAAATCTGCCGCAGGATGTTCGTGCCGGAGATACTTTGCTGGTTGATGACGGCCGTATTGTATTGCACGTGAAAGAAGTGCATGGTCATGAGGTTGACTGTGAGGTCGTCACCGGTGGCGAACTCTCCGACAGCAAGGGATTGAACCTGAAGGGTGGCGGCTTGTCCGCCGGGGCGCTTACTGCAAAAGACAAGATCGATCTTAAACACGCGATCAAGATCGGCGCGGATTTTGTTGCAATCTCGTTTGTCCAGAATGCAAACGATATCCAGCAGGCGCGCAAGATGCTGAAGGCCGAAGACAGTAACGCACGTATCATCGCCAAGATTGAACGATCAGTGGCACTGGATAATATCGAGGAAATCATCGAGGCGTCCGACGCCATCATGATTGCCCGCGGTGATCTCGGTGTCGAAATAGGGGATGCGGGACTGCCGCCCGTGCAGAAACGCCTGATCAAAATGGCCCGTGACATGGACCGTGCGGCCATCACCGCAACCCAGATGATGGAATCCATGATCGATCATCAGATGCCGACACGGGCAGAGGTCTTCGACGTTGCCAATGCCGTGCTGGATGGTACGGATGCCGTGATGCTTTCCGCTGAAACCAGCATCGGCAATCACCCGGATAAGGCAGTCGCCGCCATGTCGCGTATCTGCGAAGAGGCGGAAAAACAACGCCTCGTGCAGGTCTCTGATCACCGCATAAACCTGCGCTTTGAAGCCATTGATGAGGCCATTGCCATGGCCACCATGTACTCAGCCAACCACATAGATGCAAAGGCAATCGCGGCGTTGACGGAAACCGGTTCGACCTGCGTGTGGATGTCACGCATCAGTTCCGGCATCCCCATCTACGCGTTCACACGTCATGAAAGAACACGGCGCAGAGTAACGTTATACCGCGGCGTTTATCCCATCAAATTTGATATCACCCATACCGATCCCCTGGAGGCAAACAAGGAAATCATAAACGAGCTTATGGAAAGAAAGGTGGTAAGTAATGGTGATTACGTCGTTATCACCAAAGGCGACCTCCGTGGTAAACGCGGCGGCACAAACAATATGAAAATCATAAAGGTCGGCGAGGCGCTGGAACACTCATTGTAAACAGACATTGAAACTGGAATTGATACCATCCGATTAATATACTCACGTAATCAGCATTAAATATAAAGAGGCACAGCATGAGCGCACAGGAACTGGAAACTACCGCCCGGGCAATGGTTGCCAAGGGCAAGGGAATTCTCGCCATTGACGAGAGCCTGCCCACAATCAAGAAAAGATTTGACAGCATCTCGGTCGAATCCACCGAAGAAAACCGCAGGGCGTATCGCAATCTTCTGATTACCAACCCCGGCGGTAATGAATACATCAGCGGCATGATCCTGTTTGATGAAACCATGCGCCAAACGACTACCGACGGCACCCCGTTCCCGCAGGCCCTGATCAAGCAGGGCATCATGCCCGGGATCAAGGTCGATACCGGAGCGAAAGACATGGCTGGACACTCCAATGAGAAGATCACCGAAGGACTGGATGGACTGCGTGAACGGCTTGCAGAATATAAAAAACTCGGCGCGAAGTTTGCCAAATGGCGCGCCGTGATCACGATCGGCGATGGCATTCCCAGCACCGGTTGCATCGAAGCCAATGCGCATGTGCTTGCACGTTATGCCGCACTCTGCCAGGAAGCCGGCATTGTGCCGATGGTGGAACCGGAGGTATTAATGGACGCGGATAACACCATTGGGCGTTGTTATGAAGTCACTCTCGTCACATTAAAAACTGTCTTTAATGAACTTTTCCGCCAGCGAGTTGCTATTGAACACATCATCCTGAAAATCAATATGGTGATCTCGGGCAAGAAATGCAAAACCCAGGCAGGCGTGCAGGAGGTTGCGGATCAAACAGTACGCTGCCTGTTGAATACTGTGCCTGCGGCATTACCCGGCATAGTCTTTCTTTCGGGCGGACAGTCAGCGGAACTTGCAACGGCACATCTCAATGCCATGAATGCAAAATACAAAAATCTTCCCTGGCCCTTGAGTTTTTCCTATGGCCGTGCCCTGCAGGATCCCTGTCTCAAGGCCTGGGCAGGCAAAAAGGAAAATGTTTCCGCTGCGCGCGCGGCATTATTGCATCGTGAAAAATGCAACAGTCTGGCGTGTTTGGGGAAATATACAGCAGAAATTGAACAGGCTGCCTGAGTAAGGTCTCAGACGAGACCTTTCGCGCGCAGTTCATCCTTTATATAAGCATAGTAGATAGGCGCCGCAATGAGTCCGGTGATCCCGAAGGCCGCCTCCATCACCAGCATGGCGATCAGCATCTCCCAGGCACGCGCGCGAATGTGGCCCCCAATGATGCGTGCGTTCAGAAAATATTCGAGCTTATGGATGATGATCAAATAGGCGAGCGACGTCAGCGCTACGAGCAGCGACTGGCTTAAGCTGACGATGAATATGACGGTGTTGGAGATGAGGTTGCCAAGAATGGGAAGCAGGCCAACCACAAAAGTGATCATGATCAGCGTCTTGGTGAAGGGCAATTCGACGCCGAATCCGGGCAGCACCACCACCAGATAAAGCGCGGTAAATGTGGTGTTGATGGCGGAGATCCATACCTGCGCGAACACCACGCGGCGGAAGGCAATGCCCAGACGCGTCGCGCGTTGTGCAATAGCCACCGATAACGGCCCACGTTCGCGCCCCGGCACGGCGCTTTCGAGCGAAAGCAAGGCCCCGATCACCATACCGATCAATATATGCGCCAGCGCCCGCCCCAGCCCGGCGCCTGCTACCTGAAATGTATCTATGTGGCCACGCAGCCAGTCGACCAGCGCATCGCGCAGCGCATCCGCATCTTCCGGCAAGTACTGCAGAAGCCATGACGGCAGATTGTCACGCGAACCTTCGATGATCTCGGCCATGCGTTGAATCAGCCCCGGGATATTCTCGCCACTGCCCCGCAAAAATGACGCCAGACTGAATCCCGCCAATGTGATCAGCGCGATCACGACTGTAGCAATCAGCGTGATAGCCAACAGACGGGACCTCTCGCGTCCCGAAGCTGGCGTCCGCAGTGCCGGTACCAAAAGATTCACCAGTGCATAGACCAGCAGCCCCGCAAGCAGGGACGGCAACAGTTTGAGATACAGCAGAAGCAGCAGCGCGCTGGCAAACAGGCACCAGGTAGCGAGGTCGTAACGGGAAATGGGCTGGTTATTCATGGCGGTTCAATGAGGTCAGACTGCGTGATCCCTG
>JAENIZ010000137.1 GCA_016844485.1 Gammaproteobacteria bacterium | reverse complement strand
GCCAGATCAGCGCACACAGCGTCGGCTTTAGTGACAGAAGGGAAAAACGAACCAAAGGCGATATAATCTGCGCCCAGGCGTTCGGCGACAATCGCCCGCTCGATATCATTGTAGCAAGAGATACCAATTATCCGATCCTGTCCCAGCAACTTACGGGCCTTGTCGTATGTTGCATCAGCTTTGCCGATATGCACACCGTCCGCATCGATCTCAAGCGCAAGTTCAGGATCATCGTTGATGATTAAAGGTACGTTATATTGTTTGCAGAGTTGATAAGTTTTATCTGCCATTGAAAGCCTTTCATCAATATCTGTACCTTTATCCCGATATTGCAACATAGCTGCACCCGCGCGCAGGATGGAATCTGTCTTTACCAGAAACTCATGCCGGTTGAAATTCTCACAATCTGTAATTGCATAAATGCCGCCACCGGGAAGTCGAGTCATTTATAGATGCTGAAGTGAAATTAATTCAGGTGAAAAGCAGCTGCTGTTATCAGTAAAATAAATATTGAAAACGAAAGCAGCATCATGACCCACTATTTATTTTTCTGACTGCCGGAGGACCCATCATTATTCGTCAGCATTTTTCGCCATTCAGCGGTGGTTTGAGGCCGGCTTTTTATATTGCTTCTGAGAGCATGTTCCACAGCCTGGAGGAAGGGGATTGAATATCGATCAGTATATTTTTCAAGTTTCCCCCACATTTCCCTAATTGCAGCTTCATCGGTGAGCCGGCGGCGATGGACGGAGTCAACAGGAGGTTCACCTGTGATCACCCGATATAATGTCGCTCCCAGGCTGTATATATCAGTCCAGGGCCCCTGCAAATCACTTCTACCCTGGTATTGCTCAAAGGGGGCGTAGCCGGGAGTAGTAAGCTGGGTCAGGGTTTTGGTTTCCCCGTCCTCTTCCTCCAGTGCAAAACGTGCTGAGCCAAAATCAATCAGGACAGGGCTGTTATCGTGGCGAATGAAGATATTTCCCGGCTTGATATCTCTATGGACAAATCCCTGGTTATGTATCATCTCCAGACCGCCGAGGAGCGGAAGTATCATGTCGCGTAATTGTTGCTCATTGAACTGCTTCCCCTCTTTTAATAATACAAACAAGGTTTTGCCATGTTCATAATTCATCACGATGTAAGCAGTATTGTTCTTACGTATGATGGAATGGACTTTTACAATGTTCGGATGATTAAACAGGCGAAGGGTATTTGCTTCGGTAACAAACCTCTCTAATCCCCAGCGTATAACTCTCTCGTGGTTGATTCCGGTCGCGTGTAATGAATGATCGCCGGAACGAGTCATAAGTCCTTGCGGCATAAATTCCTTGATAGCAACATTCTGGTTAAGCTTTGTATCACGTGCGAGATAGGTGATACCAAAGCCACCCATCCCTAGAATATCCTTGATGGAATACCAGTGCAGGTTGTAATCAATCGGAAGAGGTTGACTATCGGCCATGGCAGGGTTTAATCATGTGAAATACGTGCATACTGAAAGATATTCTAATCCAGTTGAATAAGAAAGTTTACAGGTTGCGATATAAATATTAGTGTTTTTCCCGGATTCTGAATAGTCGATCAGGATGAATCTGGCCTTTTCCTAATTTCATTCCCTGTTTCAAGGATTTCCAGGTGTAATCCTGCGCCTCTTTGACAGCCTGTCTGGTATTTTTCCCCAGAGCAAGATGCGCCGCGATGCTGGATGACAGCGTGCATCCGGAGCCATGATAATTCCCTTGCAATCTTTCCCATTCAAATTTTAATGGTTTTTCCTTTTCAACGTAGAGAGTATTAATGACCTTATCGGTATTTTCATGTGTGCCGGTAATCAGGACGGCATGACAACCTTGTTTGATAAGTTCACTGGCCGCATCATCCAGATTATCCAGACCTGTCAATTCACGCGCCTCGATGCTGTTCGGCGTAATCACCGTTGTGAAGGGTAGTAATTTTTCGCACAACGCACCGCGTATATTTTCCGTCATGATTTTTTTACCGGTCCCTGAACTGATCACAGGATCAAGAACGACGGGTATCTCTTTGAGAATAAGCAAGGTATTTTCAATTGCAGCCAGAATCCCGAGATCAGAGATTAAACCTATTTTGCAGGCGCTGATTTCAATGTCAGCAAGGACCAGTTCTATTTGTCGCCGGAAATGATCGGGGTCCTGGTGATATGCATTTTGAAATTCAACGGTATTCTGCACAGTCAGGGATGTAATAACGGTTGCAGCGTGACAGCCCGTGCTTGCAATCGCTTCGATATCTGCCTGTATCCCCGCCCCCCCGCTGGGATCATGACCTGCAAGCACGAGAATAACGGACTTTTTATGTGTTTTTGGGCCCATATCCGATTATTTTACATCCCGGTGTTTAATGCGAGAATAATAAATAAGGCAGGAGTTTAATTAATGAAACAATACATGTGCGTCATCTGTGGTTTTGTCTATGATGAGGAGCTGGGCTGGCCAGATGATGGCATCGCTCCCGGGACCCTATGGGAGGATGTTCCCCCGAACTGGGTTTGTCCTCAGTGTGGGGCCAGGAAAGAAGATTTCGAAATGATCGAAATATAGATACCAGTGACTAGTTACTGGTAATTAGTGACTAGAAAGGCCGGACAACGGCGAGGATTACAATAATAAACAGAAACACGACAGGGATTTCATTAAACCAGCGATACCAGACGTGCGAGTGTTTGTTGCGATCACGTTTGAAATCAATCAGCAGTTTTCCGCAGTAAATGTGATATGCGATTAAAATGAGGATGCATGTGAGTTTGATATGCATCCAGAGGGTTCCGGCATAGGCTGCCCAGCCATTCGCAAATAAAATCCATAGTCCGAAGATAATCGTTAAAACTCCGCCGGGTGTCATGATCGCGAAAAAAAGTTTTCGCTCCATTAGTTTGAAACGATCAATGCTGATCTGATCTGTACTCATGGAGTGATAAACAAACAGTCTTGGCAGGTAAAACAGGCCCGCAAACCAGGTCACCATGAAAATAATATGCAGGGCTTTTATCCAGAGCATGTATTAGTGAAGAGTGGAATAAATAAAATCACAGCACATAATTAGTATCTTTTAACTTTTTATTTGTTACTTTTAACTGCTGCGGCAACAATGTTGTGATTTGCTGTCGCAATTTCTCCATATTCATTTCGCCGATCTTGTATTGCAGGATTTTTCCATCAGGGGCAATGAGAAACGAAGTCGGGGTCA
>JAENIZ010000046.1 GCA_016844485.1 Gammaproteobacteria bacterium | reverse complement strand
GGAAGATTTTATACATTCAGAATCCCGGCTCACGAATAGAGAGTTGGGAGCTGATGCACCCGTACAGTCTCCCAACCAGCACGGATCATTACAACCACACACACTTCCGAAAGAACATGAAGAACAAATGTTTGCCAAACAACTGGGCAAACATCTCAAGGAAATACACAATAAACGGCATTATGACGAATTGATCCTTGTCGCTTCACCCAGATTTTTAGGCATGCTGCGTAACGAACTGCATGCACCACTCGATAAACTGGTATCCCGCTCAATTGACAAAGATCTTATAGCTTTAAGTGTCAACGAATTGATTGAGTATTTAAAAAAATGAATAGTACCAGGTTAAAGCTAATTAAATCTGGGCTTGCCCGGAAATAGAGAGCCGCACCTCCATTTGACTCAGCCGCGTGTACAGTTTCTGTTTGCGCTTGATGGGCCAGCGGTCATAGAGAAAAATTTCCATAGGGCGCCACATGGCTACCCATCCACCGATGATCAGGCTTTCCCGCAGGATCGCGATAAATGCCCCTCCTCCATACCGCACGAGAAATTGAGCTACAAACAGGCAGGTGGCAAGGAATGCAAGCCCGATCACGAGATTTTTCCAACCCTCCCGCAGTAATTGCCGGTTCTGCCATTCGGCCCGTTCTGCACGGTAACCAAAATAATTCCTGACCGCCTCGTTCACTGCCTGTTCATCCTTATCCACACTGGGCAATTTTTCCAGGTAAATCGTCAACAGCAGCGGTTCCTGCCGCGGGAGTTCCGTGGCCCAGCTCACAATGAATTCTTCCGCCTGCGCGTCGAGTTCCTTTTCACGGAACGGTGAGGGATCCATGGAGTGAAAAAGCTGATTAATGTCGCGCAGTCTCAGCTCTATATGATGAGGCGTTGCCGGTTCATGGCCTGTATTCCTATCATTCATGAGGCATCACCCCAACTCCGGAAAATCATGTCAGTATTTCCTGTTTCATCGAATCACTGCAAAGTAATATAGTGAATTATCAATAATAATTTTCCCCAACTGATTGTTATCCTTTAATGTTTTTCCCGCATTATCCTGGATCAGGCTTTTGCTGCATAGAGATTGATATTTGATCAAAAAGAGGCATAGTATTGGAAACTGTAAATTAGATATCCCGATTTTTCATTGAAAAATAGAAAGGGATTGTAGATCACACTGTTACAACCTGTTCCTGAAATAAATCTTTAGCTTGATTATAACATCATGAGTCAACCGGAAATTTACATACGTCCCTCCGTGGGTATAAGCCGTGCTGTCATCGCTGTGATAGATGATTTACAGCTGCACATGCAACATCCGGAACGTGAGCAAAAATACGTTCATCCCATACGGGTTGCTATCAAACGGCTGCGTGCGTGGATCCGCCTTATACGGAATAAATCAGACATTTTTGACTGGCGGACAATTGATCGTAATTTGCGCGACGGCATGAGAAAGCTTTCCGCAAAACGGGACGCGCAGGTCATTCTGGATACTTTAAAGTGGCTGGAGAATAAAACGGGTAAAAATGATGAGCAATCCGCCATCCAGGTAATACGCGCACATATCCAGTTTGATCAAAGCAGACATCCGGTCGATTGGGAAACCATCAAATCGCCATTTGCAGACGTGGCGGAAACTTTGAAACGGCAAACACTTTCGGTTGATTCTGATGACATGATCAAAAAAGGCCTGAAGCGCACTTATAAACGTACTTTCAAGTACGGAGAAAAAGCATTTTCGGGGCATGCTACATTTGATGATCTACACCAGTTCCGGAAATGGGTAAAGTACTTGTGTTTTCAGCTCGGGTTTATACAGGCATCGTATCCTGATTTTCATGGACAGACGCGAAATCGTCTGGACAAACTTGGTAATCGACTGGGACGGATCCATGATCTTATTCTTGTCAAGGACAGACTCGAGCTACTGTCTTCAATAGAAGATTGTGCTGATGCTTCAGAAATTACCGGGAAAATGGTAGACAAAAAATCAGGTAAATTATTAAAACGCTCAAACAGTTTATATCGAAAGGTATTTGCTTCATCGCCTTCGGAATTTACCAGATATATATCATAAGTCTTTTCCCCTTTTCTTTTCCTTCCTGAATCCGGGAAGATATACCCTGCAAAACAGGCAGGTAATTTCTGTTGTAAAAAATGATGGGTTAACATTGATTATATGTTGCAGAACATAGAATTATGGGGCTTTCTGGCAGGACTCGGGTTGTTTTTGCTGGGGATGTTCATGCTGGAACAAGGCCTGCGAGGCCTGGGCTCAAGATCCATGAAGAAGTTCCTGCGCGAGCAGACGCATTCCCCAATTCGCGGCGTTATTGCCGGTACCGCCGTAACCGCCTTCCTGCATAGCAGTTCTCTGGTTGGATTAATCGTTCTTGCCTTCGTCGGAGCGGGCATCCTCGAGCTGCGCAATGCCTTGGGGATTATTCTGGGGAGCAATCTCGGTACGACCTTTACCGGCTGGATTGTGACTGTCCTTGGATTCAAACTCAATCTCGTTAATTATGCCCAGCCCATGCTGGCGCTCGGCGCTATGGGAACGGTGTTTATTACACAGGGCACAAGATCGTATTTTTACAGCAACCTGCTCCTGGGCCTGGGTCTTTTATTGATGGGGCTTGGGGAGATGACGGGAAGTTTTACTTCCTTTGTTGAAAATGTCGACGTCAATCTTATTCGTGGACATAACCTGTTTGTCTATTTTATTGGCGGTGTATTGTTTACCGCCGCAATCCAGTCCAGTTCCGCGACTATCATGATATTATTGAGCGCAATACATTCCGGCGTTATTACCCTGAATGAGGCGGCCCCCATCGCAGTCGGGGCTGACCTGGGAACGACCAGCACAATATTGCTGGGGGCGTTAAAGGGATCGGTAGAAAAACGACGCGTGGCACTGTCCCAATTTTTCTTTAACCTGGTTACGGACACCCTGGCCCTGCTCCTGCTACCGGTGCTGCTTTATTTTATTACCGAAATCATTGCTCTCAAAGATCCGCTGTATTCACTGGTGACGTTTCATTCACTGTTTAACATTATCGGCATCGTTATTTTCATCCCCTTGCTGGGTAAATTCGTGAATTTTCTTGAATGGGTCGTCCCCAAGGCAAAGGATGCAATGGAATATTGTGTATACATCAGACGGGTCCCGGCCAATGTCGCCGAGGCTGCAATAGAGGCGGTACGCAAGGAATTGCTCAGTCTGATTATCCAGTCCATGAGGCTCAATCTGCATTGCTTCAAAATTAATACGAATGATATTTTCCTTGATGAACTGTATTCAGATCACAGACAGCATCTTGTTTATGAAGATGAGTATGCCCTTTTGAAACGGGCCGAAGGCGAGATCCTGGGTTATACCTATTCTGTGCAAAGTGGCACACTTGCCGAAGAGGATGCTCGCGAACTCACTCAGCTCAATCATGCAATACGCAACGTGGCCTATGCGGCAAAATTCATCAAGGACATCAGGCACAACCTGATGGAATTCCGTCATTCATCATCGGATACGATAAATACAAGCCAGACAAGTTTTCAGAATGGGGTTAAATTCATGTATCGAAAACTGGTTGAATTACTGCTAAATAAAAATCCTGAACTTGCAATTGATCATTACATGGAATTAAAAAAAGGATTACGCGCCGGATACGAACAGTTTATCCGGGACATCTATTCCCTCTCGGGTAAGGACAAGATCGATGACGAAGAAACGTCCAGCCTGCTCAATGCCAACCGCGCTGTTTATCTTTCCACCTTGGCATTACTGGAATCAGTTCGCGTCCTGTTGTCTATTGAAGAGAACGCCGTAGAACATAATGCGCCGGTAATCACCCATAGTCAGGAATTTAATCGATGATGGATCGGTTGCAGGATTTGAAAGAACGCATACGCCGGTTTGCGGAGGAACGGGACTGGGATCAATATCATTCGCCCAAAAACCTGGCGATGGCGTTGATCGTGGAGACCGCGGAGCTGGTCGAACATTTCCAGTGGCTGACACAGGAAGAAAGCCGGTCATTGCCTCCTGAGAAACGCTCCACAGTGGAAGCGGAACTCGCCGATATCCTGATTTATCTTGTCCGGATCGCGGACAAACTGGATATTGATCTCTACCACGCGGCCGTGGAAAAGCTGCAACGTAATGCGGACAAATATCCCGCGGAGAAGGTGCGGGGGCTTTCGAAGAAATATACTGAATATCCATAAAAAAACAGTAATTAGTGATGAAGTGTAGGATACACAAATGCCGCGAGCACAGGACGACTCACATGGATGTGTTAGTGCCGCGGAAAGCATGGATGCTGAGAGCGGCTGTGCAGGAGCGGCGGGTAATTGGTGAATGGTAACTAGTTTCGCATGATATGAACCACTTACTGATACCTGCCACCTTTCATATTATGGAGCGTCTATCATGCTGAGTTACCGGCATGGTTTTCATGCGGGCAATTTTGTTGATGTGCACAAACACATCACATTGATGCTATTGATTAAATCGCTGAAAAAGAAAGACGCTCCGTTCTGTTACATCGACACCCACGCAGGCAGTGCATTGTATGACCTGCAATCCGGATTTGCGCAGAAAAACCGGGAGTATGAAACCGGTATTGGCCGGCTCTGGAATATAAAAAATCCACCCGCTGCAATCGCGTCTTATCTTCGTACTGTTGCAATGGTGAACGCGACACAAAAGAAAGATCGCATGAACCCGCGGTATTATCCTGGTTCACCTGTGATCGCAAGGCAGTTATTACGGCCACAGGATCGGATAGTGTTGATGGAACTGCACAACACGGAGGCACCGCTGCTGAAAAAATATTTCACTAATGACAGCCAGGTGAGCGTGCATCATCGTGACGGCTTTGAAGGATTGAATGCACTGCTGCCACCGCAGGAACGCCGTGGCCTGGTACTGATTGACCCAACCTATGAACTGGGTGACGAATTTGAACGGTTGACGGAAATATTGATCAAGGCATGGCGGAAATGGCCCACTGGAATATATGCCGTCTGGTATCCGGTGCAGAGAGGGCAGCCGATAAACCAGTTTCATAATGATCTGCGCAATTCCGGTATCAAAAAGATCTACCTGAGTGAGATCAGTGTGGTGCCGGATACCGAACCCAATCGCCTGAGTGGTTCAGGAATAATCATTATTAATCCTCCCTGGCGGTTTGATCAGATATTAAATAAAGTGACGGAATGGCTCGAGCCGGTGCTGGATCGCGGCAGCAAGATACCCGCACGTTGCGCATGGTTGGGCAATACAGCCTAGCACCGGTATTTTGTGAAACAACAGATGTCTTCGCTGTAACGGTTGTGTTTACCCAAAATGGGAATTATCATTCCCAAAATGGGAACGAAAAAGGCATGTATTTTCGAGGCACTCTTCTCGAAAACAAAACGTCAGGTGCTCGCCCTGTTGTACGGCAACCCCGACCGGAGTTATTACGCGAACGAGATTGTACGCTCCGCCGGCACCGGCATCGGCGCCGTGCAACGGGAGTTGGAAAAATCGGCCACCGCAGGTCTCGTTACCGTCAAGCGGATTGGCAATCAGAAGCACTACCAGGCCAACCGTCAGTCACCGATATTCGAGGAGTTGCGTGGCATCGTAACCAAGACTTTTGGAATAGCGGACATGTTACTCGAGACATTAACACCATTTATAGAACGAATCCGTGCTGCGTTTATCTATGGGTCTGCTGCAAAGGAAATGGGTGTGGCAGAGGGTGATATTGACGTGATGATTATCAGTGAAGGACTGTCCTATCCTGATATATCTCCCGCGCTGGATAAAGCAGAAAATCTTGTTAAACGAAAAATAAATCCAACTCTTTATGATGACAGCGAATTCCGCCGGAAACTAAAGAAGAATGACGCATTCGTTGCACGGGTGCTGAAACAGCCAAAAATCTTCCTGATCGGATCAGACGATGACCTCACCTAACATCGCAAATCTGGTAAAGATCGATGGGCTCAAAACAGAACCGGATGTTCAAAAGGAGCTCGACAGTCCCGTGCGTGCGGCACACTCACGACTTGCAGATATACACAATGTGCCTGACGAATTGTGGCGCTCCCAGCATAACACTGAGCAGAGTGCTATCGTTATCAACGGGCTGGGCACCGCGACCCCTCCTCGCCGTTACGCGCAAACTGAATGCTGGGAGGCACTCAAAATGACGGCGGCTTACGATCAACTCGATACCCGCGCCCAGGTCCTGCTCCGCAAGTTGCTCACAGGCAATAACGGTATTCAGTATCGCTACCTTGCCCTCGATACCCTCGTCGAAGTCAATGATTTCAACCCCGATGCCCTGCAGCGGCGCTATGAACGCAACGCGCCACCGCTTGCTATCCACGCCGCCCGGCAGGCCCTGGCTGACGCCCATGTTCGTGCACAGGATATTGACAGTGTCATCGTCAGCACCTGCACCGGCTATCTGTGTCCGGGCCTGTCCACCTATCTGGTCGAAGGACTCGGGCTGCGTTCAGATGTAGTAACACTGGATCTGGTCGGCAACGGTTGCGGTGCAGCCCTGCCCAACCTGCGTATGGCCCATGCCCTGCTCGCCTCCAGGGGATGCGAGCGTGTCCTGTCGGTGTGTGTTGAGGTCTGCAGCGCTGCGTTTTATCTCGACAATGATCCCGGCGTGCTGGTCAGCGCCTGCCTGTTCGGCGATGGTGCCGCAGCGGCGGTGGTCAGTCTCAAACCGTCGAATAATGGTACGCGGCAGGTGGAATGGCGCGACTTTGCCTCCGAGACTGATCCCTCCTGCCGTGATTTGCTGCGTTTCGAACACTGCGCCGGTATGCTGCGTAATATCCTGACGCCGCCGGTGCCAACTCTTGCGGCGGAATTCGCGGAGAAGGTACTCGACAGGGTGCTGGATCAACACGCCCTGTCCCGGGACGACATCGCAACCTGGATATGGCACGCCGGCGGCCGCGACGTACTGGCGGCCTTGCGGGAACGGCTGGGTCTTGATGACAAAGCTACACGCTGGAGCGCCCAGGTGTTGCGCGATCATGGCAACATGAGCAGCCCGAGCGTATTGTTCGCGCTGCAGAAGGCGCTTGCCGGTGGTGCAGCGCCGGGTTGGTGGTGGATGTCCTCCTTTGGTGCCGGCTTTGGTTGCTACGGCGCCCTGCTGCGGGTGAGCTGATCAAGGATCCCATCGGTCATGACGCTTGCTCTGCGCCAACTCGAACCGGAATTACTCGACACGCTGCCAGCCATCGACCCGCGTGCACAGCGCTCCCGGCGCGACCTTCGTCTTGTCAATGTCCTGATGGGGCATCGCGCCCTGCTCCGCCGATGTCTATATAAAGCCCTGGGTACGCAAACTCCCCAAAGTATTGTTGAACTCGGCGCCGGTGATGGCACATTGATGCTGTCGCTGGCGCGCGATCTGGCAGGCGCATGGTCAGGTGTCAGTGTCTTGCTCGTCGATCGCCAGCCGGCGGTTCAATCCGCAACTCTTGCCGCTGTCGCGGATATCGGCTGGCATATAGAGTACACGCAGGCCGAATTGATGTATTGGTTACGGCAGCGGCCCCGCGTGGACGTGATGCTGGCGAATCTGGTGATGCATCACTTTAATGACACACAATTGCGGGAATTATTTTCCAATCTCGCTGAGGTGACGGATCTGTTCATTGCCGCCGAGCCGCGGCGTTCGATGCTTGCACTCCTCGGCAGCAAGGCACTGGGATGGCTCGGCTGCAATGATGTCACTCGTCACGATGCCGTGGTGAGCGTGCGCGCCGGCTTTACGGGGAGAGAGCTCTCGAACCTCTGGCCGGAGGCTGCAGACTGGCAGTTGACAGAACGGCCCGCAGGGCTCTTCAGTCATCTCTTTCTCGCGCAGCGTATTGGCTCACAATCCGATCCTGGATAAGAACACTATGATTTACGACGCCCTGATCATCGGTGGTGGTCCGGCAGGTGCAACAACCGGGTGGCTCCTGGCGCGTTCCGGGTGGTCGATCGCCTTGCTTGAGAAAGTCCCGTTTCCACGGCGCAAAGTCTGCGGCGAGTTTATCTCTGCTACAACATTACCGCTGCTACGTGATCTCGACATCGAATCAGCGTTTCTGGATATGGCGGGTCCACCGGTACGCAAAGTAGGAATATATGCCGGCAAACGTATGTTGGTGACGCCCATGCCTGTAAACGATGATGCCGGTGAACGCTGGGGCCGGGCCCTGGGCCGCGAACATCTGGATACCCTGTTGCTTGATGGTGCACGACAGACTGGCGTAGATGTGAAACAACCTTATGC
>JAENIZ010000136.1 GCA_016844485.1 Gammaproteobacteria bacterium | reverse complement strand
GTATTGCCTGGAGCGCATCTATCTGGGCAAGCCAATACCAGACTCCACTGTCAGCAGCGATTTGGATCATACTCGTTTTAATGCAGATGTTGGCGCTGCTAGTTCTGCTTGTCGAGACAGTGGAAGCGGCGGAGGTGCTCTGGCAACACAGCCCTGCACGCAAGTTTGATCCACTCCCGTTCCAACCGGATTATTCTTACCCCAAAGTCTCGGTGCATGTGCCGATCCACAACGAGCCGCCGGAAATGGTACG
Source organism: Gammaproteobacteria bacterium (assembly GCA_016844485.1). Lineage (GTDB taxonomy): Bacteria > Pseudomonadota > Gammaproteobacteria > Eutrophobiales > Eutrophobiaceae > JAENIZ01. The sequence goes on along the minus strand of JAENIZ010000136.1, from coordinate 2,989 downwards.
ACAGACGCTTAAGGCCCTGGCGCAGCTCGATTATCCGGACTATGAAGTCCTGGTCATAGACAACAATACCATGGACCCGGCGATCTGGCAGCCCGTACAGGCGTTCTGCCACAGTCTTGGACCGCAATTCCGGTTTTTCCACCTGGATCACTGGCCCGGGTACAAGGCCGGCGCACTTAACTTCGGGCTGTGGCAGACCTCAACAGATGCCAAGATCGTGGCAGTCATCGACAGTGACTACATTGTTAGCCCGCAATGGCTGAAAAGCCTCACCCCCTACTTCGAGGATCCGCAAGTAGGGTTCGTACAGGCACCACAGGATTATCGCGATGGGGAAGAAAACCTGTTCAAGCGAATGTGCTACTGGGAGTACGCTGGCTTTTTCAACATCGGTATGGTCCAGCGCAATGATTTTAATGCCATCATCCAGCATGGGACCATGACACTCATACGCAAGTTGGCCCTCATTAAGGCCGGTCATTGGGCAGAATGGTGTATCACCGAGGACGCCGAATTGGGTCTGAGGCTGCTGCGTGAAGGCTATGATTCGGTGTATGTAAAAGAAAGCTTCGGCCACGGCCTGATGCCGGACACATTGTCTGCCTACAAGACCCAACGTTTCCGCTGGGCCTATGGTGCAGTCCAGATCATGAAACAGCATTTGTTCGCATTGTTTCCCTTCGCGCGCAAGGGTTTGACTCCGTCACAGAAATATTATTTTGTCGCTGGCTGGCTGCCGTGGTTGTCCGATGGCTTGGCGTTGTTGTTCGTGTTCGCGAGCCTGGGACTGACCGTGCACCTGGTCACCAACTTCCCGCCCATGGATCTGCCGATTGCCGCGTTCGTGTTCCCGACCATTGGCATCTTCTGCTTCAAAGTCATCCGTTCACTCTGGTTGTATGCAGCACGGGTAAAGTGCGGGTTCAAGGATGCGATCGGAGCTGTGATTGCCGGACTCGCTCTGATGCATATCGTTGGCAAGGCCGTGCTTACCGGATTCACCACCTCCGGCCGTCCTTTCGTGCGCACACCAAAGCTCGAATGCGGCCGGCCACTGTTTTCCGCCGTGGCCATGGTTTGGGAAGAATTGGCGTTGCTCATAATGCTCTGGGGCGCCGCGTGGTGGGTAAATTCGATCGAATACTTACATAACGTCCAGGGTCAGCTGTGGGTAAGCGTGCTGCTTGTACAGTCCGCGCCTTATCTTGCCGCGGTTCTGATGGCCATCGTAAACATGGTTTCAAGCCTTGAACGACGTCCTGCACCGGGGCTACGACCTCGGTCAGCGTAGTTCAAACCCTGAATGCCGGCCAATGTTCCCCGCGCCGGCACCTTCGAGTTGTGCTGGTGGTTATTAAATTGTTTCTTATATTTTGAAATCCTGTCTGAAGAATTTGAAGGGACAAATTAAAACGGATAATCAAGAATTGCAGTTAATTACTTCAATACGATTCCTGCCTTTTGCCTTTGCTTCATAAAGCGCCTTATCAGCCATTTTAATTAATTCTCTGCCTGTAAAACCTTGAGTCGGTATTGCAGCTGCAATTCCTATACTGAGGGTGACATGGTCCGCAGTATTCGAATTCGCGTGCGGGAGTTGTAAATCATCCAGGCGCTGACCAAGTTTACCAGCCACAACTCGCGCCCCTTCCAGGGGTGTTTCAGGTAAAATAACCGCAAATTCTTCACCTCCATAACGTGCCGGCAAGTCCGTTGAGCGCTTGAATGTCTCCTTGAAACACGCCGCTACTTTTTGCAGACATTGATCACCACCGACATGGCCGTAATGATCATTATATTGTTTGAAGTGATCGATATCACACATGATTAGTGAAATCGCAGAATTATTGCGATAGGTACGGCGAATTTCATTCTCCAATACCTCATCAAAACAACGGCGATTGGCAATATTCGTCAATCCATCAATCCTGACAAGTTCCTCCAGTTTTTTATTCGCCTCAGTCAGATCACGGGTACGGGCCTCAACTATCTGTTTAAGATAATTCTGGAATTGTTCTGCCTGAAGTTCTGATCTGGCCTTCCGCCTGAGGTCGCGTATAAAACCGGTATACATCGACTGGCCGTTTATTTTAGTTTCATTCACCTCCAGTTCGATAGGAAATACTTCTCCACTCTTGTGTTTGGCGATTATTTCTCTCATGGTACCAATGATCTTTTTTTCGCCTGTTGTTTCATAACGCGCAATATATTGATCATGTTCAGTTGCATAGGGTTCCGGCATTAATACATTTATATTCTTGCCGATGACTTCATCCGCGCTGTAACCGAACATCTTTTCCGCGGCCAGATTAAATAAATCGATGATGCCGCGACTATTGATACAAACTATGGCATAGATTGAAGTATTCAGGACGGCATTTAATCTGGCCCTGGCATCAATGTCATGACTTTGAATATCTTTATCCATTTTATTAATCTGTGCCTATCGGATATTTTTTATCAATACTTTGGAATTCCTTTGATAGTTATAAAGCGATTTACGCGAGACCGGGAGGTCATCCAGGCTGGCCTGATTAAATCCATGCTCAAGAAACCAGTGTTCTGCATGTGTGGTCAGCAAAAAAAGTTGCTTCAGACCCGTATTTCCGGCTTTTCGCTCAATCCAGTCAAATAACTCATTACCCTTACCCTCATTCTGATAGTCCGGATGAATGACGAAACAGGCCAGCTCGGCCACGGAATCTTTTTCAAATGGATACAGTGCGGCGCAGCCAATGACAGCACCGTCACGTACCAGAACAGTGTAATAAGCAATCTCCATCTCCATCTTTTCACGTGAACGGCGCACGATCACTCCCTGTTCCTCATATGGCTGGATCAACTCGAGTACGCCTCCGATATCTTCAATCGTCGCCGGGCGTATATGATCAAAAGGTGCGGCGCTGAGCATCGTCCCGATGCCATCACGGCTGAACAATTCCAGCATCAGGCTACCGTCCTGTTCCTGACTTACAAAATGTATTCTTTT
>JAENIZ010000045.1 GCA_016844485.1 Gammaproteobacteria bacterium | reverse complement strand
CTCTTCCAGAAGGTGCCGGGCATTATCCCTGGTAAATTTACGTTCCCTGTCTTCATGGCGCCTGAATAAATGCTGGGCAAATGTCCCGCCGGCATATTTATTCTGGAAAATACCGGTGTCAAAAAAACGGGTCCTGAATTCCTGAATAATCTGATCTGGATCGTCCTTGATATCCCGGAATTTGGTCCGGACAAGGCCCTTCGCGGCTTGTATCATCGCCTTGTAGGCAATTTCATCAGCCTTCTGATAATCGCCCTTATCAAAATGTAACTGCGCCTCAAAATATTCCCGTTCCGCGGCCTGGAGATCGAAATCTATCATCGATACAACTTCTCCAGCACACTCGCCGGTGCCAATATCACTCACAGTAAATTCACGCGGATCCCGCCAGTCTGAATAATAGCTTCGATCAAGTTCATAAGGGGGAACCGGCGCCAGCTTGTCCACAAGTGTTTTCAGTTCCTTTTTACCCACGCGCTGGATGTAATCCTGAAAGCGCTCTGAATTGTTTCGTTCTTCCAGATATTTTTTCGTAATTTGATCGATAAAATCCGGTACCCGCTTGGATGGAATTGCGCCTATGGTCAAACCGTACGAACCCGCATTGTTTGCCCACTGGCCACCCAGCACGACCCTGAAATGCGGTACAGTCGTCCCACCTACTTTACGGCTGACACCATAGAATCCAAGATCGGCAAGATGATGCTGGCTACAGGAATTAAAACAGCCACTGATCTTGATATGCAGTCCCTGGATTGCTGCATCGAGATTCAGGAATTTGGCGCCAAGTCTTTCCCGCAACTCGCTTGCGAGTCCTCGGGACGAGGCGATACCTAATTTGCATGTATCTGTGCCTGGGCACGCTGTTACATCTACGATGGTGCCCGCACCGGCTTGACCCAATCCAATATGCTGTAATTTTTCATACAAGGCCGGCAGATCCGCTTCACTCACCCAGCGTAAAACAATATTTTGTTCAACAGTCGTACGCACATTATCCCCGACAAAACGCCTAGCGATGTCGGCCAACTGGCGCATTTGCCAGGACGTGATATCACCCATGGGTAAGGTGACAGTAGCGACGGCATAGCCGGTTTGTTTCTGGGGATAAACATTGGTTTTGCGCCAGATATCAAATCCGTTTCCTATGACAGCATTCGTCAGCGCTTTGGCCGGTCTTAACGGAGTCTCACCATAGGCAGGCAGTTCTTTTACATATGCAGTCCAGGCATCATCATGTGGCAAAACCTTGCGTTCCTCCAGGACCATGTCCCGGAATTGTTCAATACCAAGTTTATCAATGAGAAACTTGATACGCGCCCGCCCGCGATTTCTTTTTTCACCAAGTTTGGAAAAAATCCTGGAAATAGCCTGTGCCAGGGGCAGTATCTCTCCTTCCGGCACGAATTCATCAAACAGCTTGGCCTCATAAGGAACCGCGCCGAGGCCACCGCCGACATACATTTCAAAACCACGTTTTTCTTCACCATTAATTTTTTTTACCCTGGCGATAAAACCCAGGTCATGCATGGTTGTTAATCCGCAGGCATTATGTTTACAACCGGAAAACGCAACCTTGAACTTGCGCCCGAAATCCTGCACATCCGGATGGCCTAACAGGAAGCGCGCACAAGCCCCGGCATAGGGTGTGACATCAAAAGTTTCCTCATGGCACACGCCGGCAATCGGGCATGCCGTCACATTGCGCACCGAATTCCCGCATGCCTCTCGGGTTGTAATGCCCACGGCAGCAAGCCGCCGCATCATATCCGGTGTATCGTCGATATGAACATAATGCAGCTGAATGTCCTGGCGGGTCGTGATATGGCAAATTCCATCGGAGTATTCCTCCGCGATATCAGCAAGTACATCCATCTGTTCCGGGTTTAATCCTCCAAAAGGAATCTTGATGCGTTGCATGCCTGGTGCATCCCACATGGTCTCCGTACCTTTGGTCAGTCCTGCTGAGGGGTATGAGAGTGTCCGTTGTTCGACACCATCATGGCGTTGTCCGTTGTCATAGCGTTGACCGTAGATACCACGACGCAGCCGGGTTTCTGCGAACAATTTGTCCTCAACCTTGCCCTGACGTTTCAGTTGCACCTGCGATTCAAAGATATCGATATCGCGCGCAATCGTTGCGGGCATTTTGTTAGCCAGTTGTTCTTTCCAGGTTTTCATCGTCAATTTATCTGTTACCTATTGATTCTACTGGTTCCGGATTCGAAAAAGGCGGAAAAGATAGCAGGTATTTCTTATACAGAAAAGTACTATATATTTCTATCTATATAACATTTCGAAATTAAATTATGACGCACCACGAACGGTTTACGGAAACAGTTATTTCCTCACCACCGCTTTCCTGGATATCAATCACCCTCCTCTATGGGTTTGTATTTGGTCATTAATTCCTGCTGCGTCCGTGGGGGTACGGGATCATAATGACTGAAGGTAATCGAATATGATCCGGCGCCTCCGGTAATCGACTTCAGTTTGGACTGATAACTATCCAATTCACTCAATGGCACCTGGCCACTAATGACGGTCATACCACCCGATGTGGAAGAGGTATTGGTAATCCTGCCCCGCTTGACAGACAAATCAGCCGTAATATCACCCATGTTTGCATTGGGTGTCGTAATGGAAATATCAACAATCGGCTCAAGAACTACCGGACGTGCCTTTTTAATCGCATCAATCACCGCCTTCTTGCCGGCGGAGACAAAGGCGACCTCCTTTGAATCCACTGTATGGTATTTGCCATCGTATACACTGACGCGGATGTCCTGCAGCGGATATCCTGCAATCACACCTCCATTCAACGCCTGCTGAACACCTTTTTCCACAGCCGGAATAAATTGTCTTGGGATCACCCCGCCAGCAACATCATCGACAAATTCATTTCCACCACCTCGCGCCAAGGGTTCGATACGCAGGTAGACTTCACCAAACTGACCTGCGCCTCCCGTTTGCTTTTTATGCCGATGATGTCCTTCAGCCTTGGCGGTAATCGTTTCCCTATAGGCAATCTTGGGTGGATGAGTCCCTACCTCGACGTTGTACCGATCCTTGAGCTTCTCCAGCATGACGCGCAAATGCAATTCGCCCAGGCCCCGGATGACTGTTTCATTCAGACTGGCAATATGTTCGACAGCAAAGCTTGGATCCTCCGCCTGGAGTTTATGCAAGGCATCCGAGATTTTCTGTTCGTCACCACGGCTCTTGACTTCAATCGCCAGACCGAACATCGGCGCGGGAAAATTAATAGACCGCAAATGAAGATGATCGTCTTCATGCGAATCATGTAACACGGCATTAAAATGGATTTCATCTACCTTCGCAACCGCGCAGATATCTCCAGGAAACCCGGTATTTATTTCAACGTGATCCTTACCCTGCAATTTGAACAGATGGCCTACCTTGAACGGCTTGCGGCCGTCACCGATGAATAATTGACTGTCTTTGGTCACTATACCCTGGTGTATACGGAACGTAGCCAGCTTGCCGACAAACGGGTCGATGCTGATCTTGAACACATGTGCGAGGGCATGCCTGTCAGGATCAGGGGCAATCTCGATGTGCTCAGCAGTGTCCCCTTCTCCCTTGAGGAATTGCGGCGGATTACCTTCCTTTGGATTCGGCATCAGCCGGGCAAATATCTCCAGCAATTCAGCAATGCCTGCACCTGTTTTGGCTGATACGAAACAAACCGGGATCAGGTGACCTTCACGCAGGGCCTTTTCAAAAGGATCATGTAGTTGCTCGGGGCTGATTTCCTCGCCCTGTTCCAGATAGATTTCCATCAATTTTTCATCCAGTTCAACGACCTGATCGATAATCTGGGTGTGGGCCTCATCAATTGATGAAAAATCAGTGGCACCGCCTTTGGGCTGGAAAAAACAGTCAACCACCGTGCTGCCCTTATTCGCAGGGAGATTCAGTGGCAAACATTCATTACCGAATGTCTCCCTGACCTGGGCCAGTAGTCCAGGCAAATCGATATTATCGACATCAATTTTGTTAATGATAACAAGTCGATCCAGTCCCCTGTCCCGCGCTACCTCCATCATCCTGCGGGTAATCATTTCAATCCCGTTTTCAGCGTTGATCACCACTGCACAGGTCTCGACAGCGGGCAATACCGCCAGGGCGCGGCCGATAAAATCAGGATAACCCGGGGTATCAATCAGATTGATATGACCGCTGTGATAATCCACGCTGGCGACAGCGGATTCGAGTGAATGCTGATGTGTCTTTTCCTGGGGATCGAAATCACAGACCGTGGTGCCCCTTTCAACAGTCCCCATAGTTTTGATGGCGCCTGCCTTATGCAACAACGCCTCGGCCAGGGTAGTCTTACCCGCCCCGCCGTGACCTATCAGGGCAATATTACGGATATCTTCTGTCGTGTAAGCGGCCATCTTCCCCCTCATTCTTGTTATTTACTTCCATCCCGTTGGAAAAGGGCGTTCCCACCCACTATTACTAGAATAGTGAACTGTGAGAGTCGAGGAAAGGCCGGGCACGGGTTATTTAATCTGTATGCCGAATAACTAATATAACTATATGTTTATAATAGTAAATAATGGCTAGAGACCAAGGTTCAGAGATCAGGGGTTGATTACTGTTTCCGGGTTATCAGTTACTAATCCCTAGCCCCAAATCCCTGACCCCTAATAATTACAGATGCTGTTTTGCCAGATAATCGTGGGTATGCATCTCCAACAGACGACTGACAGTACGACGAAAAGACTTCGCCAGCCGCTTGCCGTTGTATAAATTTTCAGGCAGCGACGCGGCAGTCAGGATCAATTTCACATTGCGATCATAGAATTCATCCACCAGGGTCATAAAACGTTTTGCCCTGTCGTTATCGGCCTCTTCCATCACCGGAATGTTGGAAATAAAGACCGTCTGGTACAAGCGGGCAATTTCGATATAGTCTGACGGACCTCTGGGCCCATCACAGATCTCCCGCCCTCTATATCGAGCACCACATTATCAGTGCCCTCTTCCGGGGCAATATATTCAAAATTATCGCGCAACATGGCACTCGCATCGTCATCCAGGGGGTAATGATAAATCTCGGCCTTGTCCAGAAAACGCAACCGATAATCAATACCGGAATCGACGTTCACGACGAGGGTATGTTGTTTAACCAGATCAATTGCCGGCATAAAGCGCTCACGCTGCAAACCATCCCAATACAATTGATCAGGGGCCTCATTCGAAGTGGTAACCAGTATTACACCCCGATCAAACAATGCCTCCAGTAATCCACCCAGTAACATGGCGTCCGTGATATCGGATACATGAAACTCATCAAAACATAATACCCATGTCCCGGATACAATTTTGTCTGCAACACACTGCAACGGATCTTCAATATTTTTCAGTTGTCTGAGTTCATGATGGATCATCTGCATGAAACGGTGAAAATGAACCCGGGTTTTTTCAGGAAAAGGTAAACTATTATAAAAGGCATCTGCTATATATGTCTTGCCACGGCCAACACCTCCCCAGAAATACAATCCCTTAATCGATTTTTTGTTTTTTTTCTGCAACCGTTTTTTAATACGATTGAACAACCTTTTATTCTTTTCATATTCTGCAAGTAATGAATCATATAGCACCTGGGAATGTTCGACAGCCGCGCTCTGTGCCGGATCTGCACTAAAATCTCCATGCAGAAGATCTGCCTGATATCTTTCCAACGGAGTCATTGATCAATTGCCTGCTTTTTTTGTGCTATTACAATAACAAATGAATAGCATCCGATTGTTTTTTATATTTATCAGAAACGTTTCTGCATATTCTAATGAATGTTTATATCATGCAGATACAGCAAAATAGTATCATGACCCGGTCATGCTGTTAGCACTTACCCTGATAATTCTGATTATAGTATTGTTTGGCCCCCAGCTGTGGGCAGGCCATGTGCTTAAACGTTACAACACCAGAATTGATGAGCTGCCAGGTACAGGGGGCGAACTCGCGGAACATTTATTGAAAAGATACGCGCTGGATGGAGTTAATGTTGAAAAAAGCGAACAAAAAAATGACCACTATAATCCCGAAGAAAAAACGATAATGCTCGCGGAAGATATTTATGATGGGAAATCACTGACGGCTGTTGTTGTGACAGCGCATGAAGTCGGCCATGCTATCCAGCACAAGATGGGGCATCGGCCTTTCTTCCTGCGCTGGCGCCTGGCCAGATTTATAGCTTATACGGAAAAGCTCGCCTCCATAATACTTATCGTATTTCCCTTTGCTGCGACACTGACACGAATGCCCGGAGTTGGCGCAATCATTTTGCTTGTCGGTATTGCCCTCATGTTGCTGCCTGTTGTGTTTCACCTTATTACCCTTCCGGTGGAATGGGACGCAAGTTTCAAGCGTGCATTACCGATACTCATCGAAGGTGAATACATTCCGCAATCTGCGATCCCTGTCGCAAGAAAAATACTGACCGCGGCTGCATTGACTTATGTCGCCGCATCACTCGCCAGCGTGCTCAATTTTTATCGCTGGATCGCCATCTTGCGCAGGTAAAATTCAAATCACTACTACAAATCTCAAAACAGGCTTAATTGATCACCCTTCTTGATCGGTGGTAAAAATTTTGCAGTATCGAGAATAAAACGCTTTTTATTCAACCCCAGCCGTTTACATACCTGCTGAAAGCGTTTTTTGATGATCTCCGCATAAACACCCTGCCCACGCATGCGTGTTTTGAAATGCGGATCATTGTCCTTCCCGCCGCGGATATCTCTCACCATGTTCATGATATGTTTGGCCTTCAACGGCACATGGGTCTCCAGCCATTCCCTGAATAATATTTTCACTTCATGCGGCAGGCGTAGCATGACATACCCTGCACTATCGACACCTGCGTCTGCGGACTGTGTCAGTACGGTTTCCATCTCCGTATCGTTCAGTGCCGGGATTACAGGTGCAAACATCACACCGGTTGGAATGCCTGCCTCATGCAAATGTGCAAGTGTCTCCAGTCGCCTGTGTGGCGCCGTGGCGCGCGGTTCCAGTTTACGAGCAAGTGCGGTATCCAGCGTGGTGATCGAGACAAATACCTGTGCCAGATTCTTTTTTGCCATCAGCGCAAGCAGATCGATATCGCGTTCGACCAGCCATGATTTGGTGACGATGGTCAACGGGTGATCACACTCACTGAGAACTTCAATAATCCGGCGTGTGATCTGCCAGTCACGTTCAATCGGCTGATAGGGATCCGTGTTGGTACCGAGCGCCATGGGAGTGCACTGATATCCCGGTTTGCCCAGTTCAACGCGTAATAAATCAGCCGCATTGGGCTTTGCAAACAGTTTCGTTTCAAAATCAATCCCCGGCGACAGGTCCATATAGGCGTGGGTCGGCCTGGCATAACAATAAATACAGCCATGCTCACAACCACGGTAGGGGTTGATTGAGGCCTCAAACGGGATATCCGGCGACTGGTTACGGCTAATAATAGTCCGTGGTTTTTCTACGGTGACAGTGGTCGGGATGCGCTGCTTTTCTTCATCATCCCCATAACCCCAGCCATCGTCAACGGTCTCTCTGGTATAGTGTAGATAACGTGGATCGATTTTATCCGGCGTGCCACGGCCTTTGATCGGCGATTGTAGTTTCTCTGTTAGCAATGGAACGGAACCAGACGTTAATTCAGTAAACAGGCGCGTGACTAATCCTGAGTCACCTTATTCCCGGTAATTCTTGGTGTTTCTTCCTCTTCTTGAGTTTTATCAATGAGTTCATTTGATAATTTTTTGTTTGTTTCTAATCCAAGATTTCGAATAGCCTCTGCCTTTCCCACGAGATTACCCTTGCCATCCGTTAAGCGATTGTGTGCTGTCTGATACGCTGTTTGCGCTTTACCCAGTTTGTCACCGATATCTTCCAATGCATCAACAAAACCGACAAACTTGTCATACATGTCACCCGCTCTTTTGGCAATCTCTTGTGCATTTTGATTTTGATATTCATATCGCCACATATTATGAATAATATGCAGATTCATAGTTAAAGTTGAGGGACTAACCAAAAAAATACCCTTCTTGAAGGCATCCTGGTAAAGATTTTCATCATGCTCAAAGGCGAGCATCAATGCAGGTTCTATCGGTACAAACATCAATACCATATCGAGTGAATTTAGCCTCAACAACTCATCGTAATTTTTCCCCTGTAACCCGGATACATGGGTACGAATTGAATTAAGATGCTCGCTCAAAGCCTGCTTTCGTTCATTATCATCTTCTGTGGAAAAATAGCGCTCGTAAGCATTTAGTGAGACTTTGGAATCGATCACCACATCTTTGTTATCGGGCAGGTGCACAACCACATCGGGATAATATAACTTTCCATTTTCATCACGAAAACTACCTTGAGTTTCATATTCACGACCATTTTTTAATCCAGAATCTTCAAGCACTCTTTCCAGGATTACTTCACCCCAATTGCCGCGTTTTTTACTGTCTCCTTTAAGCGCCCTGGTAAGATTGATAGCATCCTTGCTCATCTGTTCATTTAATGATTTCAGACTCGTAATTTCATGATGTAAGGACACCCTGTCTTTTGATTCTTTATCATAAACATCTTCAATTTTCTTTTTGAAATCTCCCAGCTGTTCACGCAATGGATTCAGTACCTCGCCAATATTAATCTTATTCTGCTCGGTGAATTTTTTACTTTTTTCTTCGATAATCCTGTTTGCCAGATTTTCGAAGGCGGCTGTCATGTTCTTCTCAGCCTGTTCCAGTAGCGCTATTTTTTCTCGCGTTAAGCGTCTTTCTCCCTCGAGCAAGGTTTGTAGTTCAGCAATTTTTGCCCTGTAATCGGAATCTTCATGTTCTTTGAGCCTGGATTTCAATTCGTCTATTTGTGCAGTCTTGTCGCCCAGCCGTTGATCCTGAGCGGTCAGCTTGTTCCTGGAGATAACCCACATTACCCCCAAGCCCAGAATGATGCCGATGATTCCTGCAATGACAGCGGTTTCATTCATTATATTAATTTGATGAGTTGTATTGAGATTGAACCTGTATCTATAGGGTTAAGAATACTCAATAAATTCAAAAAGAACAGTTGTTTGTTTGAAGAGATTGAGCGGGTTCAATCCTCTGCTGTCCAACGAGCACATATTTGTCATGCCGTAAACCTCATAGCGGTTAACTGGCATCCAGTAAGTAAAGTACCCCTCTCCTCGGCAACTGCTCCCGGCGTTGCTCTACCTCCTGCATCCATGCAGTCGTACCTTCCCCCTTTCAGGGGAAAGGGGATACCGGATAACCACGATGTGTTTTCCGGAATGACAGATAAATATATCATTTACCGGGACAGCAGCATGTGGAACTTGATAATATGCCATTTGTCTCAATTTCAGTAGACGATCCAGATAAAATGTCATAGTATTGCTATGCATCAAAATTAATTCTATTTAACATCAACAGGTAGCACCGGAATCTGAAAGGTAGTTAAAGGATTCTTTTCAAGATAATCAATGCGACAACTAAAAGCCATTATATTCGACGTTGACGGCACCTTAGCCAATACTGAAGAGACTCATCGCCAGGCATTTAATATCGCATTCCGTGATTTTGACCTGGGATATGAATGGTCTCCGCGTGAATATGCCGGTCTGCTTTCAATATCCGGTGGCAGAGAACGTATTTACGCTTATCTCAAAGCACACTCTATTGAGCTTAAAGGTGATCTCAACCTGCGTGAATTTGCCCTGCGCATCCATAAGCGCAAATCAGAAATCTACCGTGAAAAGCTCATCGCAGGACATATCGGTTTACGCAGCGGTATATTAAGACTGCTGAATGAGGCGAACCAGCAAGGTATCAGATTGGGGATCGCCACATGCACATCAAAATTTAATGTTGAAACGCTATTGCAGAATGCATTAGGGCAGGATGCCTTGGCCCGATTCGATACTATTGTCACCAGTGATATAGTACCCGATAAAAAACCTTCTCCGGTGGTGTATCAATATGCCCTGGCTGATCTGGGCTTGACACCGGTAGATTGTATTGCGATTGAAGATACGCCGAATGGTAACCGTTCTGCCCGTGCGTGTGGTTTGAAGACTGTTATAACCACACACACCTTCACCATCGATAATAATTTTAATGACGCAAGCCTTGTTCTTGATCAGCTTGGTGAACCGGGACAACCCTTTTCAATCATTACCGGTAACGCTTACGGCAAAAGCTATGTCGATGTTGCCCTGTTGAAAAAAATCCTTCTTGAGGATAATTCAGACCAAACGAACATCCAGGTAACCAATTTGGCCGTTACCGCAAAATAACGGCAATCTTTTATTTTTTCCTCAATACGTTTTTAGTTATTTTTTCAGATGTCCACTATCAGAAATGGTGGAACAAGCCAAAATGATAACCAAAAAATGGACTATGATGTCCGAAATGGTGACCGTATTGTAATCCATAATAGTAATGGTAGGGATAATAGCCATAGGGATAATCGTAAGCATAGCGATCATAATAACGATAATACTCATCCCAGAGATAATAGGTCTGCGCCTTGATCAGGGGATAGGTATAAGGATGTTCATCGATCTGCCTGACCACCCGGCTTTCAACCATACCGTAAATCGTTAATTCACGATCGGGTTTGTATATGGCCGGATCCAGAAAACCCTCTATGCGTACCAGGAACCGGCCCAGAGATTGATCCTCTCTTTTCGGCCTGCCATAGGAACCGAGTTCCCTGCCAACAACTTCCACCCAGGTATCGGATACCTTGTTTTCAACCGACGTTATTGTGCCACCCCAGCGCACCTTCTGACCCTCATACCGGCCGAAATCTGAACGTACCGCATCGATACTGGCGTTGCTATTTGTTACATCCTGCTGGATTTCAACAGGAACATTGCTGGCACATGCCGCAAGAAATAGTAGCGCTGCCAGCAATGAGAAGATTATCCTCATAAACAGCATCCCCTATAAATTAATCAATACAACATTAAATATAGACCTTTGGCGCGGATATTTGTTTTGGGAAAAATTCCTGTGCCTGCCCAGAACTGGCTTATTTAATAACAATAAACGCAGCCATATTTCCACGTACTATGCGCAGTAATAACACATTTTTTTCCTTATCAACCAATGCAAGAAAGGATTGCAAGTCATTCACCTGTTTATGATTAACTGACGTGATTACATCACCTTCACGTAATCCACTGCGCCAGGCGGGACTCCCTCGTTGGACTTCCATAACAATCACACCGCCCACCTCACCAAACAAGGGATGGTCTTCCTTGATATCACCAACAGTCACGCCTTCCAGCCGTTGATTGATAGCACTGGGTGAACCAATGCCTTCTTTGCTAACCGCGATAACTACCGTTAATTTCTTGTGCTCTCCATCGCGCAGTATCTCAAATGACACTTCCTCGCCTACACGCAGTAAACCGATGCGATTCTGCACATCGCCCGCGCTTTTTACCTGCTTGTCGTCTATCTTGATGATGATATCACCTGCCATCAGTCCGGCTTTCGCTGCAGGAGAGTCTTCCAGAACCTTATTAATCACTGCGCCTGACTGTTTTGGAAGCCCAAATGCTTCTGCCAGATCAGGGCTGAGATCCTGTGCCTGAATACCAAGGAACCCACGTTGTACCTGTCCGCCCTCAAGCAATTGTTCCATTATCTGCAAGGCAAGATTGATAGGAATGGCAAAACCTATTCCGATACTGCCTCCATTCTGTGAAAAGATGGCTGTATTAATCCCGACTAATTCGCCATTTAAATTGACCAATGCGCCACCTGAATTACCTGGATTGATCGATGCATCAGTCTGGATGAAATCTTCATAGCCTTCTATTCCCAGGCCACTGCGACTGAGCGCACTGACAATCCCGGAAGTAACCGTTTGGCCAAGCCCGAAGGGATTGCCAATCGCAACAACAAAATCACCCACACGTAATTTGTCAGAGTCCGCTGTTTCCAATGCAGTCAGATTTTCAGCAGGAACTTTTATTACGGCAACATCCGTTGCAGGATCTGTCCCGATTAATTCAGCTTCAAGATGCCGGCCATCACGTAAAGTCACCGTGATCTGCACGGCATTGGCGATTACATGATTATTTGTTATTACCAGACCACGCTTTGCATCCACAATAACACCTGATCCAAGGCTCTGTGTCTTTTGCTCAACAGGCTGATCAGGGACATTAAAAAATCTGCGGAAGAAAGGATCATTAAACAAGGGATTCAGTCTGAGTTGAACGCGGCCTTCAGTAGCGATATTGACCACAGCAGGGGTAACTTCATCCAGCATCGGGGCAAGACTGGGAAGTTCCTTCGCTACTGCTTCAGTAGGTAGAGTGGCTTCACTTGTGGCACTCAAAAATCCCATCAAAAGGGTGAGACATATAAAAACATGACTGAATTGTTTAACGGCCATAATTAATCCTTGATTTAGTTATTCATTGATAATCTTGTAAAAAACTTAGGGGGTACATTATTTGAAAAGTTCATAATGAAAGGATTTTTTAAATAAAAAAGGCGGGATAAATCCCGCCTTTTAATTATTATACCCGTTAACTTTTGACAGAGATCCTGCGTGCTTGTTCCTTTTCCAATTTTGGCAGTACGATTTCGAGTACGCCATCCTTGCCTTTCGCTTCAATGCGCTCAGCATCTGCGCTGTCAGGCAGACTGAAGCGGCGGTAAAATGTACCGCGCACCCGTTCTACCCGTTTGTATCCTTCGTGTGATTCTTCCTTGTCGCTGACGCGTTCGCCCTTGATTGAGAGGACACCCTGTTCCATAGTGATATCGATATCCTTGGGGTCGACACCCGGCAGATCAGCCAGGATTACAAAACGATTCTCTTCCTCTCTGATATCTACCGCCGGCCGCCAGTGACTCGTCACAATATTGGAATTGTCACCTTCAACTGCATTTTTACCGATATAGTCGGCCAGACCCAAACGATTTAGTTCGTCCTGAAATCTGTCAAACAGGTTCCACGGTTCATAACGAATTAATGACATAATACACCTCCTATATTCAGTATAGTTTCGCTCTTATCAGCTAGATGGGGGCGGATTACCCTTTTTCAAGGGAGGTGTTCTATTGGTGATTAGTAACTGGTGACGGGTGACCAACTAATCACTAATTACTCGCCGCTCGACAAAGCTTCCGCTCCTGCTCACGCTCCTTACCTACATCCTGCTCGGTCGCTGTTCCCGACGCGACTCTAACTCCTCCTTCCCTGGAGTCGTACCTCCTGCATCTGACCTCCATGGATGGAGGAAATGCAAAAGGATTGTAGGGAACAATCCTTGCCTTGTAGTCGTGACCCCGCGGCCACGCCTTGGCGTGGTGCAGTCGCTCATTGGTAGCCGCTCTCAGCATCCATGCTTTCCGCGGCACTAACACATCCTTGTGGGTCGTCCTGTCCCTGCGACATTCGTGCGACATTCGTACCTCTCGCATCTGACGCACATGGATGTGCTAATGCCGCGCTCGCAGGAAGCGATGGAGCGGCCTGCACTTCATCACAAATCACTGATTAAACCCAATAGGCGGTTGATGTCATCACTTTTGAAGAGAGCCGCATAATAGTCTTGATAAATACTGGCAATTCAACCCCGCCCGCTGCCTGTGCGATCGTGCCATGCCGGGCCTCATCTATTGCCATTTGTTGGACGATCGCGCGACTTTTCATATCCTGAACCGGCAGGCGTTTGAGATGGCCCTGCAGGTGTTCCACTACCTGCCTCTCGGTCTCAGCCACAAAACCCAGACTCCATTTATCACCTGCCAGCCCGGCCAGTGTACCGATAGTGAGTGAGCCCAGATACCATACCGGATTCAGATAACTGGTATGTCCGCTCAATTCACAAAGCCGGCGTTCACACCAATCCAGATGATCAACCTCTTCCGCGATGGAACGTTGCATGGTTGCCCGCACATCGGGATCCCGGGATGTGATGGCCTGCCCTTGATAGAGGGCCTGCGCCGAAACCTCACCGGCATGATTAACACGCATCAGACCCTCTGAGCAACGGCGCTCAGACTCATCCAGCGTAACTTCTTCCACGTTATCGGCGGGTGTGGGCCGTAGCGCCCCCTGCTGCCGGCTGAATAAGGCGTTCAGGTGCCGATCAAATTGCATGATGAACTGATCAATTACCCCGTAATTACGTTCTGCCATGGTGGTATGCACCAGATAAATTCAGTACAAGGGTACAATATTCATGCCCTTGGTGTAATGTTCCAGCAATATTATGACCTTACGGAAACCGTAATTATTGACAGTCAGGAGGTCTATCCGTACCATTCCCACCTCTTTTTGACGGCCAGAATTCCATAAATATTGATATGAAAACCTATATTACAAGACCGGGGAATATCCGGCGTGACTGGTATATCGTCGATGCCAGCGGCAAGACACTCGGCAGACTTGCAACCGAGATTGCCAGGCGCCTGCGCGGCAAACATAAACCCGAATATTCTCCGCATCTGGATACAGGCGATTATATCGTGGTCATTAACGCCAAACTGGTCAGGGTCACAGGCAATAAAGCAAAAGATAAAATATACCATAGCCATTCGGGATATCCCGGCGGCATCAAATCCATCAACTTCGAAAAACTCATCGAGAAAAAGCCGGAACAGGTCATTGAAAAGGCCGTGAAAGGGATGCTGCCCAAGGGCCCATTGGGGCGTGCGATGTTCCGGAAATTAAAAGTCTATTCTGGCGCTAAACATAACCATTCCGCCCAGCAACCCAGGACATTGGAAATCTAGAACATGGCAGAGCAAACTTACTATAGCACCGGTCGTCGCAAGAGTTCTTCCGCGCGCGTCTTTTTAAAACGCGGCAGTGGTAGCATCACCATAAATAACCGCAGCCTTGATACCTATTTTGGCCGTGAAACAGGCCGTATGATCGTCCGTCAACCACTGGAAACAGTAGACATGCTGAACCAGTTTGATATCAACATTACGGTAACCGGTGGTGGTATATCAGGACAGGCGGGCGCTATCCGGCATGGCATTACCCGGGCCTTAATTGAATATGATGGAAGTCTGCGTAAACCACTGCGCCAGGCCGGTTTCGTTACCCGCGATGCCCGTGAGGTCGAACGCAAGAAAGTCGGCCTGCACAAGGCGCGTAAACGTCCTCAGTATTCAAAGCGTTAATTAGAAGTATTCCCCTACTGGGGGATCGTCTAATGGTAGGACAGCGGACTCTGACTCCGCTAGTCTAGGTTCGAGTCCTAGTCCCCCAGCCATATAACAAAATGAGGTTAAGAAAACCTCATTTTTGTTATCAGGATTGTGGGGAATTTTGGATTTGAATCTTCGTTCAACAAAATCGCCGGGGGCGATTTTGAATCCCGCTAAAGCGGGAGCCCGAAGGGTCAACTACAGGGGCGAACCGGAGAAAAATAAACATCCAGTGAATGTTTATTCCGGTGAGCGGGTATGTCGGGACGACATACCCTGGACTTTTAAGCGGAGCAGTATAGCGAAGCGAAGAAAGTAGTTGATAATTCCTAATCCCCCAACCATTTAAATCAAATAGGTTATTGATATAGCCCATCCGTTATGTACCTTAATTTAATAAGCGCAAAGGAATTCATCTAACGCCCTCTCAAATTAAGAAGAAAATGAATTCATAGATAAATTAAAAAAAATTGATCTGGATCAAGTCAACTATAATTAGCTTCAGGGTGTAACAATATTGGCAGGTAACTATATGGATATAATATGCAGTTAATTATATCAATTAAAAAAGGTACCCCAGATTGAAAATTGCAGATTTCGATACCCGGCAGACACCAGTTGAGATTCCTCTGCAATCCACTTCCCTGGATATCTGGGATCAGAAATACCGTCTCAAAAACAATGATGGTAACCCTCTTGATCAATCCATTGATGATACCCTCCGGCGAGTCGCACGTACGCTGGCGGATATCGAGCAGTCAAAGGAAAAACGCGATTACTGGTATAAGGGATTTCTGTGGGCCTTACAGCATGGTGCTATACCTGCAGGCCGTATCATCTCAAATGCCGGTGCGGGAGATTATAAACCTGCGACTTCCACCATTAATTGTACTGTCTCCGGAACCATTCACGATTCCATGGATGACATCCTCGGGAAATTACATGAAGCAGGATTGACGCTTAAATGTGGTTGCGGTATCGGTTATGAATTTTCAACCCTGCGTCCGAAAGGTGCATACGTTTGCGGGGCCGGGGCCCATACCTCAGGGCCGCTTTCGTTCATGGACATCTATGACAGGATGTGTTTTACAGTATCATCTGCAGGTGGCCGCCGTGGTGCGCAGATGGCGACATTTGATATCAGCCATCCTGATGTTCTTGAATTTATTCAGGCCAAACGCGAACCCGGCCGTCTGCGTCAATTTAATCTCTCTCTGTTGATCACGGAGCCCTTTATCCAGGCAGTTAAGGAAGATAAGCCATGGCAACTGGCTTACCCGATTACCGAACAGGATTTAAAAGCGAATGCGTACGATCTGACTGACCCTGATACGGGTGTCTGGCGTAACTGGCCTGTCCATGATAATTACATAAGGAATGAAAAGGGAGAAGTTGCATGCAGGATTTATAAAACTGTCTCCGCCAGGGCATTATGGAATGAAATCATGTCAGCTACGTATGAGTACGGAGAGCCCGGATTCATCCTGATTGACAGGGTCAATGAACTCAATAATAACTGGTTCTGTGAAAAAATCCGCGCGACGAATCCCTGTGGTGAACAACCTTTACCGCCTTACGGCGCTTGTCTGCTTGGTTCAATCAATCTGACTGAGTTTATTCTTAACCCATTCACGGAAAATGTCGCTTTTGATTGGGATACTTTTCGCCGCGTTGTCAGTATCTTTACCCGGATGCTGGACAATGTTGTTGATATCAGTGGATTACCGCTTGATAAACAGCGCAATGAAATAACAAGAAAACGGCGGCATGGGATGGGTTTCCTTGGTCTGGGTTCGGCCCTGACCATGCTGTGCATCAAGTACGGCAGCGCTGAATCACTTATGTTCACCGAAAATATCTGCAGGGAGCTTGTATTGACGGGCTGGAGAACAGGGCTGGAACTCGCCATGGAAAAAGGACCTGCACCCATCATGGAGGAAACTTTTACAGTTACCGCGGAAATGTTGCAGCAACGGCCGGAAATGCAAAAAGACGGTTATAAAGAAGGCGATATAGTTAAAGGAAAAGTCCTGCACACACGTTATAGCCGCTACATGCAGCGTATTGCAGTGATCGCACCTGAGCTTATTGATGATTTGGCAAAGACTGGCGCCCGCTTTACGCATCACAGCTCTATTGCGCCCACAGGAACGATAGCACTGTCCCTGGGGAATAACGTGAGTAATGGCATTGAACCGACTTTTTCACACCGCTATTCCAGGAATGTTATCCGGGAAGGAAAAAAGACCAAGGAAAAAATGGATGTGTATTCATTCGAATTGCTGGCCTATCGCACTTTAATCAATCCAAAGGCATCTCCGGATTCAAGCAATCCTGATGAGCGGTTACCGGAATACTTTAACACTGCAGATGACATCACCCCGGAGCAGCACGTTGATATTCAGGCAGCCGCACAAAAGTGGATAGACTCTTCGATTTCCAAGACTGCTAATGTGCCTACGGATTTTCCTTTTGATAAGTTCAAAAACATCTATCTGTATGCCTATGAGAAAGGATTAAAGGGCTGCACAACGTTTCGTTTCAATCCGGAAGTATTTCAGGGCGTGCTCGTAAAGGAACAAAATCTTGAAAATACACTGTACCAATTTACCCTGGATAACGGTGAAATTATTACGGCCAGAGGGAATGACATCATTGAGTATGATGGAGAACAGCACACCGCGGCAAATCTTTACGATGCATTAAAAGAAGGCTATTACGGCAGATATTGAGTATTGAGGAATATACAAATGGTAATCAAGATTGACAGAAAAATAGTCGATTGCAGAATAAGCAAAGTTACTGACGAACAACCCATTTCAAGCGACACTCGGGATGTTGCCGGCGTTTCTGACAATGTCGTGCAGATGCATGAAAAACTTGAACGGCCACAGATGTTACATGGCACAACGTATAAGATTAAGACGCCCCTTTCAGAGCATGCGTTATACGTGACCATCAATGACATTATTTTAAATCCAGGAACAACATATGAATTGCGGCGCCCATTTGAATTATTTATTAATTCGAAAAACATGGATCATTTCCAATGGATTGTCGCTTTGACCAGGATCATATCCGCCGTTTTCAGGAAAGGCGGAGACGTGATATTTCTCGTTGAAGAACTCCGTTCCGTGTTTGATCCGCATGGCGGCTACTTTAAAAAAGGGGGGAAATTCATGCCATCACTGGTGGCCGAGATTGGCGATGTGCTTGAAAGTCATCTCCGAATGATTGGTTTGTTAAAAAATGACCGGCTTGATGAACATCAGAAGAAATTCATTCATGAAAAACGTGCAGAGTACCAGAACACACATGCAGATTCTAAAGACACAAAAGCGGACGAATTCCCGGAAGGCGCCACGCTTTGTAAAAAATGCCTCACTAAATCCGTAATACTCATGGATAATTGTCTGACCTGCCTTAATTGCGGGGAATCAAAATGCAGTTAACACAACAATATCCACTCAGATACATATGATTTCATTATTTATCCGGCCGTCCACAGGCAACAAAAAGGTCTTAATATCAATATTCAGACGCTTACAATTACAGATCACCCGCGAGATAGATTCGGACTGAATTACGTTTATCCGGTAATCTCCCGCCGGGCCGGCGGTCTTTCCATCGGTATCAACCTGAATACCAATAATGCCTGCAACTGGCGCTGTATCTACTGCCAAGTACCCGGTCTTCAACGTGGCAGTGCGCCCTCTGTTGATCTGGATCTTTTAGAACAAGAATTGCGTTATCTTTTGATTGACGTCCTGCGAGGAACATTTTATTCACGTTTTAACATACGCCCTGAACACCGCAGCATCCGGGACATTGCCATTTCAGGCAATGGTGAACCAACCAGTACTAATATGTTTGATCGGGTTATCGAACTGATCGGCCATATTACTGATGAACTGGAATTGCCTGGCAATATCAAACCGGTATTGATAACAAATGGCAGTTTCATGCAACGCGCTGTGGTACAAAAAGGCATCATACATTTATCAGAATTAAACGGGGAAATCTGGTTCAAGCTGGA
>JAENIZ010000135.1 GCA_016844485.1 Gammaproteobacteria bacterium | reverse complement strand
CACGGCCCATCACTGAGGCAATACGCAGGGCAAAACACTTCTTGCCGAGCAGCGCATTACCACCATAACCGGAACCGTAGGACCAGATCTCGCGGGTCTCCGGGAAATGCACGATATATTTGGTCGTGTTACAGGGCCAGGGCACATCTTTCTGCCCTTTTTCCAGTGGGGCGCCGACGGAATGCACGCAGGGAACAAATTCGCCATTATTGCTTAATGCGTCCAGCACCTTCGTACCGACGCGCGTCATGATGTGCATGTTGGTGACGACGTAGGGAGAATCAGATAATTCGACGCCGATATGCGCTATGTCTGAACCGATCGGGCCCATGCTGAAGGGAATAACATACATGGTGCGGCCCTTCATGCAACCCGTGAACAGGCCTTTCAGTGTTGCTCGAATTTCTTCCGGGACCATCCAGTTATTGGTGGGTCCGGCATCTTCCTGTTTCCGGGAACAGATGTAGGTGCGATCTTCTACGCGGGCAACATCTTCCGGGACGGAACGGCAATAATAACTGTTCGGGCGTTTCTTTTCGTTCAGCCGTTTGGCGGTCCCGCTTTTGACCAGGATGTCCCACATCTGATCGTATTCCTGTCTGGAACCGTCACACCAGACGACATTATCCGGCTGACACAGGGCAGCCATGCTATCGACCCACGCCTGCAGTTTCTTGTTGCTCGTTGTCATGATTACTTTCCTCTCAAGTTATTGCTTGAATATAAATATATAAATTCGTTCCACGTTTCATGGGACAAGATGCCGCGTCACCCTGTAACAGGTGTTTTATTATTTGTATTTAGTCCCCACCCGGCGGCTGGTTTCCAATGTACGCAAGATCATGTGCTGCGTCGCAACACATTATGTCATTCTAATTTAGAATTGTTCAAGGTTTCCTTGAGTAAATCAAGCCGGGTCACGGGTGCCCGGCACTGGCGTCCCTCACAGATGTAAGCGATGGTTCCGGTTGTTGGGGTTCGTTCTGCCAGTAATCCGGGGAGTTCAGTCTCGGTTGCAGGTATGCACATCAACATTGCAAACGGATTTGCCTGCGATTGACATGCACTGCGCCATTTTTTCATATCCGTCTCTTCACCACGGATAATAATGCTTTGCGGGGGATATAAATATTCTTCCAGTGCCTGCAGTAATGCATTGTAGGCGGAAGGAAATTGGATTAGAGATGGCCAGGCGGACTTCAGTGTGCGTTCACAGGCAGTCAGGTAACGGTCATCACCGAGGAGATGGCCAAGCCGTCCGAATACATAAGCCGCGATCCCGTTACCGGCGGGCAGTGCATCGTCCATGTATGGTTTGTTGCGCTGGATAAGTTTTTCATGGTCATGCGAGGTATAAAAAAATCCTCCGTTTTCCTTATCTTCAAAGGCTTCAAGCAAGGTGTCGGCCAGTTCAATTGCAAATAACAGCCAGTCCCGGTTCCACCGTCCTGCCAGTAACGTCAGGATGGCATCGATAACAAAGGCGTAATCATCCAGATAGGCATTCAGGTGGGCCTTGCCGTCTTTATAAGTCGCCAGCAACCGGCCATTGTGCCACAGAGTCTTATGGATGAATTCCAGTGCGCGTGCAGCGGAATCCAGATACTCATCTCGTTCGAATGTCACCGCTGCCGTCGCCATGCCTTTAATCATTAAGCCATTCCACGACGTCAGTATTTTTTCATCACGCCCCGGCCAGATGCGTTTGTTACGCACCTCGAGAAGTTTTTGTCTGGCCTGAGTCAGGAGGACTGCGGCCTCTTTTTTATTCATTGAGAGCGTCTGTGCAATTGATTCAAGATTACCCGCTGCCTGCAAATGCCATTTGCCTTCAAAATTCGGCGGCCCGTCCAGGCCAAAGTATTTTGTACAGAGCTGGTATTCCTGTTCGTTAAGCAGGGACTGCAACTCATCCCGCGTCCAGACATAAAACTTGCCTTCATGTCCTTCGGAGTCGGCATCCAGTGTCGAGTAATAGCCGCCCTCCGCTCCCTGCATATCGCGCATGACCCAATCCGCAGTTTCCTGAGCCACTGTTTTAAACACCGGATCGCGGGTAATCTGCCAGGCCTGACTGTAGAGTGTCAGCAGCGGGCCATTGTCATACAGCATCTTTTCAAAATGCGGGATCATCCATCGATCATCGACGGAATAGCGGCAGAAGCCGCCGCCCAGTTGATCATAAATTCCGCCATCCGCCATCTTGCGTAAGGTCAAGCCGGCCATGGACAGTGCATGATGATTCGATTCGTTTTTATTTGCGGTGTGTACGTGGTGCCTGAGCAAGCGTTCGATATTCGTGGGATGAGGGAATTTCGGGGCGCCGCCAAAACCACCGTGTTCATTATCAAAATTTTCTTCAAGTTGATGTATGGCGACATTCAACGGTTCAGGGCCTATTTCGAGATCATCATCTTTGGTAGGTACCCTGCCGATTCTTTGCAATGCATCCTGCATGGTTTG
This sequence comes from Gammaproteobacteria bacterium, assembly GCA_016844485.1. Lineage (GTDB taxonomy): Bacteria > Pseudomonadota > Gammaproteobacteria > Eutrophobiales > Eutrophobiaceae > JAENIZ01. The sequence continues at coordinate 801 of JAENIZ010000135.1, read as the reverse complement.
GTTTTGTTTCGTGATGGAGTCGCGTTGTTCTTTATAAAATTGCGCAACCCGCAGCAATAAATCCCTGAAACCAGTCAGGCCATAACGGGATTCAGGCGGGAAATAGGTGCCACCAAAGAAGGGCAGGTGATCATCCGGTGTCAGGAACATGGTCAGCGGCCAGCCGCCGGTACGCTGGGTCAGTAATTGTTGGGCCGTCTGATATATCTTGTCGAGGTCGGGGCGTTCCTCGCGATCAACTTTGATATTCACAAAATGCTCATTCATGACTTTCGCTGTTTCCTCATCCTCGAACGACTCATGTGCCATGACATGACACCAGTGGCAGGCGGAGTAACCGATGGACAGCAGGATAGGTTTGTTTTCTTTTCGTGCCTTGCTTAACGCTTCATCCCCCCAGGGATACCAATAGACCGGGTTATGCGCGTGCTGAAGCAGATAAGGTGAAGTCTCGTTGATAAGTGCGTTTTTGTGTTTGCGAGTAACCATGCAAGGGTAGTTGTGGGAGTGAAAGATATATCTATACTATAACGCAATAAGCACGAAGGGCAGTAATTGGTGATGTAGTGCAGGATGCACAAATGCCGCGGGGTCAGGACGACATACATGGAAGTATTAGTGTCGCGAGAGGACAGGAGTCCGAAGCGACTGGCAAGAGCGGCGAGTAATTAGTGATTTGTTACCAATAACCAGTCACCAATTACCAATCACTCGCCGGATGAAGTGTATGGAAACACAAATGCCGCGGGCGCATGGATGACGTACAAGGATGTACTAATGTGACGATAGACATGGATGTCG
>JAENIZ010000044.1 GCA_016844485.1 Gammaproteobacteria bacterium | reverse complement strand
GAATCAATGACCATGACACCTGGCCTCTCGGTCGCGGCAACCGACAGGATCCGTTCAACGTTGTTCTCTGTTAACAGGCGCAGGCGATCGAGTGCAAGGCCAAGGCGCTGGCCACGCAGACTAATCTGCTGGGCTGATTCCTCACCGGAAACATAAAGAGTGTCCGTGCTGGTTTCAGTACTGATGGCTGCAAGTACCTGTATCAGTAAAGTGGATTTGCCTATGCCCGGATCACCACCAAGCAGGATGACTGAACCGTTCACCAGTCCGCCACCGATTACCCGATCGAGTTCTGATATGCCCGAAGCAAGCCGCGGTGACTTGACAGTATCGACAGTATTGAGATAACAGACCTCGGCCGGTGCAGCCTGATGTTCACGAAAACGTGGCGACCGGGGCCCGCCGGTGGGCTCTGCAATCACTTCAATCAAGGTATTCCACGCATTGCAATCCGGGCATTGCCCGACCCACTTGGGCGCCGTTGCGCCACACTCGCTGCATTGATACTGAAGCTTAGCCTTTGCCATATTCAATAAACTGTAATCGCTTGTGTACTGCACAGAGCAATTCATAAGGAATGGTATCGGCGTAACGGGCAAGCTCTTCTACCGGTAATCCTTCACCCCATAACACCACAGGATCACCTACCTTTGCCCGGGGCTGTTTGCGCAGATCAACGATTAACATATCCATTGAGGCACGGCCGATCAGCGCTACACGCTCACCATTAACAAGCACAGGTGTACCGGAAGGCGCATGACGCGGATAACCGTCACCATAACCTGCGGCAACTATCCCGACCGGCATATCTTCCGGACAACGCCAGGTTGCGCCATAGCCCACCGGATCATTTGCGCGTAAATTCTTGACAGCAATCAATTCAGATTTAAGGGTCATTACCGGTTTAAGTCCTTCATCAACGCCAGAGCTGTCACATAATGGCGATACACCATACAACATCAGACCCGGCCGCACCCAATCGGCATGGGTATCGGGAAAGGCCAGGATACTTGCCGAGTTTGCTATGGATGTTTCCGTTGCCAGATTGGCGCACACTTTATGAAAACATTCGATCTGGGCATGATTCATCGGGTTGTCACGTTCATTTGCCACAGCCAGATGAGTCATTAAATAGATTTTGTCTGCCACCGCCTTACAATCATTCAAACGTTGCCATATCCTTGTAATCGCTTCAGGCAAAAAACCGAGGCGATGCATTCCGGTATCCACTTTGAGCCAGACCACAACCGCCCTGGGCAGAACAGCACGCTCCAGCATCTCGACCTGCGTCACATCATGTATAACGATATCCAGCCCGAGATTCACAATTTTTGTTAATTCATTGGCGGAATAAGGCCCCTCGAGCAGGATGATCGGCTGTTTGATCCCCGCCCCCCGCAATTCCCGCGCTTCCTCAAGACAGGCCACGCCAAATGCATCTGCGGCGGCCAAGGCATGTGCAACTCTTGTCAATCCATGGCCGTAACCATCCGCCTTGACGATGGCCATGATTTTACAGGCGGGGGCGAGTTCGTGAACGCGTGCGAGATTATGACGCAGGGCTGACAGGTTGATGACAACCCTTGCCGGCCGTGTCATTCATCATACCCTTGCATATAGGGTTTTTCTACGATGTAGTTTTCGAAACGTGTAAATTGTCCAAGAAATGTCAGTGGCACCATACCAATTGGTCCATTGCGTTGTTTGGAGATAATAATTTCCGCCTTGCCTTTGTCCGGTGTGTCCTCGTTATAGACTTCATCACGGTAGATAAAGACGATCAAATCGGCGTCTTGTTCAATCGCACCACTTTCACGCAGGTCTGACATCACCGGGCGTTTATTCGGACGTTGTTCCAGACTTCGGTTTAACTGGGAAAGCGCAACGACCGGGACATTGAGTTCCTTGGCCATGGCCTTGAGTGAACGCGAGATCTCGGAGATCTCTGTGGCGCGGTTCTCCTTCGTCCCCGGGACCTGCATCAGCTGCAAATAGTCTACGATAATCAAATCAAGGCCATGTTCTCTGGTAATGCGGCGGCACCGGGCCCGTAATTCAGCCGGCGTCAGTGCAGGTGTATCATCGATAAACAGTCTGGAATCCTTGAGGATCTCGACAGCGGAAGTTAAACGGGGCCAGTCATCATCGTGTAATTTACCGGTACGCACCTTGTGCTGATCGATACGTCCCAGTGAAGACATCATGCGCATTGCCAATTGTACACTGGACATTTCCATACTGAATACGGCGACGGATAATTTATGTTTGATTGCAGCATGCTCTGCAATATTGATGGCGAATGCCGTCTTGCCCATTGATGGCCGCCCGGCAATAATGATCAAATCGGAGCGTTGCAGTCCGGCAGTACGGTCGTCGAAATCTTCAAAACCGGTGGCCACACCGGTAATCGGATTATCCAGGTGGAAGAGTTCATCCACCCGATCCAGGGCCCTGACCAGTAAATCTTTTATCGAACTATAGTTTTTGCGTCCTTTCGATTCCCGCTCTGCGATCTCAAATACTATCTGTTCGGCGAAGTCGAGAATTTCATCACTGTTCCGTCCCTGTGGGTTAAAAACTGATTCGCTGATTTCGTTTGTGGCACGGATTAATTGTCTGAGAATGGAACGTTTACGAACAATATCAGCATAGGCAGTAATATTGCCGGAACCCGCAGTATTCTCGGCAAGAGCAGCGAGATAAGGCAGTCCACCGGCATCCTCAAGCTGTTTGTGGCTGTCCAGCCACTCTGCAACAGTTACAACATCAAAGGGTTTTCCGTCTGAATCAAGTGTGGCGATAGCGTGAAAAATAATACGGTGGTCCTTGCGATAAAAATCTTCTTCAGAAACACGCTCAACTATTTTCTCCCAGACACTGTTATCAAGCAGGACACCGCCCAGTACGGCTATTTCCGCCTCTATCGAATGCGGCGGTATTTTTAATGATGCGGTTTCCTTGTCCCTGATACCCGGTGTCTGGATGATTTTCTGCATTCACACTTCCCCTGTTGGAGTTAGTCATGGTTAAGGGGGCAACATAAGGGATTAGCTGCCTGGTGATTATATCCCGTCTTTTGCGTCAAGATTATCCGTATGTATTTACTCTGTTTTTTCTTTTTCTTCTTCTGCAACGATATTAATTTTGACCTTTGCATCAACATCGGCGTGCAAATGCACGTCCACCTCAAATTGGCCTACAGTCCTGAACGGGCCGCGGGGCAGACGTAGTTCCTGCTTGGCCAGCTCCACGCCTGTTTGTGTAACCGCTTCAGCAATATCTATGGTTCCGACCGAGCCAAACAACTTGCCTTCATTGCCGGCCTTTCTGACGAGAGTCACTGACACTTCATTGAGCTTCAAGGCCCTGGCTGTTGCCTGCTCGAATACCCCGGCCTGGGTCTTCTCCAATTCCGCACGCTGTGCCTCAAACTTTTCTACATTCGCCGGTGTTGCGGGGATGGCCTTACCACTGGGAATAAGGAAATTTCGTCCATAACCCGCCTTGACCCTGACCTGATCACCGAGATTGCCCAATTTGTGTATCTTCTCTAATAAAATAACGTCCATCAAAATCACCCCTTATACTTAATTATCCATATCATAATCTGCACCTTATGAATTGTCATTTCGCCCGGTAACGGCAGTCTTAACCAGCCAGGAATCGACCATTCCCAGGCACGCAAGAAACAAAATCGCCTGGGGTACAACAAATAACAGCGCATACATAGCCACCAACCATGCCTGGGACAGGCCCCTTGCAGCAATCGTGCGGTGGATCATGGCGATCCCCTGAAACAAGTACAGAAACACCAGTACAATCAATATATCCAATGCCGGTGAACCCGGGTTGCTCTTGCCCATCACCATCATAACCAGGCCCACGAATACAACGATCAGTAATCCCCTGGGCAGACGCAGCGCATGGAATTCCTTTCTGAACCCCCCTGGACTACACAGCAGCGCCTGCCACCAGCGTGCAATCAATAGGGTCGATATCAAACTAATGACCAGACCTGCTGCCATCATGGCATTCATGAGCGGTGCGACGGAGGTCAGTACTTCACGGTATTGCTCTCCTTGATCGGCCGGCAAGGCCTGTGTCATCCAGGCATCCAGCCAGGTCTTCCACCATTGGGGCACATCTTCAACCAGCAGGTACATCACCAGGATATAACCTGCCCCGCAAGCCCCTGCCGCCAGAACCAGCCTGCCCTGGGATTCGGTTCTGCGCAGAATGTTTGCACAGAGCCATAACGGGATCCAAATCCCCAACGCAAATACGGTGGAGATCTGTGGATTCATATTTATCAAATATGCAAACACCGCTATCACCACTAAACTGCCGATGATGACCTGTAATCCTGCAATCGGTCCTTGCCGCAGGGTTACAAGACTGGGAGGTGCACCACTTAATATATACGCCAGGAATGGCAACAACAGCGACAGCATGGTCAACACGCTGGTCACAGCAATTGCCTGCAAGCGCCCGCGTAATATATATGTACCCAATCCGCGCATGATTATCTGATCTTATATCTGTAGCGTCTGGCTCGCGTGAACAAACCTTTGATCCCGGGGGGTCAGACCGGCACTTCTGCAAAAATACGTAACTAGATCAGATGATCCTAATGCGAATCGCAGTAGGGAATTAACGCCAGAAAACGTGCCCGTTTGATGGCTGTCGACAGTTGACGTTGATAACGGGAATTGGTGCCTGAAATCCGGCTGGGTACGATCTTGCCCGTTTCAGTGACGTAATTCTTTAATGTGTTCAGATCCTTATAATCAATTTCCTTAATACCTTCTACGGTAAATTTGCAATATCGTTTTCGCCGGATATAACGTGACATAGTTCTATTCCTCTCTCATAGGGTAGTTCACGGGCCAGTCAGTCTTTTCCCGCTTCTGCTTCAACTGCGTCATTTGCATCGCCTGATTCTGCAACATCGGGGATTTGATCTTTAACGGGAGATCCATTCCCTATGTCGATATCACCATTATCAGCTGCATAACCTGCTTCATCCTGTTCCTTGGCCTTTACAAGCAGGGAAGGTTCGGTAATCGCCTCACTGCGTTTGATAATCAGATTCCGGATCACCGCATCATTGAACCGGAATGCGCTGTCCAATTGTTCAAGGGTTTCGGCATTGCATTCAATATTCATAAGCACGTAATGTGCCTTATGAATCTTGTTGATGGGATAGGCCAACTGGCGCCGGCCCCAGTCTTCGAGGCGGTGGATCTTGCCACCATTTGTATCAATCATGGAACGGTACCGCTCTACCATGGCCGGTACCTGTTCACTCTGGTCCGGATGGACCATAAACACAATTTCGTAATGCCGCATCGTCTAATCCTCCCGGTTTAACAGCCCCTCCCGCCAACGGCGGAATGGAGCAAGGAAATGAGGGCGCGATATTAATGCATGTCTCAATATCATGCAAATTCAGGTCTGTTATCTGCGTTGACGAATGGCTTCAAACAGGCAAATACCTGTCGCTACGGAAACATTCAGGCTTTCCACGACACCCGCCATTGGTATATTAACCAGCATATCGCAATGGTCGCGGGTGTTTTGCCTGAGGCCCTTGCCTTCTGCCCCCATAACCAGCGCCAATGGTCTGTTTAAATCCACTTCATAAATACTGGTCCCTGCATCATTCACCGTACCAATGATCCAGATACCCGCATCCTGCAGCGCCCGCAAAGACCTCGCCAGATTGGTAACCTCAATAACAGGAATATTTTCCGCGGCGCCGCTCGCCACATTGCTCACCGTTGCATTGAGACCCGCCGCACGATCCTTCGGAATAATAACGGCCTTCACCCCGGCCGCATCGGCAGTACGTATGCAGGCACCAAGATTATGCGGATCCTGAACTCCATCGAGCACCAGATAAAGTGGTATGGTCTCGTCTTCCGAGGTCAATAACGAAGTCAGATCGATGTTTGCTGATTGCGTTTTCTTTTTCCTGATCACAACACCCTGGTGACGGGCGTAATGCGTCAGTTTGTTCATGGCCTGTTTGGAAACATATTGCACCGGTGTTGTACCGGCAAGCTGCATAATATCCCGTATGGCCTGTTCAGATTGCTTGTCATTTTGAATCCAGAGCTCCAACACATACACCGGCGAATGTTGTAATGCATGTCTTACGGCATGCATACCATAGACGATTTCAGTATTGCCAGCCATGACAGAAATTTCTCAAATATTATTCAACCAGTTCAAAGTCGATTTTTTTATCATCAAGATTCACCCTCGTTACCATCACCTTTACCCTGTTGGCCAAACGATAGCAACGGCCATTGCGTCCCCCGCGCAGACGATGGCCAATTGGATCAAAATGATAATAATCAATCGGCAATGCGGTGACGTGCACAAGTCCCTCCACATAGATGTCATCAAGTTCGACAAATATTCCAAATGAAGTCACGCCACTGATCGTTCCGTCGAATACCTCGCCCGCCTTTTCCTGCATAAATTCACACTTATGCCATTGAACGATTTCTCGAGTCGCTTCATCTGCACGGCGTTCCGTCATGGAACAATGTGCGCCGAATTTATGCATATCGTCCTTCTGGTATGTAAATCCTTCGACTGAATTGTGATACAACAAATGGCGGATGGCGCGATGAATCAATAAATCCGGATAACGGCGTATCGGCGAGGTGAAATGAGCATAGGCCGGAAAGGCCAGTCCAAAATGACCCACGTTATCAGCGCTGTACACCGCCAGGGGTAAACTGCGCAGCAATACCGTCTCGATTAAATGTCTGTCGTCCCTTGCTTCAATATGCTCAAGCAGATGTGCATAATTTTTTGCCGACGGTTCTTCACCCCCACCCAGACTCAGACCCAGTTCGCCAAGAAATGCACGCAAGTCTTTCAATTTCTCTTCCTTGGGTGTTTCATGGATACGAAACAGGACGGGCATTTCATGTTCAAGCAGGAATTGTGCGGCGGCGACATTTGCGGACAACATAAATTCCTCAATCAGGCGATGTGCATCATTACGTTCAAAGGAATGAATATTTTCCACCTTGCCGTTTTCATCAAACACAAACCGTGATTCCGAAGAATCAAAGTCGATGACTGCATTGGATCGCCGGTGTTTATGGACGAGTTGATACAAGTTATATAAATTATCCAGATATGGAAGCAATGACTCATATCGTTTACGTAAAGAAACATCCTTATCAACCAATATTGCGGCGACTTCCGTATAGGTCAGTCGCGATGCTGATCGCATCACTCCTTCAAAAAAACGAAAATTTTTAACCTTGCCCTGTTTGTTGATATTGAGTTCACATACAAGGCACAAGCGATCGACGTTTGGCTTCAGCGAGCAGAGGCCATCGGAAAGGATTTCCGGCAACATCGGGATCACCCGTCTTGGAAAGTAAACAGAATTCCCCCGCAGCGCGGCCTCTTCATCCGGTGCAGATCCCGGTCGCACATAATGTGAAACGTCGGCTATCGCAACAAGTAACCGCCAGCCGCTTTCCTGCCGTTCGCAATAGACGGCATCATCAAAATCACGTGCATCTTCACCATCAATGGTGACAAGAGAAAGATTTCTTAAATCATGTCTGCCTTTCTTGTCTGATTCATTGACTTCCTCTGTGAATCGCTTTGTTTCCCCGATCACATCGTCCGGCCATTCACATGGCAAACCGTAGGTACGAATGGCAATCTCCACCGCCAGATCTGCCGCCATGTGATCACCGAGTATTTCAACGATGTCTCCAACCGGTTGTGTATGCCTGTCGGGCTGACGGACGATGTTGGCAACAACATATTGCCCAGGTTTTGCCTTACCTGCATTCGCGGGCGGGATCAGAACATCCTGATGCAAGCGTTTATTATCCGGCACAACAAAACCGATTTTGCCTTCCCTGTGGTAACGGCCCACGATCTGCTGGTTTGCACGTTCGAGTACTTCCACCAATGCACCTTCACGGCGGCCACGTTTGTCAATTCCCGTAACACGTGCGAGGATACGATCGCCATGCAGGAGACCGCGCATTTCACGTGGTGAAAGGAAAAGATCATTACCACCTTCATCGATCTTGAGAAAACCGTAACCGTCGGGATGGGCTATTACCCGGCCGCGCAAAAGATCCATCTTGTCGACCAGCCCATAACCTTCACGCCGGTTTTTGATGATCTGGCCATCGCGTTGCATAGCCCGCAAACGTTTGTCAAGCGCCTGGCGGGCGTCACTTCCTTCAACACCCAGGGCCTCTGCAATACGGCGCAGACTGCGCGGCCTGTTACAGTCAGTCAGATAATTGAGGATCGCCTCTCGTTCCGGGAGTTCATGCTGATCTGGCGATTTGTTTTTACGTGTTGGTGTTCTATTCATTGACAATATTTTAGTGGCTAGGTAAAGTCCGCCGTCTGTTTGATGGGCCACGCCGAGGTGGCGAAATTGGTAGACGCACTAGTTTCAGGTACTAGCGGGGCGACCCGTGGAGGTTCGAGTCCTCTCCTCGGCACCAATTTCTCAAGTTCAAGGTTTAAGGTATTAACGTTGAACATTAAACATTGAACGTTTTACAATATACGCTTCACGCTTCACTTT
>JAENIZ010000043.1 GCA_016844485.1 Gammaproteobacteria bacterium | reverse complement strand
GCGGCGTATACCAGTATCGTATTAAGCCAGTTTGCAAATATTCTTTCGCGCCGTACCTCGCAATCAGTTTTCAGTAGTTATCTGTTTTCGAATAAACATCTGTGGAATGCGCTGATCATTTCGCTGGTTGTAGTCCTGATACTTGTCAATGTGCCCGCAATCGGTGTCTGGTTTGGCTTCGAACCCATGCGCCTGCATGACTGGATCTGGCCGGTCTCCGGCGCAGTGGTATTTTTATTCTGGTTTGAATTGAAAAAACTTTTCTTTGCTGGCTTCCATAGCCCCTAGCCCCAAGTCCCTAGCCCCTGATTACTAAACACTCGTCGCTTTTTTAAAACATGCACGGCCGCTTCTGCGCTTTCCCTGCGCTCGCGGCACTCACGCATCTGTCCTCCATGGAAACGTACATTGATGTTCTAATACTGTGGGCGCATGGAGCGCAGGAACAGTGAGGAGGAAATGCAATAGGATTGTAGGGATAGGTACAAGGAAGTACCGTAGTAGAACAATGCCGGGAGCAATTGTCGAACAATCCTTGCCATGCACGTCAATGATTTTATTTTAACTCCTTTAAATAAAAGTGCGGATTTATCTTTCTTTTATGCTAGATTTTACTCATGGAACTAAAATTCAAATTCATAGCTACAGTATTCCCGGCCCTCCTCTGCCTGTGCCTGCCCTCTCCTTCACGGGCAGAGTGGTTCAAGGACCCCGAAACCGGTTGTGCCGTATGGGGCGAACATTCCCAACCTATAGTCACCGTCTACTGGTCCGGCGAATGTGTTGATGGCAAGGCTTCCGGCAAAGGAATCATGCAGGTGCATATTGATAAGATGCCTTTCAGTAAATATGAGGGAGATTATAAGGAAGGGAAAGCAGACGGATATGGGGTCTTGACCACGCCCGGTGAGTCCCGTTACGAAGGGGAATTCAAAGACAACAATATGCATGGATACGGCGTTGTTATCTCAACGGACGGTAAACGCCTTAAAGGAAATTATCTTAACGGCATCCCGCAAGGCACGTTTACACTGACCACCCCTGATGGCCCCTCTACCGAGATGGAATTCGATCACGGTAAACGGATTAAGTAGCTCCGGATTAAAGGAACCCTGTGAGTTTTTCCGTGTCGGAAAGTTATAATTTCTATTTGAGCTGAAATAACATGAACATAAAAAAATGGACTTTTTTGACAGTCAGCCTTGCCTTTATAGGCATTATTGCCCTGTATGCCAGGGTGTCCAGCGAGCCGCCCGGACAAAATACACAAAATGAATTATCGTCACCTGTCAATACGGAACATTCTCAATGGACTGAAAAAAATGCAGGCTACGTCAAACCTCCTGAAGAGGAGTTAAAGAAAAAGCTTTCGCGCTTGCAGTATGACGTCACCCAAGAGGATGACACAGAACGGGCATTCCACAACGAATACTGGGATAACAAGCATGAAGGTATTTACGTTGATATCGTTTCCGGTGAACCGCTTTTCAGTTCCACCGACAAATATGATTCGGGTACCGGATGGCCGAGTTTCACCAGGCCTATTGCCAGTGATGCAATGGTAACCGAGGAGGACCGTTCATTATTTTTCACAAGGACCGAACTCCGCAGCCGCCTGGCGGATTCACATCTCGGCCATGTATTTGAAGACGGCCCGGCCCCGACCGGGCTTCGTTATTGCATTAATTCCGCATCACTGCGTTTTATTCCGAAGGAAAAACTTGCCGAAGAGGGTTACAGTGAGTTCATCCCTTTGTTTGAAAAATAATTAATGAAACCACGTAAGGTACAGAGAATATAAACGGTAAAAACAGAAGTTAAATATTTTTATCTGGAAATCTTCATGGTTAATAATATGAACTCAGTCGTGCATCTTTCCCCGAACGAGTGAAAAAATAAATCCCGGTATACATAAGCCTGCGGAGACGGCAAAACAGGTGCGAATTGCCTGTTCCAGCTTTACATAATTTGAAGGTTGTATTTCCACCTGCCCTATCATCAACGCAAAAATCAAAGTGACAATTGCCATGCTGCCCATTTGCCCGAGTACGCGCATTGTCGCAATCGATCCTGTTGCACTCCCGTAATAACGCCTCTCTACCGCACTCATAATGGCATTCACATTAGGCGAGGAAAACAGGCTGAAGCCGAGGCCCGTGATAAACAATGCACTGAACAGGTAAGTGATTGAACTCACACCATTGAGCTGTGCCAGCATGACGAGACCCAGTGCCGTCACGGCCATGCCAATGGATGCAATGATACGTGGTTCAACACGATCCGATAATCGTCCCGCAAACAGTGAGAAGATCGCCATGGTAAGCGGTTGTATCATCATGATCATTCCAGCATGACTGGCCGAGCTTCCCTTCAGGTATTGCAGATACAGACTTACCAGCACCACGTTGGCAAAGATTGCGGTATAGATAATCAATGATGCGAGACAGGAAAATGTGAAGACACGGCTGGTGAAAAACAATCTGACATCGAAGATGGGATGCTCGGTGCGCTGTGCAAACTTAAAAAAGAACCAGATGCCCGTCACACCAATAATAATTGCCAGCAAACTGTCTTTACCCGGGAGGGTGGACACGCCAACACACAGCAGGATAATGGAGACGCCATAGAGTATTGCACCTTTAAAATCAAAACTTCCCCGTTCATCCGCACACCATTCCCCTGGCACCTTCAGAAAACCGATCAGTAATACCACGATGGCAAGAGGTATATGAAAAACAAAACTTGCGCGCCAACCGAAGGCATCGACCAGATACCCCCCCAGGAGCGGTCCGCAGGTCAAACCCAGATAGATGGTTGATACGGTCAAACCGATTGCGTGACCGCGTTTGTCCGGCGGAAACACGGAAGAAACAATTGCGACCTGTGTGGCGTATAACATGGCGGAACTCATGCCTTGCAAAAAGCGCGCGCCGATGAGGAATTCTCCACTGTTTGAAAACGCTGCAAGCAATGAAGTTACAATAACACTCATTGTGCCCAGCAGAAAAATGCGTTTGCGCCCGTACATATCCGCCAGACGGCCAAACACCAGGACAAACATGGCGCTTGCCATAAGAAAAGCCATCGGAATCCAGCTGAGCATTACCGCATCGAGCCTGAGGTCTTTTGCAATCGAGGGCAATGCTACATTCGCGGCGGACAGCATCAATGGGGTAGTGAATGCATTAACCAGCACCATGGTCAATGCATCGCGCTGCAAGGGATTCAATTCGTTATTATTGACGGTCATTGAAATTCGGCATAATTATTATTGCCTGGCATGCTATCATAAAATAAAACCAACTAAATAAATTGAAGCCGGTATGAGCGATTTTATAACCTCTCTATATTGAAGGATCAATGAACTCCAAACCCAAAATTGAAATTCAAATCAAGAATCTGCATAAATCATTCAATGCCAATAAGGTGTTACAAGACATTAATTTGAAAATACTCACAGGAGAAGTGGTCGCGATCATTGGCGGTTCCGGCAGCGGCAAGTCAGTTCTTCTGAATATGATACTTGGCCAATTTATTCCCGATAAAGGTAAAATTCTGGTATTCAATCATTCGGAAGGAAATGGAAAATTAACGGATCTGTCGGAATTTGATGAATTTGAAATAGATGATTTACACAGGCATTGGGGGGTTGTTTTCCAGACCAATGCGCTTTTTTCCGGTACTGTTTATGAAAATATTGCCTTGTGGCTGCGGGAAGTCAAGGGACTGGAAGACAGTGCGATCCTGCCAATTGCAATACGCACGTTACGCGCTGTTGAATTGCCTGCCAGCCAGGATTTTCTGAACATTGATCACAGTGAATTATCAGGAGGTATGGCAAAACGCCTGGCTATAGCACGGGCCTTATCAATGAATCCCTACGTTATTTTTTATGACGAACCTACCACAGGTCTTGACCCGAAAACTTCTGCACAGATTCATGATCTGATTCTTGCCACACATGACATGAAACTTGCGGATGGTTCCGAAAGAACCACGATCATTATCACTCATGACAAGGATCTTCTTTACAGATTGCGTCCTAGGACTGTCATGCTGTATGAAGGAACGATCTATTTCGATGGTCCATTCGATGAATTTGAGCGCTTTGATTCCGAAATAATTCGCCCATATTTTGATTCAATGCCGGTACTTAACCAGCGTCAAATGGAAGAGGTTCCGAAAATACCGGTTTTGTCAAAGCGAAGAGGTTTGGTGATGTAATACCGCTTGCGGAAATTATAAAATGCAGGAGAGATTTATTTCAGGCAATGAGTACTGGCGCCGAGATCAGATCATAACGATCGAATGCGCTCACCACATCACTGGCGGGATCATCGGTAAAAAATGTCAGGCGATCTGTTTCCATCACTTTTTCCGCCAGGACTTTGATTAGACGTCAGGTGGTTCGGCTTGTGTTTTCAGATTGGGATCGGGGTCTATTTCCTGTTTTTTGCCGGAAACAGAACCAGCGTCATTGAAACGTGCAATATGAAACAACGCTTCTCCTTCATTGACGAGGGGAATGTTGGTGCGTCCGATGACAATACCGGAAGCTGCAGCAATGACTTTTTCCTCTTTTTCGCCAAACGGATCGGCAACGATCCCGAGAATCTGGTTTTCCTCAACTATTGCGCCCAACTGGGTAGTCGCGCGGAGTATGCCGCCCTGCGGTGCACGCACCCAGGTGCTGGATTCGGCCACCAGAGGATTATTATTCGCCTTGTGTGATTTTAATTTCGGTAACATGCCAAGTTCACGCATCGCTGAGACAATACCCTTAACGCCTATACGAATGGAGTCTTCATTAAACCTCAGCGCTTCCCCTGCCTCATACACGATTACGGAGATATCCATTTGTTCAAGCGCCTGTCGCATCGACCCTTCCACAAGATCAGTATTCAGGATAACCGGTACTGGAAAGGCATGCGCCATGCGTTTGGTGACCTCATCGTCCAGATAGGCGCGGACCTGGGGGAGATTGTCCCTGTGAATTGCGGCAGTATGCAGATCGATCCCGTGCGTGGATTTGGATGCAATCTCTTTCAAAAAAACATGCGACAGCCGCGCAGCCATCGAGCCCGTTTCAGATCCCGGAAAAGAACGGTTCAGATCACGCCGATCAGGCAGATAGCGCGACTGGTTGATAAAACCATATACATTCACTACTGGAACAGCTATCAATGTTCCACTTATTTGTAACATATATTTCAGTCTCAGCACGCGGCGAATGATCTCTACCCCGTTGATTTCATCGCCATGTATCGCTGCACAAACAAATAAACGCGGACCATCTTCCCTGCCGTGGATAACCTGCACCGGGATCGTCAGTGAGGTGTGCGTGTAAAGTTCCGAAAGGGGCACGTCGATAGTTGCCCGCTCACCGGGCTTGACTACTACACCGCCGATTTCAATGGGTGCGCGCATTCAGTGTTCAGCCTTTACCACGGGTGCGTGTGTTTCCTTTCTGTGCATTGACTTCAACAAATTTAATGATCATCGCGGCTATGTCCTTGTTCGTGGCGCGTTCAATACCCTTGAGTCCGGGCGACGAGTTAACCTCCATCACCACCGGCCCGTGATTGGAACGCAGGATATCAACACCACAGACATTAAGCCCCATGGTCTTTGCTGCGGAGATTGCCGTTTCACGTTCGAGCGATGTGATTTTTACCAATTTCGCCTTTCCCCCGCGATGGAGGTTGGATCGGAATTCACCTTCTACTGCCTGGCGCTGCATTGAAGCGACCACTTTGCCGCCGATGACAAAACACCGGATATCTGAACCGCCTGCCTCCTTGATATATTCCTGGACCAGCGCACTGGCCTTGAGACCCAGGAATGATTCAATCACGCTTTCCGCCTGTTCGCGTGTTTCAGTAAGTACCACACCAATGCCCTGCGTGCCTTGCAGGAGTTTGATTACCAGCGGCGCTCCACCGACCATCTTGATCAAGTCATCAATATCATCCGGCTTGTTGGCAAATCCTGTTATGGGCAAACCAACGCCTTTACGTGAAAGCAACTGCAACGCACGCAATTTATCCCGTGCGCGTGTGATCGCCACGGACTCATTGAGTGGATAGACACCCATCATTTCAAATTGCCTCAAGACTGCCGTGCCATAAAATGTAACGGAGGCGCCGATGCGTGGGATGACAGCATCAAACCCGCTGAGATCTCTTCCTTTATAGTGCATGGTGGGTTTGGCTGAGGTGATATTCATATAACAACGCAGGACATCGAGGATCCAGACCCTATGACAGTTTGCCTTTGCCGCCTCAACCAGCCGCCGGGTTGAATAAAGTTTCGGGTTGCGCGACAAAATTGCAATCTTCATGAATTCATCCTTTTACCAATTATTCTTTTATACGCTGTTATGAACGATTTGCCCGTCACGTAGGACTCGCCGGGACTCACCCTGAAATGTCCATCAATTATAGCAGTACGGCCCAGCAACATGCGAAACAACATATCGTCACGGCTGGTCAATGTAACTTCGATAGGCCATTCCATCTTGCCCAGGCGTAATGGGGTCATGATCACATGACGTTCTTCGGCATGCCCCCCCGAGTCCTTGACTATTCGTGTATCGATAATCGGCGCAACACAGATAATTTCGATATCTGTTCTTTTCTGCAACGGATGAATGTGAAACTTCACCATGTCCCTGCCCTTTTCCCGGAAAGATTCGATATGGAATGTGTGCAAGGATGATGTCCGGGCGCCGGTATCGACCTTGGCCTTTATAGCCGGGATATCGAGTCCAGGTAATGCTACCCATTCGCGCCACCCTATTCTGTTTGGTTTAATTATTTCTTTTTCGCTTTTCATACGCCTGAAGCCACAGGGCATAAAACTCCGTAATCCCGGACTAATCCCGGTAATTAACGAAATAATATCAGAAATGGACGTAAATATTCCTGGGACATTATGGGACCGGGACACAGCATGATTACTAAAAATAAAAACACACCCCTTTCATTGGGGAGTGTTTTCAGTTTATGGGAAATTTATCCTGGAATGGTGATCCCGGGATCAATCGCGGATCGTCTGTAATATATCTGAAGAATCCGGAACGGTGTGATCGACTAATTCTCCATCCACCGGTTCAGGTTCAAACCTGACATTCCTCGTTTGTTCAGAGGTTATCCATACCGATGTCACTACACCTGCACTGCCACCACAACCACTAAAATAATTTGTAATTAATCTATTCTTGTCCTTCATTCTCGCTGAATTCATTTTCGAGGGAACATGTATACAATTCGTCATTAATTATCCTGTAAAGTTCCCTCATCTCCTTGTACTTCTCCGTATCCCTCCATGTTAGCCTGAGACGGACATGTCCCCCCCTGTGTTTCAGCGATTTTTCATCTTCATCATCCAGATCAAGCTCCGCATCAGGAACATCAGCATAATCCAGGATCTCATCAGCGTCGGGGTATTCTTTATACTCACGGTTCTTTTTAGTTTCCATCTTGCACCTTCTTAACTTGCAAAATAAAATGATAAAACCATGTAAATTATAAACTTAGATTGAATTCATAAATTTAACCTGATTATTAATGTTATATAGATAGTAGATTATTTTTTGTAAATCAAATGATTTTTTGTGCGATCCCGGATTATTTACCGCCCAACCAGTTATTTACCCTAAAACATGGAGATAAGCAGCGTAGCAATACCAAGGAAACTGAAGAAACCGGCAACATCCGTGATCGTCGTCAGGAAAATCGAAGATGACTGGGCGGGGTCCTGCTTTGCCACAGTCAACAGGATGGGTGTGGCCGCCCCGGAAATACTGGCGATAGACATGGATATCACCATGGACAGCATGATAATTAACGTCAGCCCAAAATTCCGGCTCCAGATATACACACAAACACCTGTAGTGATGCCGACAGCGATCCCGTTCCAGAAACCGACACTGAATTCTTTGAACAGGATACGCGGCCAATTACGCGGATAGATTTCCTTGATCGCAAGCCCGCGCATTGTGACTGCCAATGCCTGCATGCCGGTATTACCGGATTGTCCGGCCACAACAGGCAACAACACTGCCAGGGCCGTGTACTTTGCAATGGTATCTTCAAACAAACCGACAACAGCTGCCGCCATAAAGGCCGTGGCAAGATTGATTTCAAGCCAGGGCAGGCGCTTGCGGATCGCAAATATGGCGGTCGACAGCGCACGCTCGTCCCTGCTGACACCTACCATCTTCTGGAAATCCGCACTGCTTTCTTCGCGTGCGGCGTCCACAAATACGTGATAACGGATAATACCGACAAGACGTTGATCAAAATCGATAACGGGTAAATCAGTCACCTTTTGCTTTTCGAAAATATCCACCAGTTCTTCGCGACTGGCAGTGACTTCCACAACGGCGGGCGACAGATGCTCAAGTTCGGATAAAGTTGTTGAATGATCCGCAAGGGCCAGTTCCTCAATCTCTATCATTCCCTCCAGCCGGTTGTTTTCATCGACAGTATAGATTTTGCGATAGGTACGTTTAGGTCTGGAACGAATAATATTGAGCGCCTCACCTACCGTCATCTCCGGCCGGAAATACATCACCCGGGCTTCCATTAAT
>JAENIZ010000005.1 GCA_016844485.1 Gammaproteobacteria bacterium | reverse complement strand
CATGACCGAGTGATCAATCACCAGTTCAGCGGGGGAGAGCGGATTGATCTTTTTCGGATCACCACCGAGTTTACTCATGGCATCCCGCATGGCAGCGAGATCAACCACAGCGGGAACACCCGTAAAATCCTGCATCAGCACCCTGGCAGGGGTGAAGGCAATCTCCTTGTCCGGCTCTGCCTTCGCATCCCATTCTGCGAGGGCTGCGATATCTGCTTTATTCACGTTAACGCCATCTTCACAGCGTAAAAGATTTTCCAGCAGGATCTTCAGGGAAAACGGGAGTTTTGAAATATCATGTTGTTTTGCCACCGCAGGTAAAGAATAGATTTCATATTCTTTATTATTTACGTTCAGTTTGGTTCGGGCGTTGTAGCTATTGGTCATGTGTTACTCCAATCTCGGGTGACTGATTTTAAAAACCATAAAAAAGTTGTCCATGACTTTTTTACAGGCGAAAAACAAAAATGTGATTTTTGTTTTTCCACATTTTCCGATCCTGTCTAGGCAGGTTCGGAAAATGGCGGTACATCCCTATACCGCAGGAACCTCTGATTACATCAGAAGTTCCTTAAAGCGAGTTATTATCTGATATTTCGCCTTTGTGGCATAGCGCCAATATGTCCTTATATAACAGGAAAATGATCTCAGGACAGAAATAAAATTAATGGAATATCAAAAGGATGCGCAGGGATTAATCCGATGTTTTCTCAATGATACCACCGCCCAGACAGATATTTTTATCATAAAAAACGACATACTGCCCCGGTGTCACTGCACGTTGTGGCTGCAAAAAGCGTACTTCGCAGCGATCGTTGTTGATTGACTCGATTACACAGTCCTGATCTGCCTGCCGGTAACGGGTCTTGGCGCCACAATACAAGGGTATCTCCGGCGTCTGTTCAGATATCCAGTGTGTATTAGTTGCTATCAAGCGTTGACTGTACAGGTATGGATTGTCACGACCTTGTGCGACATACAATATATTTTTTTCGACGTTTTTCCCAACGACATACCAGGGTTCTTCATTCGCTCCCTTGATACCGCCAATCCCCAGTCCCTGCCGTTGTCCCAGTGTGTAATAAAATACGCCGTCATGTTCGCCGATGATGGCGCCATCTGTGGTTTGAATCTCCCCTGTTTGTTCTGGGATGTAACGGCCAAGAAATTCCCTGAAATGACGTTCGCCGACAAAACAGATCCCTGTGCTGTCTTTTTTATCATGAGTAATCAGACCTGCATTCTTTGCCATCTCCCGGACCGGGTTTTTTTTCAGATCACCCACAGGAAAGAGTATGTTGCATAGTTGTGCCTGGCCAAGGCGGCAGAGAAAATAACTTTGATCTTTATTTTTATCGACCCCTTTCAACAACTGATATATTCCATTATTTTTATTTATACGGGCGTAATGTCCTGTGGCAATCATATCGGCACCAAGTTCAAATGCATGATTGAGGAAAGCCTTGAACTTGATTTCCTGATTACACAGGATGTCCGGATTGGGTGTTCGCCCGTTCTTGTATTCCTCAAGAAAATGACTGAAGACCCCATCCCAGTACTCCAGTGACAGATCGACAGTGTTCAATTGGATGCCGAGTGTGTCACAGACCCGCATGGCATCTTCAACATCGGCCTCCCACATACATGTGCCATCGGGTGATTTCTCATCCCAGTTTTTCATAAACAGGCCTTCTACATGATGGCCTTGTTCAAGGAGGATTAACGCAGTGACTGAAGAATCCACTCCGCCTGACAGTCCCACAATAACTTTCTTTTCTGACATGACCGCAGGAATTGAACTGAATTGTGACTATCCGGCAGCGATATAGTGATTGAGCAGATCCAATGGGTAACGTTTTCCGGCAAGATAATCATTGATACATTGCAATACCATCGGACTGCGCATACTGGTGCGGTTTGATTCAATCTCTGCCTTGCTCATCCACACGGTGCGGAAAATCTCACCGGCCAGCGGCAGTTCGGGAAAATGTTGATTGCATACGCCGTAGAAGCAGAACCGCAGATAAATAATATCAACGTGAGGATTGGGATACAGATAAACACCGATCAATGATTCCGGTTCAAATTCCCATGCTGTTTCCTCCATGACTTCCCGTTTTATAGCCTCAATCAGTGTTTCGTTTTTTTCCAGGTGGCCCGCGGGCTGATTAAATACAACATGATTGTCTGCATTTTCTTCCACCAGAAGAAAATGTCCGTCACGTTCAGCAATTGCCGCGACGGTTACATTGGGTGTCCATTGCATGGGAATTATTTATGAGCCAGTTCTAATAGATTATTGAATCAGTTACATTTCACTTTTCATTTTTTTCAACCGCTGGTTTCACTTTTACCGCTGTATTTTTCTACTTTGGGCTCATCCCACTTGCCTTTAATGGTGTACTGATAACGCAGCAGCTTGTCGATCTGCTCAGGAATGGATTTAAACATCTCTCCGGCCAGAAATATGACAGCCCCCACCCCGACACCTATTGGACCGAATAATGCACTCGCAACGGGCAGGCTGTCAGCAAACTGTGGTGTGACGGTAACAACCTGGTCGTAATCCTGATCAACCAGCCCGGTCCGTCCGGTGACATCAATATTGGCAGAGGGACCTGTCATGGTAAGGTTGTTGGTGTAGGCGTTACCTCCCGCAATAGTAAAATTTCCCTCAATTTGATCAAATGAAAGACCTTCGCTGAAGAGATCCGTGAAATCCAGCGACAGCCGGCGGAATAAAGTCTGAATACTCAATAGTCCAAACAGGCGCCCGGCGGTAGGTTTAATATCGAGGAATTGTCCCTTGTCAATTTCCATAATCAAATTCCCGCTTATATTTGACAGGGAGAAATCCATAGGCGATCCATTCCATTTGGCATCCATGTTCAGTGTAGTCTCGCCGTCCTTGATGGCCGCAACACTATAATCAAATGTTTCCAGCATTGAATTCAGGTAGTTTGCATTTAATTTAATGTTGAACTCCGAGACCTCTGTTTCGTCGATTAATTGCCAGATTCCTTTACCGGCGATAGCGAGATCCGGTTTATCAAAGGAAATCAAGTCAATTGACATACCGTTTTCTACAACAGAGGTATTCAGCGTCATTTCTCCGAGTTTGATTTTTCCATAATTGAATTCTGTTACCTGTATCTGCAGTGGTGGAAACTTGCCTGGATTAATGGCCTCATTGTTATCCGATGTATTATTTTCGGCAATGTTGATTTTGTTAAATGAAGCCTTTAGCGGTTCTATTGCCGTATTTTCCGGTACGATGATATCACCGGCAATATCCTCACCATTGAGATTAATATTCCAGCCAGATTGCTGCTTATCCATCTGAATATTCACATCATTGAAAGCCTGATCAAGAAAATTCAGAGACGATACGGTGACGTCAAATTGCAATGTATTAATTAATTCACTTTCAATATCTATATTTGACGTGTTAATAAAGCCAAACCATTGCGGCAAGGAAAGATGTTCAATCTGGCCGTCAATGATGATTCCGGAGAAATCCTTTGGTGGGTTTGTGGCGCTTCCAAATGTAAATTCGGCTTGCGTTAAACTGTCTTGCAGAGAATTATCAAATTCGATATGACCGGACAGGACATCGCCATAATCGAAATCAATCATTTTTTGATTAGCATCTGAGATAATTGTCGAAATTTCCAAAGGTACGAAACCATCAGCCTTGCCTAGCGGCGCGGGAAAATCTATCGACAGACCGGAGAGAGGCGAAGTAATCTTGAGTAACCTGTTATGATTTGATTCCGAAAATGGTTCTTCGGGCGATAATGTGGCAAACCATTGAGATGATCCAGTAACACGATTGTTCAGTTCACCAGCTACAGATGCAAGTTTTGGGAAAAAATGAGTAACCTGATCAATGATAAACTGGCTGTCTGTGATCCCACTTAAACTGATTTCCGGTATATTTCCCAAGATACTATTGATCCCAAGCTCAACCGGTTGGTTGAAATAATTCGCACTTATCTCCCTGGAAATTATTGAATCCTCGGTAAATAAAACAGTACCGGTGATGTTATCCAGTTTAATTCCCATGCTGGGAGAATCTAATATGGCATCATGGAAAGTGACTTCAACGTTTACCTTAACGGGCTCATGCTTTAAAGGGATATCAAGTCCCAGGGTCAGCGTTATTTCGCCTTTAATATCATGTTGTGTGATTTCGTTGAGAGTGCCGATAGAAACCAGCGGGCTGTTTTTGATGAAATGTATGGCATCATCTGTATGTCCTTTCACTTCACCATCGATCCTTATTAATGGTTTATCTGCATTGAGTCCATTAATCACGACCTGCGCCCAGGTAATATCCGCATTTTGAATCTTGCCCGAACGCGCATTAACCACCAGCGAATTCCCGTCGATCATTACTTCTGCTTCGATCCCGTTAATAGGTATCCACTTGGGGTCATAATCCAGTGTTACATTATGTACGTTGGCGACAATTTTGAATTGACCTTCATTATTGTAGTAGGGAAAATTTTCAAGCGGTCCCCTGAGAGCCATATTCAACGAGGATATATTGCCGGAAACAAGAGAGGTGTTCAGCCAGCTTCTGGCTTTTTCAGGTATTGCTGTTGGCATGTAACGCGACACATTTTTAATATTGACATTGCTGATGTTGATTAACATATCTGCGGAAGGTAATGAGCTTCCCGGCTGAAAGATTATTTTTCCTCTTAACCGCGAGTTGAAATCCACAGTATGCGCCTTAACGTCATCAATTTTGAAAATCCGTCTCCCATCATCATGGGTCCATTTAACATTACCGTTCAGTTCATGAAATGCCAGTGGATTTTCAAATGCGGAAGGCAGATCCAGATCAACTGATGTTGAGTTTAGCTTTACAGTGCCATGTTCCATATTGCCTAACAGATGACCACTCAGGCCGGTGATGACTGAGTTATCGGGGATATGTTTAATTCTCAGTCGATCAATATCACTGTCAATGATTAATTGTTCCTGGATTGGAAGGGCAGGGTCATATATCAGGAAACTGTTTATGAGATTTCCTTTTAATTCAAAATCAACAAGATTCGCAATATCGTTACCAGACTCGGGCAGTAATTTTATAAATGAGATCACATCATCAACTTTCAAATAGCTGAACTGGCCGGTATAACGATAATTTTTCTCCTCATTTCCGGGATGTTTGCTGATATTGATTGTTGTCTTGGGCCAGGTGCCATTTTCTGTCAGCAATTCATCAATCTCTAAACTAAGTTCCGTACCGTTATCATTAAGCCGGGTTAAAGAAAATGTGGTGTTCAGATGTTGAATAACATAATTTGAATCTGCAGCTTGTAACTGGATATCAGGGATATTTACCTGACCTTCGATTTTATTTACTTTCGCATCCCGCCAGTCACTCCATAATTTTATGGTTCCAGGGGAACTGGCCAGTTTAATGTCATTTGGATTATTTTCATCGAAGGCCAGCCATGCAGCAGGATATATATTTCTGCCTTCCAGGTAGAGTCGCCCTGACCAGGACGGTGTCGTTATGTCTCCAAAGGCATCAAGCGCAAAGTTAAATCCTTCCCCGTATTCATAAGGTAAATTTGCCGATCCTTCGAGTTGCATGCGGCCCACAGCATTGCGAAGTCTCAGGGAGACATCAGAAAGTAAAACCGGATGTCTTTGTTTTCCAATGTCATGAAAGTTGATATTGGCCTGCTGGATAGAAATACTTCTTTGCAGAAGAAGCCACCCGGCAAATACTGAACTTGTATCTTGCAGATCCCGATCATTTATCTCAGCTTCCGTCCTGGCTATATTTATTGAACCATCCGGCTGTCGAATTATGGTTAAATCCAGGCCGGTGATTGTCAGTTGTAGTGGTGTTAACTCCTGCTGCAGCAGACTGGATAGAGGATCAAAACTGATACGTGCAGACTGGAAATTTGCAATAGTATCAGTACCAGACAAGTTAAGGATACTAATCTGATTAAGGGTAAGATGCGGAACCCATCCCTGCCAGTCCGCACCAATATGCTTAATCTCTACCGGGTAACCTATGAAATCACCCACCCATGCCTGAATATTTTCACGATAGTTGTTGATGTGCGGCAGTGTCAGCCGTAGCAGCGTTACACTTACAGCTGTGAACAAAATAACAGCGGCAAATGCATACCAGCAGGCGTGATAGAAAGTTCTGAGGAATCGTGCGAGCATATTGGTTGTTACTACATCAATACGATGTCATATTGTTCCTGTGTGTACAAAGGGTCTACCTGGAATGTAATAGGCCTGCCGATAAATTCCTCCAGTTCTGCAACGCTTGTGGATTCATTGTCCAGCAGCATATCAACAACATGTTGAGATGCAACAACCAGCAATTTTTTGGCATCGAATTGCCTTACCTCACGCAATATTTCCCGATAGATCTCGTAACATACGGTTTCAGCCGTCTTGACCGATCCTTTTCCTGCGCAAGTTGGGCAGGGTTCACAGAGTATATGTTCCAGACTCTCCCTCGTGCGCTTGCGGGTCAGTTGAACAAGGCCCAATGAAGTTAATTCACTGATGGCTACCTTGGAGTGATCCCGCTCAAGGTGTTTTTCCAGGGAACGCAGTACTTGCCGGCGATGTTCAGGTTCCTGCATATCGATAAAATCAATGATGATAATACCGCCAAGATTACGCAGACGTAGTTGTCTGGCGATTGTCTGCGCTGCCTCCAGATTGGTTTTATAAATTGTTTCTTCGAGGTTGCGATGCCCGACAAACGCGCCGGTATTGACATCAATAGTTGTCATGGCCTCCGTTTGTTCGATGATCAAATGTCCACCGGATTTCAATTGTACTTTTCTGCCCAGTGATTTTTGTATTTCATCCTCAACGGAATAAAGATCAAGAATGGGATGCTCACCGGAATAATATTCAATCCTTCCCAGGAATTCGGGGATGAATAGCTTCGAGAATTCCATTACTCTTTGATATATTTCCTTGGAATCAATGCGAACCTTTTCAATTTTTGAATGGACAAGGTCACGCATAGTTCTCATCACCAATGGTAAATCTTCATATACTATGCTTGGAGCAAACGTATTTTTTGCGCGAATGACAGTTGAATCCCATAATTTGTGTAAAAATTCTATATCTCTATGGATATCTTCTTCCGGGATACCTTCTGCGGCGGTACGCACAATAAAACCGCCTTTAGCCAGGATTTCAGGTTCTCTTGCTGCACTATACAGAACCACATTGTCTTCATTGCCGACCGCCAGTCTTGTAATACTGGATCGGTATTGCATGATGATGTTACGCAATCGTTCCCGTTCCATTACGTCTTCAATCCTTTGGGAAATGCCAATCTTTGAATAATCCGGGATGAAGACGAGGTAACGGGATGGTATGGACAAGCGAGTTGTAAGCCGCGCCCCCTTGCTGCCAAGCGGATCTTTTATGACCTGCACGAGTATTTCCTGTCCTTCACGGAGAACTGTCTCTATCGAGGGCGCCTGGAAATCGTCCTGATCCTCCGGGACATAATCTTCGGTTATACCACTGATATCCGAGGTGTGCAGGAAACCGGTACGCTCAAGGCCAATGTCAATAAATGCCGCCTGCATCCCGGGCAGTATTCTGGACACACGGCCCTTGAAAATGTTACCCACCAGGCCGCGTTTTTGTGAACGCTCAATATATACCTCTTGCAGCATGCCGTTTTCGACCACTGCAACGCGTGTCTCCTGGGGTGTGATATTAATCAGAATCTCTTCGCTCATGGTTGTTTGCTACTTCTTAATCTGGTTTAAGAAGATACTGTAATTGGCATATATTTCAAGTAGTTATTTTCAGTCCATCTGGCATTGAACAGACCCTGAAAATGGGGACCAACCGTGCTGGTCAGTAATCATACCAAGATCAAGTTGCGGGTACGCTATCAGTCTCAAGATGAGGGCAACACCCTTCGATTGTTCGTTACAGTCCCCGTTGTTATCGCTGTAAAATGCGGGCATGACGTCATCGATAGAAAAGTTATACGAATTTTTACCCCCTGAAGCGGTTATTGCCGATACCGAATCCCTGCAGGTCTATGAGTGCGATGCGCTTTCCGCCTACCGGCAGTTGCCGCGTTGTGTTGTACTGCCTGACAGCGTTGCGCAGGTTCGGGCAGTAATGCGGTTTTGTCATGCGGAAAAAATCCCTGTGGTTGCACGTGGTGCCGGTACCGGACTTTCCGGTGGTGCATTACCTGTAGCGAATGGCGTGGTGTTGAGTCTCGCCAAATTTGATCAAATCCTTGAAATTGATCCCTACCAGCGTGTTGCCAGGGTACAACCCGGTGTACGTAATCTCAGTGTATCGGAGGCAGCAGCACCTTACGGGTTGTTTTATGCGCCCGATCCCTCTTCACAGATCGCGTGCACTATTGGCGGTAATGTAGCAGAGAATTCAGGCGGGGTGCATTGTTTGAAATATGGGTTGACGGTACACAATATTGCCGCATTGAAAATCGTGACTATCGAAGGCGAGCTGCTTGATATCGGCAATCATGCGTTGGATGCGCCAGGGTATGACCTGCTGGCCTTGATGACGGGTTCAGAAGGGATGTTGGGAGTTATCGTGGAAATAACGCTGAAACTCCTGCCGAAACCCGTACACAATCAGATTCTCCTTGCCGCATTTGACAGCGTGGAAGAGGCAGGTAGTGGTGTGGCAGCGATCATCGCGGCTGGAATCATTCCCGCGGGTCTTGAGATGATGGACAATGCAGGTATCCGTGCCGTCGAGGCTTATGTAAATGCCGGTTACCCTGTTGAAGCTGCGGCCATTCTGTTATGTGAAATTGATGGCGTGCCGGAAGAAGTTGAAACAGAAAGTCACAAGGTTGAACAGATACTGTTGAAGTCCGGTGCAACCAATGTTCGTCTGGCAAAAAACAGGGCTGAAGGTGAAAAATTCTGGGCGGGACGCAAGGCGGCTTTTCCGGCGGTTGGGCGTATTGCGGCGGATTATTATTGCATGGACGGAACTATACCAAGAAAACATATCGCGCAAGTCTTACGTCGAATTAACGAACTATCAAACCAATTTGGTTTAGGTGTAGTCAATGTCTTTCATGCAGGCGATGGTAATCTGCATCCCCTGATACTCTATGATGTCAGTGTTCCCGGAGAATTAAAGAAAGCGGAGGAATTCGGTGGAAAGATACTCGAGGTTTGTGTGCAAGCGGGAGGAACAATCACCGGTGAACATGGAGTAGGCATAGAAAAGATCAATCAAATGTGTGTTCAGTTCAATTCTGAAGAATTACTTCAGTTCCATGCGATCAAGCATGCTTTTGACGCCGATGGCCTGCTAAATCCGGGCAAGGCCGTACCGGCACTGAAACGCTGTGCTGAATTCGGCGCCATGCATATTCATGCCGGGAAATTACCATTTCCCGAGCTTGAGAGGTTTTAACATCTGTCCACTTATCAGGAATTAACGGAACGTGTAATAACCGCGAATGCAACGGGGCAATCGCTTGTTATACAGGGCGGAGGGACCAAGGGATTTTATGGACGAGATTGTGCGGGCGAGATCCTTGCTACCCGATCCTGTTCCGGCGTTATTTCTTATGAACCCACCGAACTGGTCATTACTGCCCGTGCGGGCACATCCCTTGCCGAGATAGAAAAGACATTGGCAAGCCAGAATCAAATGCTGGCATTCGAACCACCGTATTTTGGAAATGGCGCAACACTGGGAGGTGTTGTTGCCTGTGGACTTTCCGGGCCGCGCCGTCCCTATGTGGGTAGTGTCAGGGATTTTATTCTGGGGGTTAAATGTCTGACGGGAAAAGGCGAAATCCTCACCTTCGGCGGTCAGGTGATGAAGAACGTTGCAGGATATGATGTATCGCGATTAATGACGGGCGCCCTGGGCACCTTGGGTGTATTACTGGAGATATCCATCAAGGTCCTGCCAGTGCCTGAATATGAAGTCAGTTTGACTAAAACAAAAGATTTCCCTTCTGCGTTGTATGACATGAATACATGGGCCGGGCAGTCATTATCCCTGTCGGCTGCCTGTTATGACGGACAACATTTGCATATACGGTTATCAGGGAAATGCAGTGCCGTGCATGCGGCAATGAAACAACTGAATATGGATGATCATCCGGAAGGATTACGTTATTGGCAGGACTTGCGCGAACACCGGCTCGATTTTTTTAAAAATATCACTGACGTTCTATGGCGTATTTCTGTGCCTTCCACTGCCGATGCATTGGATCTGTACGGTGAATGGTTTATTGATTGGGGTGGTGCACAGCGCTGGTTGAAGTCATCGGAATCCATGGAGAAGGTTCGTTCTGTCGCAGAACAGGCAGGTGGCCATGCCACGTTATTCAGGGGGGGCAATCGCAATGGTGAGGTCTTTCATCCCTTGTCTCCCGGTATCAAGACCCTGCATACCCGATTGAAACAGGCATTCGATCCGGAAATTATTTTGAATAAAGGCCATATGTATAGGGAATTCTGAGGATTATGCAGACATTTATTGTTGAAGATTTGAAAAATACGCCAGAAGGCAAGGAGGCCAACAGGATCTTGCGCAGTTGTGTACATTGTGGATTATGTACTGCTACGTGTCCGACATACCGGTTACTCGGAGATGAACTGGACAGCCCCCGTGGCCGTATCTATCTGATCAAAGGAATGCTCGAGGGCAGGGAAGCAAGCCGCAAGACCCAGTTGCACCTTGATCGATGTCTTACCTGCAGGGCCTGCGAGACAAACTGTCCTTCCGGGGTTGAATACGGACATCTGCTTGATATAGGCAGGCAGCAGATCGAGGCCAAGATAAAACGCTCACCGGGGGACAGATTATTTCGATTTGTCCTCCGCAAGCTATTGCCGTATCGGAGACGATTTTTATTTTTGCTGCGCGTGGGACAATTTCTTCGTCCCGTCCTTCACGGGAGATTGAAGAAAATGATACCGGTAAAGATTTCAACAAAAACATCCGCGCCAGGTAAACATTCACGCAGGATGATCCTGTTTTCGGGGTGTGTTCAACCTTCTCTTGCACCCAATACCAACGCAGCAGCCATACGCGTATTGGACAAACTCGCAATCAGCACGATCGCAGTTCATGGTGAGGGTTGTTGCGGGGCAATTGACTATCATATGGCGGAGATCAACACAGCCAGGAAATTTATGCAAAAGAATATCGACCAGTGGTGGCCCTATATTAATGAAGGTATTAAGGCAATCATCACCACGGCAAGTGGATGTGGAGCGATGATCAAGGATTATGGTTACATACTCAGAGATGATCCCGTCTATGCGAAGAAGGCCAGACAGATATCGTCCATGACCAATGATATTTCTGAAATCTTTACAAACAGGGATATTTCGCAACTTAAAAACAAAATTACGTTGAATAACGAAAGATTGGCCTTTCAGAATCCCTGTACGTTACAG
Source organism: Gammaproteobacteria bacterium (assembly GCA_016844485.1). Taxonomy (GTDB): domain Bacteria; phylum Pseudomonadota; class Gammaproteobacteria; order Eutrophobiales; family Eutrophobiaceae; genus JAENIZ01. The sequence goes on along the minus strand of JAENIZ010000005.1, from coordinate 15,509 downwards.
CATGGACAAAGATTAAGTAATACAACCGAAGATTTGCTTGTCGAGCTCGGGTTTAAATTAACCCAGGTACCTGACAGGGACCAGTGCTGTGGCTCTGCAGGAGTTTACTCATTGCTCCAGCCGGATCTGTCATTGCAATTGCAGAGAAAGAAAGTTAATGCCCTGTTAACAGGCCGGCCGGAGGTCATTGCCACGGCAAATATCGGTTGCCAGTTGCATCTGCAACAGGCAACCGATGTGCCGGTTAAACACTGGATAGAATTACTGGATGAGGCTTGTTAGCGTTCAATTCATCGCTTGCCAGGTGCCGTCGGATTGTCTGCAGGCGGTACCATGCACCACTTCTGCGCGACCTTCAATCACGGCCTCTGTCGTGTAATCGCGGCATGGCCCGGATGCACTTTCATAGGTATTTGTCGGGGTTACGTTATAAGCAACCCCCGTATCCGGATTGTTCCAGGAAGAGGTGGCCCCGGTCGGACTGGTCTCGAGGACCTGCTGGGTCTTGTAACGATCCAGTTCATCCATCTGTTGCCCGATTGAACCACCCAGATAACCGCCCAGTAAGGCACCAATAGCGACGGCAGCAAGTTGCCCGGTGCCACCGCCGATCTGACTGCCGACATAGGCACCGGTACCGGCACCGACAACCGTGCCAACATCCTGCTTGGTCGCATTACAACCTGAGAGGAGGAGGATCAAGCTGAGTGAAATCAATATTTTGCCGTTCATGTGTTTTTTCTCCAGTGTTTAATAACAGGAAAGACAACTTCCTAGTGAGATAGAGCCTGAAGGGTGGAATAAGTTCGATTCGGTAAGCCATTGTGGGAAAAATTCCCGTGATGGAACTCACGGAAATTTCGAAAAAACAGGGGAAAGGTCTTTCTAAATCCTATTCAATCTTCAGAACACCGGATTCTTCGCCAGCAGTGCCATCTTCACCTTCAAAAATATCATCATATCCCTCTACCGGCGGGTTGCTGTCATATATCAGGTACTGGCGCCGTTGCAGATAGGCCTCACGGGTGAAGGAGTAAGGGTCAACAGCGGCCTCATCACGGATATTCGTGGCCTCAAGCAGATTGGCCCGTTTGTTTATGATATTGACAGCGGATAACGGAAAGAGCACGACCCCGGTGACGTAGGTCAGTGGGTTTAGAAAAAATGATGTAGCCAAATTCGGAAGATTACCTCCGGTATCGGAACCATGGAGAGGTAAAACTACATATAAACCTTCGTTGATACCCCATGCCTCCAGAGTCTGTCCGAAGTCCTCCTCATGTTCGGGTAATCCCATCGGTGTGGCCACATCCACAAGACCCGCCAGACCGATCGTTGAATTGAAGATAAACCGGGTCGCATCTGACAATCCCTGATCAATTTTTCCCTGCAAGAATGAATTCAATACAACATTAAGGTAAGCAAGATTGTCGAAGAAATTGGTAAGGCCGTCGCGGACTAACTCGGGTGTATATTCGGCATATGTTTCGGCAACCGGTTTGAGCAGGTACACGTCCAGGGTGTCATTGAAACTGTAGGAAGCCCGGTTTACAGGTTCCAGCGGATCAGGATCACCGGCAGTGGTCTGCGTTGTGGCACAACCCGACACAAGGCCGAAACATATCAAGATCAAAAATATTTTTATTAGATGATTAAGTCTTGTCAGTAACATGGTTCTCTCAGATATTTTGCTTTTTGAATTTGTCATGTTTTATCAGTATGTACATTTTAACTCTTTGGAGAGGAATCTCCCAGCTCCTGAATTTTCTTTTCCAGCTCACCAATAAGGTTATCAAAACCTTTGTCATTGATAATCACTGCATATTCAGCACGTTTTAGCGAGAGGTCATTTACGCCGTCTGCAATGACGCTGATTATATACCAGTTACCCTCATTTGGATGCATAAGGTATTCAAGCCGGACTGGTTTGGACTTCGGACTGATGAGTTCTGTTTTTACCAGTTGCCGTCCTTTTTTCAGTTCTTCAACGCTTATTGTTTTGAAGGATTCACCCGAATAGTCATCAAAGCGTGAGGCATAGGTTGCAATGCTCAGACGTTTAAACAGTTCAATAAACCTGTTTTGCTGTTGTTCATCAAGTTCATCCCAATAACGACTCAGGATCACCTTGGCGATCAAAGGGGTATCAAATCTGGATTGGATTACCGGCGCCAGGGTATCGTAACGGCCTTGAAAACCCAGTGGCTCCGCCTGCTGCATCACATTGAGCAGTGCAGCATGTAATTCTTCGACAACTGCAACTGCTTCCCCGGCCGGCGAACATGCGGAATAGAATAACAGGAATACCGCGATGAAATGCTTGATTGAAATAGTTAAGGCGCGCATGGTAAATCTGTGTATCTAATGTGTGATTAAAACATCATATCCTAAATCCAAGCGGAATTATCCAGGTTTTTTAGACCTTCCCGGGATTGAGAGTTGCACTATTTTGGGCCGGGAATTCGATAGTGACGATCTTTCCAGCGGGCGCCTGTCCTGAAAAGATAACGGTGCGCCGAGGACCATGTCATGGCCAGATAAAGCATACCGGTGACAGGCAGGCTAAGACCCCATAAAGGATTCATTGCATAATATTTCAGTACAGGTAAATAACAACTGAACATAATGGCCAGGGTAAGTATGCCGAGTATTCTCGACGGAATGGCAGGTGCAACCAGGGCGATGATCGGCAGAGCAAATGCCGCCAGCATCAGAAACGTACACAATATCAGCAGAAAACAGGAAAAATGTAACTGGGTAAAGGCGGTACGTGCCACCATATTCCAGATCACCTGCAGGTGTGCATAGCGCCTGAGGCTGATTGCAGAATGAGTCAATCCAATCCAGATCCTGCCGCCGTTGTTCTTGATTTTTTTAGCCAGGGCACAATCATCAATCAAACACTCTCTGAGGCCCTCAAATCCACCTATCCCTGTCAGTGTTGAGGATTTTATCAATATACATCCGCCTGCCGCTGCGGCCACATGTTGTGAAATTGAATTCGATAGATGGAAGGGATAAAGCAGCTTGAAGAAAAAGACAAATGCCGGCATCAACAATTTTTCCCAGAAATTCTTCATCCTGAGACGGGCCATCAACGAGACCATGTCCAGTTGTTTCTGATCAAGCTTTAGTAATAATGTCGCAATGGTGCCGGGTTGCAATTGGATGTCGGCATCCAGCAGGAGTATGAATTCAGTATTCACCTGACGACGTCCCTGTTCCAGTGCCCACAATTTTCCACTCCAGCCGGGCGGAACGGATTGTCCGTTAATGATCTTAAAGTTTTCTACATTTTTTTGTTTTGCTATTGCAGACGTTGCGTCTGTCGATTGATCGTCAATCAGGATAGTTCGAAGCCCATGGCCCTGCGTTGCAAGGGCATCCAGAGTTTCTGCGATGACATCCTGCTCATTGCGTGCCGGGATCAATACAGTGACGCGGGAAAGATCAGCCTGTAAGGCCGGATCAGCATCCAGTGATTCCCGCGTGCTCCAGGGACGCCAGGGCAGGATCAGAATTATCAACCACGCCAGGAAACCGGGGAGAGCCAGCAGGCTCCAGTCCATCAGGCGACGTGTTTTTTACTATTGCAGGAGCTGGCAGACTGTCCCTGTTTCGCGACCAGCTTAAGTTTTGGAAAAGATTCGTCGTTGTAAAGTATGGGCATTTCCGGCGCCATGGGCCCCTGTGTACGCGGGCCCTTGAAGAAAACCTGTAATGCCTTCCAGGGCCGTCTGAAAGTATCATCCACGGCCGTTGCCTCATAACCGCAATGGACCATGCAGTTGGCGCATTTCGGATTACGCCCGGTACCATAATTTTCCCAAACAGTTTCCTGCATTAACCCGTTAAATGAAGTCGCATAACCTTCCCCGACCAGTAAATAACAGGGTTTCTGCCAGCCAAATACATTACGGGTTGGATTACCCCAGGGAGTACACATATAGGTTTGATTGCCTGCCAGGAAATCGAGGTACAGTGAGGACTGGTTAAATTTCCACTTTTTACCTTTGCCCAGCCGGAAGATATCCCGGAACAGTTGTTTACTTTCTTTCTTCTTCAGGAAGACATCCTGACGGGGCGCTCGCTCGTAGCTGTATCCGGGAGAGATAGTGACGCCTTCAACACCGAGTGCTGTAGCCGTATCCATGAACTCTGCCACTTCCCCGGCAGATTCGCCCTGGAACAGGGTGCAATTGATAGTCACCCGGAAACCTCTGGCCTTGGCCTGTTTGATCACTTCAATGCATTTATCAAAGACGCCCGTACGGCACACGGAGGTATCATGACGTTCGCGATTTCCGTCCAGGTGTATGGAAAAAGTCAGATAGGGGGACGGGGAATAATCGCCCATGTGGCGTTCGAGCAGCAAGGCGTTGGTACAAAGGTATACGAATTTCTTTTTATCGATGAAACCCTCGACGATCCTGGGCATGTCGTTGTGAATAAGCGGTTCCCCTCCGGCAATGGAAACGACGGGCGCGCCGCACTCGTCGATAGCCGTCATGCATTCCTCATAACTGAGGCGTTTATCCAGTATCTCATCAGGATAATCAATCTTGCCGCACCCGGTACAGGCAAGATTGCAGCGGAACAACGGCTCCAGCATAAGGACCAGAGGATAGCGTTTTTCGCGCCGGATTTTTTTGCCCATGATATACGTGGCAACGCGATATTGCTGGATCAGGGGGACACCCATTTGTTTTTTCCTGTTAGTTAATAGCAGGCACTTTTTATCCAGATTGGCCTGAAATTCCCCATAAAATGAGTAAGATAAAGTAAGCCCGCATAAATGTACAGCGCGGATTTTTCTATCTATCACTGGTTTTGTTTGAGTATGCTTGCAGGCAGGAGTTGCATGCGGATTCCTTGCAAGGGCTGGCAGGGAATTACATAATGAAAAATTACTGTATCTCTAATATCCTTGATAAATGACGAACCATACACTTAATACCCCAATATTGGACAGGATCAATTCTCCGGCGGACTTGCGCCACCTGCCCGAGTCGGAATTGATCCCGTTGGCAAAAGAATTGCGTGAGTTTCTGTTGCATACCGTCAGTCAGAGCGGCGGGCATTTTGCGGCAAGCCTGGGCGCGATGGAACTGACCATCGCCCTGCATTATATCTTCAATACGCCGGAGGACCGGCTGGTGTGGGATGTCGGCCATCAGGCCTATGTGCACAAAATCCTGACGGGGCGGCGTGATCGCCTGCATACCATTCGTAAATGGCAGGGTTTGGCCCCGTTCCCGAAACGCGATGAGAGCGAGTATGACGCTTTCGGTGTGGGCCATTCCAGTACCTCCATCAGTGCAGCACTCGGCATGGCGATTGCGGCAAAACAGACGGGCAGTGATCGCAAGGTAGTCGCGATTATCGGCGACGGCGGCATGACAGCCGGTCTTGCCTTCGAGGCATTGAACCATGCCGGCGATCTGGGCATTAACCTGCTGGTGATCCTCAATGATAATGATATGTCGATCTCTCCGAATGTTGGCGCCCTGTCAAACCGCTTTGCCCAGATTTTGTCCGGCAAGATTTACACGACGGTCAAGGAGGGGAGTAAAAAGGTGCTTTCAAAGATGCCGACTGCCTGGGAACTTGCACGCCGTGCCGAGGAACACGTCAAGGGACTGATCGTTCCCGGTACCCTGTTTGAGGAACTCGGTTTTAATTATATCGGCCCGATTGATGGCCATGATTTACCTGCCTTGCTGGCCACAATACGTAATGTCAACGAGCTGGAAGGACCGCAATTTCTGCATATCATTACCAAGAAGGGCAAGGGTTACGCACCGGCCGAAGAGGATCCGGTCAAGTATCATGGTGTTACGCCATTTGATCCACAACAGGGTATCGTGCCTTCAGGCAAACCGTCCAAGCCGACTTACAGCAGGATCTTCAGCGACTGGGTATGCGACATGGCAGCGATTGATCCACGGCTGGTCGCAATCACGCCAGCCATGCGCGAAGGTTCCGATCTCATTCGCTTTTCTAAAGAACACCCTGATCGTTACTTCGATGTCGGTATTGCCGAGCAGCACAGTGTCACGGTCGCAGCCGGCATGGCCTGCGATGGTTTGAAACCTGTTGTCGCGATTTATTCAACGTTTCTGCAACGCGGCTATGATCAGGTCGTTCACGATGTTATTAACCAGAAGCTGCCGGTATTATTCGCGATCGATCGCGCGGGGCTCGTCGGCAACGATGGACCAACACACAACGGCTCCTACGATATTTCCTTCCTGCGCTGTCTGCCCGACATGGTGATCATGGCGCCTGCTGACGAGAATGAATGCCGGCAGATGCTTTATACCGGCTTCATGCTCAATCAACCCGCAGCGGTACGTTATCCGCGTGGCAGCGGCCCCGGAGTGGAAGTACAGAAGGAGATGACCGCGCTGCCGATTGGCAAGGCACAGTCGCGGCGCAAAGGAAAGAAAATCGCAATACTCTCTTTCGGTGTGGTACTTGATATCGCACTCGCCGCTGCCAAGGAACTCGATGCTACCGTTGTCAACATGCGCTTTGTAAAACCCATCGACGATGAGATGATCCTGCAAATGGCACAGACACACGATCTTTTGGTGACAATTGAAGATAATGTTGTTCAGGGTGGTGCCGGCAGTGCGGTCAACGAAGTGCTTGCCGCACATGGTATTACCCGGCGGATTATCAATTATGGTTTACCTGATCGGCTCATACAGCATGGCTCACGTGAGGATATGCTGAAAGATGCCGGTCTCACCAAAGAGGCCTTCCTGGATTTTATCTGCGGCAATTCACATCAGACCCGAAGCGCACGGCAAGTGCAGAAAGCCTGACAGCCGGTAATACACCGGTGGCATTCCGTGCCCGCCTGATCCAAGCACCGCGCGCGGTGTTCGGAAAACATCCTGTGGTAACAACATGAGGGAACCATCATGAAGACTTTCATGAAAACTTTCACAAAATATTTTTTGCACGGTGTTTTCACGCTGTTGCCCCTGATTCTGACCATCTACCCGCTTTATTATTTCTTCGTATGGTCGGATTCACTGGCCAACAAGGGGTTCGTCTGGTTGTTCCCCGATGTGCCGTATATTGCAGGTACCGGGATTGCGATTAGCCTGATCGCGATCTTCATCCTCGGCGTGTTGATGTCCTCGCGAATCCTGCGTGGTCCCATTAATCTTGTTGAGGAACTGCTCAGGCACATCCCTCTGGTCAAGACCTTGTTCAATGCCATCAAAGAGCTGACAAATTATCTTGCGCCGGAACAGGGCGGGCGCTTCGGCAAGGTAGTGGCGGTCAAATGGCCCGGTCTGCCGGTTGAAATAGTCGGGTTCATCATGCGCCCTGAACTCAAGGAGATGCCGGGCGGCATCCAAGACAATACCAGCAAGGCGGTCGTTTATATTCCGATGAGCTACCAGATAGGTGGTTTCAGTTTGTTTATGCCGAAGGACTGGCTTACCCCAATCGATCTTTCCGTGGAAGATGCAATGAAACACACACTGACGGGTTGGATCACCAAATAATCGCTAAATGGTCAAGCTTGCGTTTCATGACTTCACAGCAATTCTTCCAGTGTAATCAATTCTGTTGAGAAGGATGGATATGTTATGTTGGGCGAAATACTCATCCGTCGCTTTTCTACACCCTTGCCAATGTCCATAATCGTCAATTATGAGTACACCACCCTTGGACAATCGCGGATAAAGGTGAGTAAGTTCATGCCGGGTGGATTCAAACCAATCTGTATCGAGTCTTAGTATTGAAATCCGGTCCGGTGCGGAATCAGGAATTGTATCTTCAACTCTGCCTTTGATGAATTTTATTCTTTCTTTGCTATATTCCGTAGTAAACAGATTGCGTTGTACATCTTCAATCGAGACATGACACCATTCAGAACTATTGTTACTCCTTTGACTACGTTCAAATCTTTTTGAGGCTGGTTGATCTTGAAAATCGATGTCATCATTGGTAGGTCTTGTCATGCCTTCAAAAGTATCAAACAGATATAAATCCCTGTCACATACCTCAAGCTGTTTGAGTGTGTATGCCACTGCCATCATGCTTCCGCCGCGCCAGACACCACATTCGACAATATCACCCGGGATGTTCGTTTTCAGCACGTATCTGACTGCTTGAATCAGCGAAAACAAACGTTCAGTACTGGTCATTGTATATGGTTTAACTCTGCGAATAATATCAACAGATTCCTGATCGAGATCCGACGGATATAGCGGTTGTACACAAATGTCAAAACCTAAATGGTGAATAAGTCTCTTTGCAATTACTTTCATATATTATATTTCTCGTGGGGCCAATTAAACGCTATATTTTCTTTCCTCACAAGCACGTTCCAATATTTTCTGGAAACAAATTGATATTCACAAACCTCTTATTACAGAAACAAATCGTTGCATATCCTTTTCTGTAATATCACCCATGCAGGATACGCGGAAGATGGTCTTTGCCAGTCCACCCTGGCCGGCATAGATAATGAATCCGTTTTCTTTCAGCGTGTCATGGAGTTGTTCGTAGGTCATGCCTTTTGGAAGGTGAAAGGCGTTCAGGACACATGAGCATTCTTTTTCATTCAACAACGGTTGAATGCCGAGTGAAGTCAGGCCATCGCGTACGATCTTCATGCGTTGTTTGTATTTCTTTTGACGTGTCTGCCAACCTTCTTCTTTAAATTCAATCAGTGCTTCAGCCAGTGCATAGAAGCATTGCACGGATTGCGTAAACGGTGTGCCGTTGGCATCCTGTTGTTTGAGATAATCTTTCAGATTAAGATAAAGTGTGCGAGACGTCACGTTCGCCTGATTTATAAGATCGCGCCGGACAATCACAAACGCAGTACCCGGCACGCCATGCAGGCATTTATTCGCGGTTGCGGCACACGCGCCGATGTTCCAGTCAGTGAAGTTAATTTGTTCTGCGCCAAAGCTGCTCACACCGTCCACAAGTAACGGAATGTTTTTCTTTTTGCATATGTTCGCAATCTCTGACAGGTTATTTAATCGGCCGGTGGTGGTTTCATGATGCACAACCGCCACATGGGAAATATCGTTCTGCTGCAGCGCAGCTTTCAATTGTTCAAGGTTAATCTCTTCATTCCAGGCGTGGCGCAGTGCCGTGTGTTTGATATGGTGGATCTCCGCCATCCTGGACATACGTTCACCATACACACCGTTTTCAATGATTAACACGTGACCATCGTCCGGGATCATGCTGGTAAGCATGGCCTCCACAGCCGCGGTGCCTGATCCAGTCAGGAGTATGGCGGCCCATTGGATATGGCTCATTTGATAAATATCCAGCAGATTGCTGCGGATTGAATTCTGCAAATCAACGAACTCAGCTTCGCGATGACAGAGATCAGGCTGCAGCAGGGCTTTGCGTACACGTTCGCTGAGATTCACAGGGCCGGGATTGAGTAATATTTGTTTTTTCATCAGAAACTCGTACCGATATGCTGCATCAACCGCCGGAGTACTTCAGGTGGTTTAATATCCGGCCGTGGCAGATTTTCCATCGTACCGGTTTTTATTTTCAGGTGCCCGAACCTCGGGCCTGTAACTTTTTCGGTTGATAATAATTCATCGATCAGGCTGAGTTCATCACCATCATAGGCAACGGCATAACCGCAGGCAGAGGCAATATCGGCAAACTGCACATTACCGGAGACGGTGGCCTGTGCCCCCGTGGAATCATGTGCCTCGTTGTCGAGCAGAAGATGTATAAGATTTGGACCGCCATACGTGCCAATAGTGGCGAAATTCCCCATACGCATTAACGCCGCGCCATCGCCATCAACAATGACAACCTGCAGGTCCGGCCGTGCAAGTGCCAATCCGAGGCCGAGAGATGAGGCGCAGCCCATGGAACCCACCATATATAAATGATTGGCCCGGTCAGAGAGTGCAAACAATTCCCTGCCGGTGTAGCCGGTCGTAGCGATGATGACTGTCTCAGATTCCGGTGAGAGATCAATAATGTGTTGTAGTACGCTGCCTCTTGTCAGTCCTTTATCACTCTTGCTCGCGAAGTGTTTACGCTGTGTCGTTCTGTTTGTTATACGCGGGACGGAATCCTTCTTTAATGGATGTTTGGCAACAGTGCCTTTATGCATGATAAATCCATACGGCCTGTTTTCCTTTTGCATATGGTTCAATGCGCGCTGCAGGGCCGGTTCAATCAATGCTGTTTCATCCGGAAACGGTTCCCAGAGTATCTGCATAGTGTCAAATAATTTACTAGTGATCTGGCCCATGAGTTCATGCTGTGGTTCATCTTTTACGCCTGGCGCGCCACGGTGTGTGGAGATGATCAAAACGGGGATACGGAACACCCAGGCGAGTGATGTAATCGGGCTGACTGCATTACCAAGCCCGGAATTTTGCATCATGACAACCGATCGTTCACCACCAATTGCTGCGCCAGCCGCAGTTGCCAATGCATCACCCTCGTTGGAGGAAGAAATATATTCGAGGTTATCAGCATTAATGACGTAATTGATAAAGGGCGTCAGGAAGGAACAGGGTACACCTGTGTAACGTTTGAAACCCAACCTGCGGGCAGCCTCGACAAATTCTTCTGCCTGGATCAATGGCCTTCCTTCGTATTTATCTTTTTGACGTATTCGCTACCATCAGGGCCGCTCCTGTGACGGCACTTGTGCGGTCGCTCTCTGATAGCCGCTCTCAGCATCCATGCTTTCCGCGGCACTAATACATCCATGTAAGTCGGCAGATAACTGCTCCTGCGTTATCTGCACTTCCGACATCCGTGTAGGTCGTCCTATCATCGCGACATTCGTGCATCTCGGCAATTGCTCCTGCATTGCTCTACCTTCCTACATCCATGTAGGTCGCATGCACATCATCCTTGCACGTCACTTGGTAAAGTCACCTGCACGATCGATGTCTTCTATCGAATTCACATCCAGCCAATGACCATGAATATAGTGCACCTTGACTGGGTTACCTTGTTCAACGAGATGATTCAGCAGATCAGGGATTGTCAGACTGGAAAAATCCTTGCGCTTCTGTAATTCAGTCAGGGCGTTATTTAACCACACCAGCCCTTCACCTTGAACACGTAACATTCCGATCCATCGGCCTGATGGGTCGCCGATATCACATGCCTCGTTCTCCGAGATATGACGCAGGTCAATGTCCTGGCTGAACATGGATCGATCATCCGGTTTTGAACAATAGACATAATCGGGCGAACCGCTTTTATGACTATCCTCAAGGGCGGAATCAACGACGGCAACAATTTCTCCGGGGGTGTCCAGTAGATCGCGCAGGATATATCCCCTGAACAGCAGATCACCGTAAGTAATAATCATGCTGTCATGAAAGCGCTCTTTTGCACAGAGGAGGGAATTCAGTTCTCCAGTTGATTCGTAGTTATGATTGATGCATAACTCAATGCCGCTGGTATCAATCGCATCGGCTTTATATCCGGCAACGACAGTGATTTTATTGATCGATTGTATTTTGAATTCATCGGATAAGCGCCGGAGCAATGTTTTCCCGCCAATGGTCAACATGACTTTCGGTTTGTCATGAGTCAGTTCATGGAGTGCATTGCCGCGGCTGGCCGCGAGTACAATCGCATGTGTTTCAGTCCGACCGATATTCAGATAACGTTCCTGTGCGCGCGCCAGTTCATCCGCTCCCTGCAATGCAAATATCCTTTTTATCGGGGCAATGTTATCTTCAACATTGGCGACGGATGATTTTTTCCATGGCAGCCACAGATGCGCGGATCATCTGGTTGGCCCAGATCACCATGCTGATGCCTGCACGGCGGAATACTTCAGTGGGGGTACTGTAATATGTTGTTGGGACGATTATCAGGGGAGAACGTCCTGCCCATTCCTTTGCAAATTCGAGGATCTCATTTGGTCTGGAGAGTTTGCTGTGAATCAGAACGCCGTCTGCTCCCGCCTTGTGATAGGCCTCTGCCCGCCGTAGCGCTTCACTGAGTCCCCAGCCGGCAATGAAAGCTTCTATACGCGCAATAATACAGAAATCAGGATCCTGCTGGCTGTCCTTGCCTGCTTTGATCTTTCCGCAGAATTCATTGATATCTGCCAGTGGTTGACGTTCTCCATCAATAAAGCTGTTGAGTTTCGGAAACTGCTTGTCCTCAATACAGACGCCAGCGATCTTGCGTTGCTCAAGTTTTTTGACAAGACGGCGCATATTGTTAAAATTTCCATAACCTGTATCACCATCCAGCAATATCGGAATGTGAGTGATATCAGACATGAATTCAAGCATATCGACCACCTGTGTCCAGCTCGCTTCGTTGCTGTCACGCACACCAAATTGCGCTGACATGGCCAGGCCGCTCGCCCATATACCCTTGAATCCCGCCTGCTCAACGATACGCGCAGAAATTCCATTATGCGCCTCCATGATGAATTCTAGCTTAGGCGACATCAGCAATTGGCGCAATTGCGTACTCTTTCCAGGGGTTTTTAAATCTGCTTTATTAATTGCCATCACATTTGTACCTGCGTAATCTGCGGGAGTATTTCACTTCTTGCCCGCATCACATCTTCAGGAAAATCGATCTCAATCCAGGGCAGCCCGGTGATATCTTCATACGCGAAATTTTCAGGATGTTCAAGCAGGAGATCCCGGATGCATTCTTCATAAGGTTGTTTATCGTCACCCAGGTTCAAATATGCCTTGGCTTGAGTTATTAACCTGGTTACAGTTTCTCTGCTAAAGCGGAAGAATCCTACGGATTCACCCTGGAAATCACATTCCAGATCCTTGCCGATCTGTTTCCGGAAATCAACGAGGTGTCCATTATGCACACAAAGCTTTACCGGTTCATCGCCAGGTTCAAAATCCTGATCTAGCAGGAAGCAGTTATTATTTTTTGAATTGATTAACCGGTAGATAATCCGGTGATCGTAAAGAACATCAGCATCCATCAAAATGAAATCCTGTCCAATACCAAGTTGTTCAAGTCCGATCAGCATGCTGATTATACTTCCCTTTTTATAATTTGGGTTATGTACAGTAGTAGTGATATCCACAGCGTCCGAGAATGAGATCTCCTCTTCAATCAAACCGGGTTGATATCCAGTCACTACTATAATCTTGGATATGTCGTAGTGCCGGAGTATGTGCAGATGCCTTTGTAACAGACTGGCATCACCAAACTTGAGCAGACATTTCGGTTTGTGGTCAAAAGTATCACCGAGACGTTGTCCAACACCCGCTGCCAGTATAACGGCCTGCATGTTATTTGAAGAGGTTAATCCTCAGTATTCAGGTTATTTAACAGTATTTAAAATCAGGGCATCCATTCAGGATTTATTAGCTAAATGATTACACTGACCCTACCAAGATATGCCACTTTACAGTAGTATTGTAATATAAGTGGCTGAAATAATGTTAAGAATATCAACCACAAATATAAATTTGAGGGACTCTGGTTCAGTCTGAAATCAATTTCAGCCTGGATAATAATATAACTTGAATGACTACCAACGTACCTGAAAAACTTGGCAAGTATGAGATAAAAGGGCAGATTGGCCGTGGCAGCATGGGGATTGTTTATGAAGGCTACGATCCATTTACCGATCGTACTGTGGCCGTAAAGGTCGCTCTCGCCGAGTCACTCAAAAGCCCTGAAGCCGGTGCGCGTTATCGCAAGATGTTCTTCAATGAAGCACACACAGCCGGCAAATTAAAGCACCCGAATATTATTGAAATTCTGGATGCCGGTGCCGAGGGTGAAACATGTTACATAGTGATGGAGCTTGTTGAAGGTGGCCAGACCCTCAAACAATATTGCAATTCGGAAAATTTACTTCCTTATGAAACGGTGGTTGAAATCGTCTTTAAATGTGCCAAGGCCCTTGATTATGCACACCGTGTAGGAGTTATACATCGTGATATCAAACCATCCAATATCCTTATCAGCAAGGATATGAATATCAAGATCGGCGATTTCAGTATTGCCCATTTAATGACTGCGGAAACCTCCGCTACCATGCCCATGGGATTCGTCGGTTCTCCACGTTATATGTCCCCCGAACAGGTACAGGAAGATAACATCACAAATCAGACAGATTTATTTTCACTGGGCATCGTCATGTATGAATTACTGGCAGGAAAACATCCTTTTGTTGCTGACGGTTTTTCCAGGTTGATTCATAAAATAATCAATGAAAAACAGCCGCCATTGCGAACCTATCGTTCGGACATTCCCGAAATTCTGGAGAAGATTGTTCACCATACATTGGAGAAAGATACAAAGAAGCGTTACAAGATGGGTTTAAATCTGGCCGCAGATTTAAGTCTGGCATTTGATTATCTTGAAAAGCCCAAGGAAGATTTGGCGGCTAAAGAAAAGTTTACCGTTGTAAAACAGCTGGATTTTTTCCAGGGATTTTCAGATGCGGAAATATGGGAAATCATCCTGGCATGCATATGGCAGGAATATGAAAAAGAAAGTGAGATCATCGTGGAAGGTGATATTGATGATGCATTTTTTATTATTGCTGCCGGCTCTGTAGAAGTTGTAAGAGATAAAAAAACAGTAGGCAGTCTTCAGGTGGGAGATTGTTTTGGTGAAATGGGATATCTGGCCAATATGGAACGTACCGCGACGATACGTGCCAGGGATTTTGTCAAATTGATAAAGATAAACGGCACCATGATTGATCAACTGTCAGTGGGATGTCAGTTGCATTTTAACAAGATCTTTTTACGTACACTGGTTAAACGCCTGTCACTCACAACACAGAAGGCTGTCTCAGCCGATAATTAATAATAAAAATTATTTCATACTTGTTCGGAATATTATTAATCACAACGATTTTTTCTGAATCTCGCAATCAGTTCCCGGGTTGAGGCATCGTGTAAGGGGTTAATCTCCTCGCCATTCAGTTCATCTGTAATGGGGCCTGCCAGGGTTTTACCCAATTCCACTCCCCATTGATCGAATGAATCAATATTCCAGATACAGCCCTGTACAAATGTTCTGTGTTCATACATTGCAAGTAATGCCCCTAATATTCCCGGGGTTAATGATTTATACAGGATGGTAGTACTCGGTTTATTGCCTGCAATATTTTTATAATGTGAGGTATTCCGCTTATTTCCATCAGCATTACCCATCATCAACGCCTTGCTTTGGGCAATACAGTTGGCCAGCAGCATTTTATGGTGGTCTTTCTCGTTACAGGGACTGTTCAACGCAGCAAGAAAATCCACAGGCACCATACGAGTACCCTGGTGCAGTAATTGGGAAAAGGCATGTTGTGAGTTTGTACCCACACCTCCCCATATGATCGGGGCAGTATGATAATCAATATTGATATTATCCTGGGTAATGCTTTTGCCGTTACTCTCCATCATGAGTTGACTTAAGTAATCTGGCAGCATCTTTAATGATTGATCATAGGGGATGATTGCAAGTGTCCCGGCATTGAAAAAATTAACATACCAGATGTCCAGCATTGCCAGAATGACAGG